>CAJTJV010000009.1 GCA_910576775.1 uncultured Muribaculaceae bacterium | reverse complement strand
GGGGTTTTCACATTATGACGCCTCTCCGAGGCTCTCACGATACATGCACAAAAATATCCTAAATGAAAGAGCCGTGGTAGAAAAGCATTAATTATTCGGATTATTGGCAATATCGGACAACTGTTGTTCCGATTTCCATATTTTTTTTGCCATTCCGAATCAAAATTATAAATTTGTGCTGATTTTCTAAAAAATTATCATACTGCTCTAAACCATCAATAGGCTGTATCGTTTTCCGTATCGAATATAATAACACATAAATAAACCATTTACTATCAAGATGAAAAAGTCAATCATCACGAAAGCTATGATATTGGCAATGGGTCTTATCGGGATCTCCTGCTCGGAAGAAACAGGGGGCTACGGTTCAGGCTCCGGCCGCATAGCACCATCGGTGGGCTGCGACAGCGACGTCGAAGGCATGGGACAGACCTTGTCGCGTGCCGGTGACGAAATCACTGTCGACGACCTGTCGATGACTCTTTCCAAAGACGATGGTTCGTATCGCCACACTTGGGATAAAGTTTCTGATTTCGATAAAACAAAAGAATTCGGCGTAGGCAACTATACCCTCACCGCTTTTTATGGCGATCCTGAGTCCGAAGGTTTTGAGAAACCCGCCTACTCCGGATCAGTCCCCGTCCGTGTTTCAGACGGCCAGACATCTCGCGTAAGCCTTACCGCAACTGTTGTAAACGCCAAAATAAGCGTAGTTTTCACCGACGAATTCAAAAAATACATGACTGACTACAGTGGTCAGTTTGTAACCGCCAAAGGTACTTACGAGTATACCAAGGACGAGACCCGACCGCTATATATCGCTCCGGGTTCTGCAACATTCACAGTCCGAGTGGTGAAACCTAACGGACAGGAAGGCTCGTTCAATATCGCATCTATAAACGCACAGGCGCGCCACCATTATGTAATCACCGTGAATGTCAACGGCGGCAACGTATCCGACGCCTCGATGACGGTAAGTTTCGACGACACGCTCGAGCAGGAACCCGTCATCATAGACCTGAGCGACAAAATAATGAGCAAGCCCGCACCGGAAATAGCCACGGAAGGGTTCACCGCCGGCTCACCGGTAAATCTTATCGCCGGTGTGACAAACAATGCAAAGGCACAGCTCACACTCACTGCAATGGCCGGATTCAAGAGCGTAACCCTCAACACAGAATCAAGCTATCTGATTGCGAACGGATGGCCGGAAAGCATCGACCTGCTCACCGCTACAACCGCGGAACAGACACTGATGACGGATAAAGGGCTGAAAGTTGTCGGTCTGTGGAAAAACCCCGGCACTATGGCTCTTATCGATTTTGCCCCGATGGCGGAATTCCTCACTGCCGGCACTGCCCGCTTCACAGTATCGGTAACAGATATTCTCTCCCGCACCGTCGAGGCTCCCGTAACGGTTGAACTCAACCTCGAGGAACCGGAATTCAGCATCGCCAATATCGCGGACACTTATTTCTCCGACGATATGCCCGTCAGCTTCACTCTTACCGCCAATATTCCCCTTTCAAAAGAGAACCTCAAAGTGGAATACAAGAACAAACGCGGCACCACAAGCGAGGCCGGGATTATAGAGTTCACAGAAAGCTCCGCTCGTTCGGCATCATACAAGCTGACTATCAAGACGCCGGCCGATATAGAGGACCGACTAACTATAAAGCTTATCTGCGGACGCATCGGCAGCAATGAACTTGAGATTGCACCCGCCCCATTTGCACTGTCGTTCTCCGACAATGACGTCTTTGCAACCCATGCATATATGGATGTTGTAGGCGTCGGGGGTGCCCCGGCTCCCGACTTGTCGCAAGTACAGATTGTTATCGAGGAATCCAACGGTAATTTCGCCAACGCCTCGCAGACGGTTTCCGGCAGCTATTTCGATGTAAAATCACTCACCCCCGGCAAAGCCTATACCGTCCGCGCCAAAGTCGGCAACACATACTCCAACCGCTCCACACTCACAACAGAAGCCGCCACTCAGCTGCCGAATGCAGGTATGGAAGAGTGGTCTGTGGGTACTCGCCAGAAGAATGGATGGTGGCAGGTCGATTACCCGAATGCTACAGTTGGCAATGAAGGCCCCTGGGGAACGATGAATTTATTGACAACATCGACCGGCACCAACCCGAACGGCTCCGGCGCACCTAACTGTGGCTATTCCGTAAAATCCGGAACCTCCCCCGTTTCCGGCGGAGATGCGTACAACGGAACGTCTGCATTAATACAAAGCGTTGGTTGGGGTTCTGGTAATACAGCCTTTGAACTTTTTGGATGGAAAGGCAAATGCGAACACACAACCTTCGGAGAACTTTATCTCGGAACATACAATAGTTCTACGCAAAAAGCAGACTATTCGGGATTAAATTTCTCATCACGTCCTACCGCTGTTACTTTCTATGCAAAATACTCAGCTAAAAACAGTGCTGACTACGGATATGCCGAAGCCCGGTTGCTTGATGCCCACGGTACTGTTCTTTTCTCAAAGAACATGCGGATCACCAACACCGGATATGAAAAACACAGTTTTGAATTTCCCCATTCACGCGGGCTAGCAAAAGCCGCAAGAATAATTGTGATTTTCAAATCATCAGATAACCTTGACTGCCTGCCGTTCAGTACATCAAATTATGACACTCCACCATCGGCGAATGCAAGCACTTCGAAAGGATATATAGGTTCTAAACTCTACATCGACGACATCGAATTAACCTACTAATGAACAGAACAATGAAAAGCAATATATTCAACATTCTTGGAGCCGGTTGCCTGATGTTTGCCATGACATCGTGCGACGGCGCATGGACGCCGCCATCACCGGCCGAAGGCGAACTGGCTCTCGGCGCGATGGACGTAAAAAACGACGATGCCGTTAAGCTCATTGAAAATGACATGAGCCGTGCATCATCCGACGCCGAGATACAGAACTATAAAGTAAGCATCTCGAAAAAAGGAGAGAACACACCTGTTTATACATATACCTATGGTGAAATGCCTGAGGTTGTGACTCTCAATGTAGGTGAATACACCGTGAGTGTCAAATCGCACGACGTACAGAAAGCCGAATGGGACAAGCCATATTTTATCGGTTCGCGCGATTTCAGCATCACAAGCGGCAAGATAACCGAAGTTGAGGAAATCGTATGCAAATTCTCGTCCATCAAAGTTACCATAACCTACAGCGATGAACTAAAAAGCATGCTTACCGAGGCAACTGTAAATGTAAAAGCCAACGACCTCGGCGTTCTTGATTTCACCCTCGGCGAGACACGTGCCGGATATTTCGAGGCTCTTGAAGGCTCCACAACTATGATTGTAACCTTCAACGGCGTCCTTAACGGAACGGCTATCACAAAATCCGTTAATCTCACAAACGTGGCTGCCGGACAGCACCGCATCATAAATTTCGGAGCAAAAACAATTCCGCCCGTTCCCGAACAGACAGGAACCGTCGATCCGGGAGGCATAACAGTCGACGCAGATATGATTATCGAGGACATCGACGGCAACCAGACAGTCGAAGAGGACATAATCGGCGACATCAAGAACCCATGGGATCCCGGAAAAGATCCGGACGAACCAACACCTCCGACTCCCTCGGACGAAGCCGCCAAGTTCGAAAGCACAACCATCAACCTCGACGGTGTCAACGATCCCACGAAATACTCGGGCGACCCGGAAACAGCAGTAGTTTCAATTTCCTGCCCAGAAGGTTTCGCCAACCTCAAGGTGAAAATCGCTACTGACAATGCGAATTTTGAGGCCTCTGTATCGGAAATGCTTCCCATGGAATTCGACCTTGCATATCCGGGAGATCAGGCAGATAATCTCGCAAGCCTTGAATTCCCGGTAGGCGACGCCGTTATCGGACAGAAATCCCTCGATTTTGACATTTCCATGTTTGTACCGCTTTTAGGTTCATTCCCCGGCACCCATACATTCACAATCACAGTCGTGGATTCCAAGGGAAGCGAATCAAGCAAAACACTCACTTTCAAAAATTGATAAACCCTCGTCATAGATATGAAAAAGATTAATCTTTATCTGATGCTCGCCGCCTTCGCCGGCATGACGGCATCCTGCGCCGAGGATATATACAAACCTTCGGCAGAAGGCCAGCTCGCACTCAACACCACGATGAGCGAAGAGGTAGACGTCATTTCCCGCGCCTACGATGCAGAATCGCTCAAAGAAAGCTGTGAAATATGGATTTCCAACTCCAAAGGTCTCGTACGCCGCTATCAGGGCGTCGGCGAGGTTCCATCCGGCATCAACCTTGTAAACGGCGCATACGTCGCTCAGGCATGGGCGGGCGATTCTGTCTCCGCTTCTTTCGACAAGCGCTGCTACAAAGGCCGCGTAGAGTTCGACATAAAATCGGGCATCACCACCCGCGTAGACCTCGCCTGCAAAATTGCGAATGTAGTGGCCTCCGTATCCTATCCAGACAATATCGGCGAAGCGCTTACCGATTATACAATGACTATCGGACACAAGAAAGGGACACTCGATTTTGTCGGTAACGAAAAAGCCAAAGGCTATTTCATGATGCCGGCCGGAGAGAAAGACCTCACTTATACTCTCCGGGGCAAATTGCTCAGCGGCGAGGCTTTCGAGCATACGGGAGTCATATCCAATGTCAAACCGGCCACTTGGTATATTCTCAACATCGAATACCGTGGTTCCACACAGGATGTCGGCGGCGGCATATTCAATATCGTAATCGACAAACAAGAGATTGTAAAAGAAGATGGCTTCATCGTCACCGCAGCGCCCAAATTCTCCGGTTATGGTTTCGACCTCAACGAAGGCCTCTCAGGGGAATCCAAATCGTTCGGACGACAGACGGTCTACATCGCCAGCGCCAACGACATCACATCGGTACGACTGAGCAGCGACAGCTTCACAACTCTTATTCCTGCTCTCGGAGGCTCGGATTTTGATATTCTCAGCACATCAATCTCACAGACTGTCGTATCAACCCTTAACAATGCAGGTGTCACCTGGAGAAAATACGACCAGGACGGCGGCACAATCGTTCAGGTGAATTTCGAGGAAGCGTTTACCAATACTCTTGAAAACGGCATCTACGATTTCGAGATGGCAGCTACCGACAGCGAAAACCTCCGCTCCCGCACTACTGTACGTTTCAACGTTTCCGATGCCAAAGTAGAGGCTCGCCCGGTAGAATCCGAAACAATTACCCTGACTGAAGCTACCCTCCGCGGCGTTGTCACCAAGGACGGTGTGGAGAATGTAGGCTTCCGTTACCGCAAGGCCGGCGCAGCTGACTGGAAAGAAATCAGTGCCACTCCGATTTCGCGCGCCCTCGCTGTAGGAGCCACATTCGAGGCAAAACTTACCGGTCTCGAATCAGGCACCAAGTATGAATACTGCGCCCTGTTCGACGGATCGGCATCCAACCTTGTGCTGTATTTCTCTACCGACGCAGTTCCCGTTATTCCCAACGGAGGCTTCGAAGAATGGAACACAAGCTCAAAAGCCTGGCTTGTCGCCGCCAACGAAGCTTCCATGTTCTGGGACTCCGGAAACCACGGCTCGGCTACAATGAACAAAAACATCACCGGACCGGAAAGCACAATCAAGCATTCCGGCAACTACTCCGCAAAACTGTCATCACAATTCGTCGGAGTCGGCAACCTCGGAAAATTTGCCGCCGGAAATGTATTTATAGGCAAATATCTCGACACACAGGGTACCAACGGCATACTCGGATGGGGCCGTCCGTTTGATTTCAAATATCTGCCCAAGGCTGTAAGGGTATGGGTTAAATACGAACCCAAGCCAATCGCAGACAAGAAAGAAGCCATCACCGTAGAAGGTGTTTTCAGCAAGAACATCGGCGATATGGACGAAGGCATCGTCTACCTTGCACTCTGCGATGACACTGACACCGGTAAAAACACCTACAACAACGACTCCTGGTCGGTAGTGGTAAACACAGCTACAAAACAGTTCTTCAGCAAGAACGACGCCAACGTCGTTGCGTACGCCGAAAAAGTATTCACCGAGGCAACAGCCGGCGACGGGCTGATCGAGTTTGTCCTGCCTATCGAATATTTCAAGAACGACGTCAAACCCACACGCCTGATGTTCGTCGCTTCGGCAAGCCGCTACGGCGACTATTTCTGCGGCGGACGAGGCTCAGTGATGTATATCGACGACATCGAACTCATATACTGACAGTCTGTATAATAACTACAAAAGAGAGAAGCCGGAAAAAGCTTCTCTCTTTTGTTATATAATTGCAATATATGTGGCAATGATTTACCAATAAATAATTTTTCTTATTTTTGCACCGGACATTAATTATTTATTGTAAAATATGAGAAACAAATTTACCAGATTTACCGCCGCCCTGCTTTTAGCGATCCTTCCCCAGGTGATTTATGCCCAAAGCACCGTCAGAATGACAACACAGGCTCCGGCCGGCACCGAACTCCGTATTTATTCGCTGCCGTATAATTCCACCACCATAAGCGGTGCCGACAAAGGCGATTTCTTCGGAATCTATAAATCAAAAGGCCCCGGAACAGAGATTACAATCTCCGGAAATATCGACGAACTCGAAGTATACGGCTGCCAGCTCACATCGCTCGCCGTAGAGAGCGCCCCCACGATGTACATACTCAAATGCAACGACAATAGTCTCAAAAACATCAATCTGGACAATTGTCCTCAGCTCGCTGTACTCGACTGCCACAGCAACAAGCTGTCGACTGTTGACGTGAGCAAAAACGACCTTCTCGAAAATCTCAATGCCGCAGAAAACGAACTGATATCGGTAACACTCGGCCAAAAAGCATCATTAAACAAACTTGATCTTTCCGGAAACAAACTGACATCGGCCAACCTCAGCGGCCTCTCCGTCCTCGAGGACCTTTATATCCAGAATAATCTTCTTTCTTCCCTCGACCTTAGCAAAAACACAAAACTCAACTGGATATATGCATTCTGCAACCGTATTGAAGGCGATGCCATGGACAGTTTTATGGCAAACTTACCGGAAGCAAAACAATCGCCGGCTATGATCTACATCGTAGACACTTTTGCCGACAAAAATACAGAAGGTAACGTCTGTCTTGTAAAAAACGTCGAGACAGCACGTGCCAAAGGATGGGTGACAATGGATTTCGCAGGCGGACAGGAAACCCCGTCAATGAAGGGTCAGTTCTATTACGGAGCAGATTACGAACCTGTAATTTCCGACAATGGCATCAAATTCACTACCTCGCGCAAAGCAGGTGAAACTGTGAAGCTTTATATAAAATCAACAGGCGCATTCACTGTTGAAGGCGTCAGTGAAGAGTCGTTTATCAACGGAAACAACACTTTGACGCTCACATCGTCCGAAATATTCGTCAAAGGTGACATTACAATCTTCGAATGCCCCGGGAACGATATCAACGATATCAGTTTCGTAGGCGATATGTCAAAACTAACATCCTTTGATTGCAGCGACAACGACCTTGAGACCCTCCTATTGACCGGCGCACCGGCAGTGACACAGATCCATGCTCAAAAGAATGCTCTCCGTTCGCTGAATATCGAAGGTTGCACAGGCATAATGCGCGTAGACTGCTATTCCAACAACCTGAACGGAAAAGCAATGAAACTATTCATGGAATCGCTGCCCGACGGAACAGCAAACAATCCTTACCTATACGTCATCGACACCAAGGATCCTGACGAAAAGAATGTGGCCACCACCAACGATGTGGCGATAGCCAAGGGTAAAAACTGGCTTGTATACGACTACAGCGGAGGCGACAACTACGGAATGGGAAAAAAATACGAAGGCTCCGAGCCGACAGGACCCGTACTTCCTGATGAATATTTCACTTTCTCGATAACCGAATCCTCCAACATAATGCTCAACATTGAATTCACCGATGCCGAGTACTATCCTATTGTTGAAAACGCCGAACTCGTAGGCTGGGGCAGCAATGCACTTACCCTTAGTGTAACGGCAGGTGAAACCGTCACTGTATTCGGTGATGCCAGCACTCTTGCAGCAAATTTCGCAAATATACATACAATTGACGTTTCCGCATGCCCGAACCTGACGGAACTGAACCTTTCTGTAAACGGGCTGACAAATCTCAATGTATCAAAGAATGCCAAGCTGAAAACCCTGCTGATATTCGGAAATGAACTTGAAAGCCTCGACGTTTCCGGCTGTAGCGACCTTAATTTCATAATCTGCTATGGCAACAAGCTCGTCGGAGATGCCATGACACAGTTCATGTCGACCCTTCCGATGCGAAGCAGCTCACAAGCCGGACAGATTATCATCTATGACGGTTCATACGAACGTGAGCACAATCTCTGTCTGCCGAGCGATGTCGAAGCCGCCTATAAACGCTACTGGCTCACATACGAACTTGTCGATGGAAATCCCGTACGCTACAACGGCCTGACAGGAATCGAAGACGTGGCAACCGATAACGCAAACATACCTGCCGAATATTTCAATCTACAGGGTATGCGTGTCGAGAATCCCGAAAACGGTATCTATATCCGACGCCATGGACGCTCAGTCACCAAAGTACTCATAAAATAATAAACGGAATAATATCCCAACGGGGATTCATCTCAATCAGAGGGGAATCCCCTTTTTAATTAACCACGGCTATTTCATTTAATCCTGCATACCCCCTGATGCAATCGAAGCAGCATAGCTTTTTCATTTAAGTTTGCAGGATGCCGATAACTATTCGGGTATATCGCTATTGAAATATTCAAGCATTTTTAAATAAAAAAGCCGTGTTTTTTAACAGGTTTATTACCGGCCACGTTTTCCCATAGAATCGAGAAGCTCTGTGAGTCCGCGCCGGATTTCCTGAAGACGCTGTATAGTCTGATGGCGCCTGTCGACGGCATGACGGTTACGTTTCAGATGTTCGCGCGCACCTTCTATCGTAAGACCTTTGTCCTTGATCAGGAACTTTATTACCCGCAGAATATCGATATCGTTCGGTGTATATCTTCTTATACCTTTGTTACTCCGTTGCGGACGCAGCTCCGAAAATTCATGTTCCCAGAAACGAAGGGTCGACTGGGGGAGATCGAGAAGCTCGGATACGTCGCCGATTCTGTAATATTTTTTCGTAAGTTCGTCAGCCATCAGTCCATTACATGCCCGGCATTCTCGGCCAGACGTATTAACTCGTCGTATTGCTCCGGCGAGAGGTCATAAAAATAGTAGTTAACAGGATTCTGAGGCGCACCGCGGTAGCGCACCTCATAGTGCAGATGAGGCCCTGTCGACTTTCCGGTATTGCCTACAAGGCCTATTAGGTCTCCGCGCTTTACATTCTGCCCCACCTTTGCAATAAGCTTCGAAAGATGGGCGTAGCGCGTTGTATAGTTAAAGCCATGGTCGATTTCCACCATATTTCCATATGCGCTCTGCCATGACGACGTGCGGACAGCACCGTCGGCGGTGGCATAGACAGGAGTTCCTATGGGAGCGGAGAAATCAAGACCCTCATGAAATTTCATAGTACCGTACACAGGGTCGAGGCGGGCGCCATAACCCGATGCCATCGTACGCAGAAATTTCTCAGGAACCGGCTGGATGGCCGGCATGTGATTGACACGCGTCTTCTGGCTGTCGACCATCGTCGCGAGATAATCGAACGATTTTATCTGCGCATATACCATCCTGTCGAGCCTGTCGAGCTTCGAGGTGACATCATGAACGAGAGCCTCGTCATCCAGGGCACTTATGCTGTCGATATTACGGCGGCGTTCAAGACCGGCATAGCGTCGAGCCGCCGTCATCGGCTCGGTCTGCATCATGGCGCGATAAAAATTATTATCCCGCTCGGCAAGATCCTCCATTACCGACAGTGCGCGGTCGGCCTGCTGTTTCAGAAGGTCCACGCGGGCTTCAAGACGTTCACTCCTTACCCGCAGATCCCGTTCACGCGGAAGCTCCACAAAATTATAAAGCATCAGACCGGCGAATGCCACAATAGCTACCGCCCATATATAGGCTCGCAACTGCGCCCATATCCGTTCTTTACGACCGGGATATACCCTCTCGTACTGTTCGGTGGCACTGTTGTAACGATAGTAGACTTTCTGGCTCATCAGCTTGATCTTATTCTTGCATTTTCGGTATTTTTCAACTAATTTTGCACTTTCAAAACGCAAATATACGAATATTTGCGTCCAAAAACACAGCTTTCAATAAAAATAACAATATGCCAAACGCTAAGACACTAACGGCCAAGGAAATTCGACAGTCATTCAAAGACTTTTTCGAGAACCACAGCCACCACATCGTACCTTCGGCTCCGATGGTAATCAAAGATGACCCGACGCTGATGTTCACCAACGCCGGCATGAATCAGTTCAAAGACATCATCTTAGGCAACAAAGCGGCGGCGTACAAGCGCGTCGCCGACTCCCAAAAATGTCTGCGGGTCAGCGGCAAACACAACGACCTCGAAGAAGTAGGTCTGGATACCTACCACCACACCATGTTCGAAATGCTCGGCAACTGGTCGTTCGGCGACTATTTCAAGGCAGAAGCCATCGACATGGCATGGGAATACCTCGTGGACGTTCTCGGCCTCAACCCGGAGCGCCTCTATGCCACTGTGTTCGAAGGCTCGCCGGCCGAAGGTCTCGACCGCGACAACGAAGCCGCACAGATATGGGAAAAGCACTTGCCCGCCGACCATATCATCAACGGCAACAAGCATGATAATTTCTGGGAGATGGGCGACACAGGCCCCTGTGGCCCTTGCAGCGAAATCCATATCGACCTGCGCCCCGAAGCGGAACGTGCCGCCATCCCCGGAGCACAGATGGTGAACAAAGATCATCCGCAGGTTATAGAAATATGGAATCTCGTGTTCATGCAATACAACCGCAAGGCAGACGGCAGCCTTGAACCGCTGCCCGCCAAGGTTATTGACACCGGCATGGGCTTCGAACGTCTCTGCATGGCTCTCCAGGGCAAGACCTCCAACTATGACACCGACGTGTTCACACCCCTTATCGATAAAATATCGCAGCTTTCCGGCAAAGAATATGGCAAGGACCACCATGTTGATGTAGCCATGCGAGTTATCGCCGACCATGTACGCACCATCGCCTTCTCCATTGCGGACAACCAGCTGCCCGGCAATGCCAAGGCAGGCTACGTGATCCGACGTATCCTGCGCCGCGCCGTACGCTACGCCTACACATTCCTCGAACAGAAAAAGGCTTTCATGTACCGTCTTATCGACACCTTGATTGAAAGCATGGGAGAGGCATACCCTGAACTGACAGCAAACCGCGACCTTATCATGCGGGTAATCAAAGAAGAGGAAGACGCATTCCTTCGCACACTCGAAAACGGCATCCGCCTTCTTGACGACGCTGTAAAAGCCGCAAAAGCCGAAGGACACAAAGAAATTTCCGGCAAGCAGGCCTTCACGCTCTACGACACATACGGATTCCCGCTCGATCTCACAGAACTTATTCTCAAGGATTACGGAATGAATGTCGACCTTGAAGGCTTCAATAAGGAAATGGCAGCACAGAAAGAACGCGCCCGCGCCGCCGCCGCCGTAGAGGCTGCCGACTGGGTTACTGTAAACGAAGGTGAACAGAAATTCGTCGGATACGACACATTCGAATGTGAAGCCCACATCCTCCGTTACCGACACGTAAAACAGAAAAACCGCGAATACTATCAGATTATCCTTTCCGAGACTCCTTTCTATGCCGAAATGGGCGGACAGACAGGTGACAGCGGCACTCTCACAGACACCGCCACAGGCACCGTAACAAAAGTCACCGACACTAAACGAGAGAACGGCGTAGGCGTGCTTATCGTCAAGGAGCTTCCCGCCGACGTAAACGCCATATTCCGAGCCGCCATCGACACGGAAGCCCGCCAAGGCACATCCCGCAACCACACCGCCACACACCTGCTACATCAGGCTCTACGCGAAGTTCTGGGAACACATGTAGAACAGAAAGGTTCTTTCGTGTCGCCGGAAGTGCTCCGCTTCGATTTCTCCCATTTCCAGAAACTCACACTCGAAGAAATAAAAGCTGTCGAGAATATCGCCAACCGCCATGTCCGTGAAGCCATCGCACGCGACGAACACCGCAGTGTCCCCATCGCTGAAGCCCGTGCCATGGGCGCCATGGCACTCTTCGGAGAGAAATACGGCGATGAGGTCCGCGTAATCCGTTACGGAGACTCCGTAGAGCTCTGTGGCGGCACACACGTAGACAATACCGGCAATATCGGCATGATAAAGATTATCAGCGAATCAAGCATAGCCGCCGGCATACGCCGAATCGAAGCTATCACCGGTCCGCAGGTAGAGAAAATGCTGAATGAAGCAGGGGAAACAATCAGAAATATCAGTGAGATGTTCAATAATGCCCCAGACATTCTCGCCGCCCTGCGCCGTTCCGTAGAAGAGAATCACGACCTCAAACGTCAGGTAGAGGAATATTTCAAGGAACGTATAAACAATATCACCAAAGAGCTTCTCGAATCCGCAACAGATTCAGCCGGAATCAAAACAATAGTGTTCTGCGGTGTAAGAGTCCCGGAAGTAGTCAAAAATGTCGCTTTCGCAGTACGTTCCATGTCACCGGAGAATACAGCCTTCGTAGCCGCTACTTCCGACCCTCTTGGCAAGCCGCTACTGACTGTTATGCTCACCGACGATATAGTTGCGACAGGCCTGAATGCTTCAACAATCGTACGCAACGCAGCCAGAAACATCAAGGGCGGAGGAGGTGGCCAGCCCGGGTTCGCACAGGCCGGAGGCAAGGACGCCGACGGACTATCCAAGGCTCTACAGGAAATGAAAGAGGCCATAAAGTAATTTTTAGACTTTTAACGTCTTAGTTTTAACGTCTCCGCGACAACTGTTGCGGGGGCGTTTTTGTTAGTTAAGAACAAAACTAACGTTACAACTAATAAAAATCAAAGATATGGCAACTTCCGATGACAAAAACGGGCAGAAACATATATCAGCCCATAAGGATGCCGTCAGGCTTCAGGCTCCTGAAACCAAACCGCTCCTCGATGCCGCAGACCCCATGGCTGACAGTGACAGCGTACCTCCTGTGACAGCCGACGCGGAAGAGACCCCGAAAGTAATACGCTACGGCGCCGCTGTTCTTCTGGGCATGACATTCGGTGTAGTCTGCTATCTGCTCGGCGCCCATGAAATTGGCAACCGCAAATACCCGTCAAAACATGCCGTGGCGACAGAAGAATATTTTTCTCAGAGCGGCACTTACGGTGATCCGACAATCCACGGCCCGCTTCCGGATCCTTTCCAGTCTCCATTCGAGCCGACGCTTGAAAACAGCTATCCCGAAGAGTCCAACGTATCATACGCAGCCGCCGTGACAGACAACAGCGCCATCACGCAGCAACCGACAAAAGCTGCTGTAATAGAGACACCATCGGGTACTGTAGTGTATCTTTTTGAGTTCGATTCCACAACCGTTCCAGAAAACAAGGAACTAACCGCCATCGCAGAGCATGCCACAGCCAACGGACTGTGTCTCGATGTCCGTGCCTATACCGACGAGAAAGGACGCCCGGCATACAACCAGAAGCTCAGCGAACGTCGCGCGAAAGCTATTGGCGAATATCTCGTTGCCCACGGAGTCCCGCGCAAGAACATCTCCGTCCACGGCATGGGACCAACTCACGCATATGGCGATGATTTCCAGGATCGCCGCGCCGAAGTGGTGGAAATAAAACGATAATACGGAACCTAACAAAAAAGAGCCTGTTCAGGCTCTTTTTTGTTGCCTTCTGCGCTGTTGTGCAGAAGGCTATCTTATTTCGTTTATCAGGTGACTTGCCGGATTCAGCGGCATCTGATCGGCAAGAACGAGAGATTTAACCATATGAAATGTACCCTGCTTATATTTCTGAAAATGTGTGGATTTTATATGATCGGCATACGCTTCGCGACTGGAATAAGTCTCAAGGATTGTTATATGGCAAGGATTTTCTTTATCGGCAAGCGCATACATGGTGATGACACCCGGCTCTATACGCAGTGAAATTTCTCCGACCTCAGCTGCATATTCCATATACTCTTCCACGTACTGGGGATATATTTCAATTTTAGAAAGTCTTATTATGCCGTCAGCCGACATAGGAAATTTTATAACAGTATCAGCGTTCATGGTTTGTTTTTCAGTATCTTCAGGTTCTCTTACAGCCGCCGTCATATACTGCAAGGGGAAAAGACCAGATAATGCCAACATGCCGGCCGCCATAAGAAATATCTTTTTCATACAGGTTATTATTTATCAATCTGTCGGTATCTGTCAATCAGCCCCTCGATAATTTCTATTTCATTCGTTTCGAGACCCCGCCTCCAATCCTTGCCTCTATCTTCTTTCCATACAAAAGAAGAAACAAGTTCAAGAGAATCGCAATGATGACGACGGGCAATATAACATACCACCTCTTCATTTAGCATCATTCCAATTATATCAATATCCTGCATTATCCTATTTTAATAATGCAAAATTAATCAGCGGAAAACATTCAGACGTTACGATTGATTGGCAGTACAAACCATTTTTCACGATTGCAATCTTCTATCTTGCAAAATTCCAATAAAAAAGCTATCTTTGACGACACCAAAAGTTCCTACTCGTCCCGCAAAATGAGCAACATCCTCAATGTAAAATATCCCGGCGATTACAGCGGGTTTCTCGGGCAAAGCGACCCGCACCCTCTTGTCAGCGTCATCGAATTTGACCGGCTGTCTCCTGTCAGACACAGCCTCAACAATTACGATGTATATGGCATGTTCATGCACGAACATCTCTCTGTCGGCGACCTAACTTACGGCTGCGGACGGTATGATTACACCGACGGTACTCTTATCTGCGTAGCTCCGGGACAGACAGGCGGCAAGGAAGACAACGGGGAACTTGTAGACCTTGACGGCTGGGCGCTCCTTTTTCATCCGGATATCCTGCACGGCACTCATCTACAGAAAGAAATCAAGAACTATACTTTCTTCGATTATCATATCAATGAAGCGCTGCACATGACAGCCGAAGAACGCGATGTTTTCATTTCAATGATGCGCCATATCAAGAATGAACTTGAATCAGGACGCGACAGATTTCAGGACAATATAATAGTAGGATATATCAGCCTGCTGCTCAATTACTGCATGCGTTTTTACCAGCGACAGTTCGTGACACGCACACTCGACAACTCAAACATTCTTGTCAGATTCAACAGCCTTTTGAATGAATATTACGACAGCGGAATGCAACTTAAACACGGTCTGCCGGGTGTACAATATTTCGCGGACCGCCTCTGTATGTCGCCCAATTATTTCAGCGACCTGGTGAAAAAGACAACAGGCGATACATCGGGCAGTCATATCCGCAGATTCATCATTCAGAAAATAAAAAATGACCTCGCATCCGGGATGTCGGTCTCCCAGGTTGCATATAATGCCGGCTTCGACTATCCCCAGCATCTCAGCCGTATGTTCAGAAATATTGAAGGTATCACCCCGACGGAATATATCGCGCGAATAAAAAACGGCAGCATACACAATGTCTGAAATAAAAATTGCTTTCTTCGACATTGACGGAACTCTTGTGAGTTTCAATTCACACCGCATACCGTCCTCCGCACTCATTGGTCTGAATACACTGACTAAAAACGGCATCGAAATAGTTATAGCGACCGGACGCGCGGCTCAACCCATACCGGAAATCAAAGAGATACATTACTCTGCAATAATCGGATTGAACGGCGCCGAATGTGCGTTGCGCGACGGCACCCAGCTCTACCACCATTCGATTCCCGAAACGATGTTCAAACTCGTTCTTGAAATGGGAAAGAGATATGATTTTGCTATCGCCGCTGAATTCAAGGAAGGTTTTGTTGTCGACCGGGTTACTCCCCGGGTCGAAGAAATGGCGGCACGCATTGCATCGCCCTGCCCGCCGGTGCGCAATCTCCGCGCTCTGTTCGAAAAAGAAGGAACCGGACAGATGTGTATTTTCACCGACCCGGAAACAGAACGGAAAGTAATGGAAGAACTTCCCGGACTATGTTCTTCAAGATGGTGCGATGTATTTGCCGACATAAATATTGCCGGAATCGACAAAGGCAGCGGTGTCCGCGATTATCTCCACCTCCGAGGTCTTTCGAAAGAAGAAGCCATATCGTTCGGCGACGGCGGCAATGATATTCCGATGTTCCGTGCCACCGGAACAAGCGTCGCGATGGGAAATTCTTCAGAAGCTGTAAAAAAGGAGGCCGACTATATCACCGCGGACATTGACGATGACGGACTCCGGCAGTCCCTGCGCCATTTCCGGCTCATCTGAGCCGCTCAATCATATTTATCTACTGCAATGAATGCCGGCAGCGGCATCCGAAATGTAATTGTCTGTTACTCTATGATGAAAAATACGCGGATTTCTAAAAAATATTCTTCAACAGCATATAAAAATTTGCGTGAATGAAAAAAAATTCGTTATTTTGCACGCTGAATTGCGTAGCGAGCGTAAAAAGCGCGCGGAATAGATGCACCCGCGTGTGATATGAGAAAACGTTTCAAACCGCAGTTCCATCTCAAAGATTTAAAAGAAAAAATAACGATAAACGATTAACAGCCATGTCAAAGATTTGTCAAATCACAGGCAAGAAAGCTATGGTCGGCAACAACGTTTCGCACTCGAAGCGCCGCACCAAACGCAAATTCAACGTAAACCTGTTTACAAAGAAGTTCTATTGGGTAGAACAGGGCATGTGGATCAGCCTTACCATTTCCGCAGCAGGCCTCCGCATGATTAATAAAGTAGGTCTGAACGCAGCCATGATGCAGGCCGCCGAAAAAGGCTATCTGCAGGACTCTGACATCAAAATCATCGGTTTCTAAATCGCAAAACACCTCGCAACTATGGCAAAGAAAGCAAAAGGCAACCGCGTACAGGTAATCCTCGAGTGCACTGAACACAAAGCATCCGGTATGCCCGGCACCAGCCGATACATCACCACGAAGAATCGTAAAAACACCCCCGAACGTCTTGAGCTCAAGAAATACAATCCCATTCTCAAGCGCATGACTATCCACAAAGAAATCAAATAAACATCTCTGAGATATGGCAAAGAAAACCGTCGCAACCCTTCAGAAAGGCGAAGGCCGCACCTATAGCAAAGTTATCAAAATGGTTCGTTCGCCCAAGACCGGTGCCTACACCTTCAAAGAGGAAATGGTACCCAACGATGCCGTTAAAGACGCTCTGAAATAATAACCTTCAGGTTCCAAGCATAGCTCCCTGCTCCGGTCGCCGGACGCAGGGAGATTTTTATATCCATCCGATAAAAAAACGTAGCCGGCAAACAATCAGGGTGCGCCCGAAAATATCCGAACGCACCCCGACAACAGTGCATATATACTTGAATCTGGTATATTATCTTAATTATCCGGCATCATCGCAGTCGATTAGCGATAATCGCTGAAACGCTCCTGCAATTTCTTGCGGGCAAAGAAGATCCGGCTTTTGACAGTACCGAGGGGAAGATTCATCTTCTCCGCAATTTCATTGTATTTATAGCCCTGCACGTGCATAGAGAACGGAATGCGGTATTCGTCGGAAAATTCATTGATAGCCTTACTGATTTCAGCTGCGCTGTAGCTTTCCTCAGGCGACTCGATAGTGCTTTCTCCAAGATTAAGCAAGTAGAGATTATCTGTAGTATCGACAACTGTGGCATTGCGGACTCCACGACGGTAGTTGTTGATAAACGTATTGCGCATAATCGTGAATACCCACCCCTTGAAATTGGTACCTTCTGCATATTTCTCTTCATTATCAAGAGCCTTGAGCATTGTATCCTGAAGAAGATCGTGGGCGTCATCACGATTATTGGTAAGCATATAAGCAAAATTCAGCAGATTTGCCTGAAGTGCGGTAAGATTATTGAGAAAACTTGCAGATGCCATGATGAAATATTTTAGAGTTAGTTTTTTCAGTTTTTATTTGTCGTTTTCTTTGTTCGACATGACAAAATTAGGCAGAATTCACCAAAAGCAAGAATTTTAATGTAAATAAATGTTAATTGTAAAAATCTTCCGCGCTCTTCATCGCATCACCCTAATTATCAGACATTTTCCACTGCCAATAATTGTTACACTTTTGTTACACAACAAAAGCACACCTCATATCGCCACCCATTTGTAACATATATGCATCTTATTTGCAAGATGCATACACCCCTTTGAAATTCCTGAAAAAGATTATTTATTTCTTATAAAGCGGTTCTTCAAATCGATATAGACCGGAACCTTGAATAGTTCGCCAAAAGCTATAAAAACCAGACCGAACACCAATGTAACTGCCGCACATTGTACTAAAGGATGCATCGATATTACAATAAACATCGCTACCAATCCAAAAGCCGCGGAGACCCCCGGCAACCATAAAGAACGAATAAAAAGACCAAAAATCCCTTTTATCGACAACCCTATGTAATGACGGCAATTATACAGATATATAATGGTTGCGAAAGCGACTCCCAGAACCTGTGTCCAAGCAATCCATAGTATTCCGAATCTATAAAAAGCCGCGAGCAGGGATAATTGAACACCAACCTCTATAAAACCCATATTACGCACGAACAATGTACGTGCATGAACCTTACAAACCGTCTGCATATACGCTCTTACACACATCAGAAATTCGGCAATCGCAAGTATTCTGAGAATTGGAATCGAGGCAAGCCATTTATTGCCATAAAGCAATTCAACACCCGGCGCCGCAATCACAAAGATATACATCATTATAAATCCGTTCACAGCAATAATAACCGACATCATGCTTTTGAGGAGTTGTCTGCGTCGGACGGCATTCTCCTCATTGGAGGCTACAGCAAAAAACGGATAATTAAGAGAAGATTCCGTAACTCCAAAGGGCACTGATGCAAGTTTGGCGCCTTGATAATACACACCCGACATCGCGGGGGAAGAATAGAACCGTCCGAGAACTGTTGTATTGATATTACGACCAACGAGTGTAGCCAAATAAGCGAGCATCAGATGAACGCCATAATTAAAAAACTCCTTGAACGATTCTACACTGAACTGTATTTTAGGAAACCATCGCGATGCGATAGTATAATATATGAAGAAAAAGAACGAAAGCGTCACCTGCGTTATTACAAGGGCCTTATAACCATAACCCATGGCTGCCGCGATGATACCGAGCACCGAAACGGTAATAGTGGCTCCGACACGAACGAGACACATTGTCCGCATCCGCAACTGTTTGCGCATCCGGGTTTCCTGCACATACGACATTGTCTGGAAGAAGAAACAGATACCAACCACACGCATGATACCCGTAAGTTCTTCATGTCCGAAGAAACTTGCGGTAAGTGGAGCCGTAAAGAAAAATATTAGCCCGAAAACAAGACCGACTACAGTATTGAAAACAAATACCGTCGAATAATCGCTATCTGTCGGATGCGTTTTGTGAATCAGCCCGTCGGACAGACCACAGCTTGAAAGATCCGATGCTATAGCAGTGTAGATGGCTATCATTGCCAGAAGGCCGAAATCGTCGGCAGTAAGCATTCTGGCAAGTGCGATATTGACACCGAAATTAATCAGTGCAATACTTATACGGTCGATAAACGACCACTTATACACATTTCCTTCTCCCATGTGGTGTGCTGTTATTTAAATAACGAACCTATGAGGGAAATATTACATAAATATTTACAGACCTTAACAGGAAAAGCGCCTCGCAATCCTTATCTCACATCGCGATTACCATACATCGATTCATAATATCGCATATATTCCCCGGATGTTACATTATCAAGCCACTGAGGATTATCAAGATACCAGCGGACCGTTTTCTCAATACCTTCTTCAAACTGAAGCGATGGCATCCAGCCAAGTTCTCTACTTATTTTTCGTGAATCAATCGCATAGCGCACATCATGCCCGGGGCGGTCGGACACAAATGTTATAAGTTCGTCACTATATCCCTCGGGATTGCCGAGCAGGCGGTCTACGGTACGAATAAGAACTTTAATGAGATCGATATTCTTCCATTCATTGAAACCGCCTATATTATACGTTTCAGCGACTTTTCCGTTATGAAAAATAAGGTCTATGGCACGGGCATGGTCTTCGACGAACAGCCAGTCGCGCACATTTTCGCCTTTCCCGTACACAGGCAACGGACGACGATTGCGGATATTGTTGATAAATAGCGGGATAAGCTTCTCCGGAAACTGATAAGGACCGTAATTGTTAGAACAGTTGCTTATCACAATCGGCATTCCGTACGTATCGTGATATGAACGCACGAAATGATCGGCAGAAGCCTTGGAGGCCGAATAAGGCGAATGCGGATTGTACTTTGTCGTCTCAAGGAAGAAATCGGGCCCGTATGCGCAGTGATTTGCTCCCAGACCTTTTATTCCCTCCGGATTCGAGAGTTGCAGAGCGCCATATACCTCGTCCGTAGATATCTGATAGAAGAGTTTGCCGGTATATTTTTCAGGACACGACTCCCAGTATTCCTTAGCGGCCTGAAGCAATGTGAGCGTTCCAAGCATATTGGTTTTTGCAAAAACAAACGGATCCTTTATAGATCTGTCTACATGACTCTCGGCTGCAAGATTGATAATACCATCAACAGCATTATCACGCATAACCCGGCGCATTGCCTCGTAATCAGTTATATCAGCCTTGATGAATTTATAGTTAGGCAGGTCCTCTATGTCGGAAAGGTTGGCAAGATTGCCTGCGTATGTGAGCAAGTCGACATTTATAATTGTATCCTGAGGATATTTATTGACAAAAAGTCTCACTACATGGTTGCCGATAAAACCGGCACCACCTGTTATAATTATATTCATCTGTGCTTTATTAAAAAGGTGAGTCAAAATCGCGCAGCAATGGACGGCACATATCTTTCTCTGAAAGTATCGCTTCCGACGGAGAAAACGGCCAGTCTATTCCTAACGATTCATCGAGGATAGAAATACCATCGTCAGCTTCCGGAGCATAGAAATTATCGCATTTATATTGTATTATCGCCTTATCACTCAATACGGCAAAACCATGGGCAAAACCGTGCGGAATAAAAATCTGAGTCCTGTTGTCGGCAGATAATTCAACAGCGACATGACACCCGTATGTCGGAGAACCTTTCCTCAAGTCCACCGCCACATCAAGTACAGCACCAACCACGCATCGCACAAGCTTGGCCTGAACGAACGGAGGTCTCTGAAAATGAAGTCCGCGCATTACACCGCGCGACGAACAGCTCTCATTATCCTGAACAAAAACAACAGGACCTACAATCTTGTCAAACCCGCGCTTTGAATAGCTTTCGAAAAAATACCCTCTGGCATCCTCGAACATCCTTGGACGCAGGACTACGACTCCTTCTATCTCTGTATTTATAACATCCATATCATTATCTAATCGAGCATAGCAGCCGGCATACGGCCATAATCGTCCATAATCTTCATAAGATATTGTCCATACTGGTTATTAAGCATCGGGCGGGCAATCTCCACCATCTTTTCGCGTGAGATCCATCCCTGCCGGAAAGCAATACCTTCGAGACATCCGATTTTCAGCCCCTGACGTTTCTCAAGCACTTCCACATAGATGGAGGCTTCAGCCAAAGAATCGTGAGTCCCGGTATCAAGCCATGCAAACCCGCGGGGCAGCGTCTGTACCATCAGTGAACCATTGGACAGAAAATGCTGATTCACTGCCGTAATCTCAAGCTCCCCTCGCGCAGATGGCTTTATCGATGCCGCGACATCAAGCACACTGTTAGGATAGAAATACAGTCCCGTCACGGCATAATTGCTTTTAGGATCCGAAGGCTTCTCCTCAATGGATATACAATTGCCTCCGGAATCAAATTCGGCCACGCCGTAGCGCTCCGGATCATTGACCCAATACCCGAAAACAGTAGCCTTGCCAAAGTTCTCCGCTGCAGACACCGCATGCCTCAGGAGCTTGGACAATCCGGCTCCATGGAAAATATTGTCCCCAAGGACAAGGCACACCGTATCATCACCTACAAAATCCCGCCCGATAATAAACGCCTGCGCCAGCCCGTCGGGGTTCGGCTGCTCTGAATAAGAGAAACGCACTCCATAGTCGCTCCCATCGCCAAGCAGACGTCGGAAGCAAGGCAGATCGGCCGGAGTTGATATGATAAGAATATCACGTATACCGGCAAGCATGAGTACGGAAATCGGGTAATAAACCATCGGCTTATCATAAATAGGGAGCAATTGCTTGCTTACACCCTTAGTTATCGGATACAGACGGGTACCGGTGCCTCCGGCCAAAACGATGCCTTTCATTTATTTCAGTTTTTCAGTCTTTGCAAAGATACGAATTAGTCGAGAGCAAATGAAAATTTATTTTCAATTTACCGAGCGGCAGCATCTTCGGCAAAGCCAAAGATACGAATAAGCCGAATACAAAGCCAAACCTGGCTGAATTTTGTTAAGCGCAGTATGATTTTTGGCAATTCGGAATTTTAATATTACTTTTGACAAAAATTATTCAGATTCTGTTAATATACTTGAATCTCTCCTGTCATCATTATCCACGGCATACCATATGTTTGTAAAAACGCCCGTATACATATGAGAAGCCTTAAGACATTTGTTCTTCGTATCATAAACACCTGTATCCCAATCAATAATCCCATTTCAGCAACAGCCCAACACAGAGACAAAACTATCAAAAAAAATCCAAACCAGACAATCCGATTATTAAATACCAACAACTATGAGGCAACCGTTAATTTTAACATCAGCTCTACTGTCATTTCTGTTCTTTACGGCAGAATCAGCCGATGCACAGGCGACTGTGCCTTACGAGATTAATTTCAAACAAACATGCGAAGGATGGAATGCCGCCGACAACAATGATGACGGCTACACCTGGAAAACAGACTTTCTGGATTTCAGTGGAGTCTACATGGAAGGTATGTACGCACCACATAACGACGATTTCATATCGCCGGGATTTCAATTAGCGAAAGGCCATACATACAACATCTCTACTGTAATCGAACAGATGATGCTTTTCACCTCCGATGCAGTGACGCTCGTAGCCGGTACCGACAAGGCAGCGATGACAGAAATCACCAAATTATCCGTCGCCAATTTCGGACCGAATGAAGGCTCCGTAGAATTTACTCCGGAGGCCGATGGCGAGTATTATTTCGCATTCCGCTTCACTCTTCCCGAAGCTTCATACGGTGCCACCTTGAGCCTGTGCAATTTCACTGTGACAGACATAACCAAGGAGGATGCTGTGAAACTGCCCTATGCAATCAATTTCAAACAGACTTGCGAAGGATGGAACGCCACCGACAACAACGGTGACAGCTATACCTGGAATACCGACTTTCTGGATTTCAGCGGAGTATATATGGAAGGCATGTATGCACCACACAATGACGATTTCATATCGCCGAAATTCCCATTATCAAAAGGACATACATACAACATCTCTACCGTAATCGAACAGATGATGCTTTTATCTGCCGATGCTGTAACGCTTGTAGGCGGCACCGACAAGGCTGCAATGACAGAAATCGCCAAACTATCCGTCGCCAATTTCGGACCGAATGAGAACTCGACAGAGTTCACACCTGAAACTGACGGGGATTACTATTTCGCGTTCCGCTTCATCCTACCCGAAGCTTCATACGGCGCCACCTTGAGTCTTTGCAATTTCGCCATATCTGAATTAATGAAGGAAGAAGCCGCAGAGATTCCCTACGATATCAATTTCAAGGAACGGACAGAAGGATGGACAATTACCGATAACAACGGAGACGGTTACACCTGGAAAACCGATTTTCCTGACTATGGCATATATATGGAGGGAAATTACGCTCCACATAACGATGACCTTATATCTCCTAAATTCATCCTGTCCGCAGAGAAAAACTATAAAATTGCCACACTCCTTGAAATAGCCCTTCCATCAGGGAGGGATGTCGTATCGCTCATGGCCGGCACGGACAAAGCCGCCATGTCCGAAATAGGAAAACTATCCGTCGACAACCAGGGCCCGAATGCTGACGAATTAATTTTCACTCCTGAAAACGACGGTGAATATTATTTCGCATTCCGCAATACGTCCCCCACTGCACCCTACCTGCCGACCCAATACCTCAGCGCATGCAATTTTTCCATCTCTGAACATGAAGCCTCTCAGGATGGCGAACTTATATCGACAGATTTCAGCGGGACGGATCCACTGAAAGGATGGACAATTATCGATGCCAATTCCGACAACAATACATGGGGCATGGAAGATGGCCTGCCAGGCGTCGTATACAACGGCGAGGCTGCTTCAAACGCAGAAGACTGGCTAATTACCCCTATGATGCAATTGCTCGAAGGGCAAGACTATATAGTAAAATATACCCTGAAGCAAGCAGGAGCTTTCGGTGAAGATATCGTTGAGGTGCGCTTCGGTAATGAAGCTTCTGTAAATGGCATGTCGACAGTATTGTCGACAGAGAAGCTCGAATTTGACAACGGCAACGGCTCCATAACCGGAGCAACAAGAATTTCCTGCATGGAATCCGGTATGTACCACGTAGGGCTACGAATCATAACAAATGAACCTAATGGCATCATATCTGTCACATTTATCGAAATACTTGCTGCTGACAAAGCAATTCCGATGCCGGTAAGCAAACTCTCTGCAGAATCAGACGAAGAAACGAAGAACGTGACACTCTCATGGATGAACCCGGTACAAGACACCATGGAAGCTGATATTACATCAGTAGATATACTTATCTATGAGAATGACAATCTGATTGAAACTCTCAACGACCGAGAAGCCGGAGCGACGGAATCATATACTTACTCGCCGGCAGTATTCTCCGGCGACGTAACATACACTGTCAAGGCTGCTATCAATGGCATTGAATCCGAAGGGGCGTCTACAACAATATGTCTTGACGATATCAAAGGAAACCTTGTACTTGTCAAAGAAATGCCTATTAACTACGACAGTTCTCAGGAATGGGTTCTTATCGACAATGGAGGAAACGGCAAATGGGTTTACGAAAGTTTCCAATGGTTCTATTTCAAGCATCCGAACGGCAAACCTACTGCTGAAGATGACTGGGCTATCAGCCCGGCGACAGAACTGCAGTCCGGAGTGCGCTATATCGTAAAATATCAGCTCGCCACCAATATGGAGAGCGGCGCTACTTTCGATGTGACACTCGGCAATGCTCAGACTCATGAAGAACAGACGCGCATACTGGACTCCCGCAAGGACCTGAAACAAAACGGCATCGGGGAATTCGAAACCAAACAGTTCGCAGTCAATCCCGGTGGTACATACCATATCGGATTCCATGCTACCGATGTATCGCACTCGATGACGCTCTCAAAAGTAAGCCTTTATTATATCGAGCAAGTGCAGACCGGAATAGAGAACATCAATTCAAAAACCGACATAAGATACGATAAGGAATCTTCGCAATTAATCGTATCCGGAACTTTCGCAAAATTATCGGTCTATGATATGCAAGGACGTATTGTAAAAACTCTCGTTCCGGAAGACAACGCTTTCATTGACATTGCCGGCCTCGCAAAAGGCATGTACATGGTACAGGCTGCCGATGCAAAGGGAAATGTATCCACTATAAAAATACTTAAATAGAATCAACACACAGACACTGTCCATAGGCCGGCTCCTTTCCGGTCTATGGATTTAAGTCACCTTGAACTATTATAGAAATTTTATGTACAAACAAGGATATATCATCAATAAAACAAGAAATCTGGCGATTGGCATGCTGCTTACAATTGCCTCAGTCTTAACACCATGTGCGTATACACAAGAGTATTTTTCCCTGTTAGGGATGGAAGGTGTGGAAATGTACGGCGCAATAAACCATGGACTTATAGACGAATACACTACATTACCCCCGGCACTTTACCGCTTCGACGCCAACAACAAATACCGCCCGACAATATCTGAACCCGCTGTAAAAGACAACATTTCCGGCGGTTGTGCATACCATAAAGGCAAAGTATATGCCAATATATTCGAGGACAACGGCTATGCTCAGATGGCAAAACCCAGATGGGCCGTCTACGACGCCAATACGTTCGAAATCCTGTCTGAGACAGAACTTCCTGATAATTGCGAATGTACCACCCGTTCGCTGGCATACGACCCGATAACCGACAAAATATATGGACTGAATTTCACTTATACCGAAACATTCTTCGTCGAGATAGACCCCGAAACAGGGAATATGAAACGTATAGGAGAAAAACTTGACCCCAAAGTGAAATTCTACAGTGTCGCGTGTAACCGCAAAGGTGTATTGTACTGCCTTTATCTGAAAGAAGACCCTATCACAGGCGACCAGCATCACTATCTCGCTAAAATTCAGAAATCGTCGGGAAAAGTAGCTGTCATAGGGGAGATCAAGGCCAAAAACCTGCTTCCCGGCGACAGACTCGTAAATATGAAATACAAGCAGACTCTGTTTTTCGACAATTCCAGAAACAGACTCTACTGGATATTGGGTAGCTCGAGCGTATCTCTCGACGGGGAATATACGGCTATCCTTGAAATAAATCCTGTCAATGCCCAGGCCACACTGGTGGCATATATCGACAAGCTATATCATATCAGCGGAGCCTTTCTGAAGGAACCGGAGGACGGTACTCCTGCAATAATTTCCACATTCGGCTGCGAACCGGAAGCCGTAGGCGCCACAGATGTGAAATTCAGAATCACACTGCCTTCTACGAGTTATAACGGACAACAACTTAACGACGAGAATCTCACTGTAATTGTGGAAGAAGACGGCATAGAACTGCTTCGAGGACAGGCAAAACCGGGAAGCGAATACCTGAGCGATGTTCTGACTCTATCCAATGACATGCATAATGTAACCGTCCGAGTAGAAAATGCGGCCGGTTCCGGCCCGGCTGTGAAACGCTCTTTCTATGTAGGATACGACGTACCGGACGCTTGCAGCAACATAGTCCTTACAGCCGACGGTTTGGAAACAACACTTACATGGGATGCTCCCGTCAACGGAATGCATGGTGCCCCTATAAACTCCGAAGGACTGACATACAATATTATCCGTTGGCCTTACGAGATTCCTGTCGCGGAAGGCGTGGGAAAACGGATATTTAAAGAATCACATCCATCCGACATGACTCGTTACACTTATGCAGTAGTACCTGTAGACGGAACACGCGAAGGTAAAAGTGCATTCTCCAACAATATTATCGTCGGTACCCCTCTCGATCCTCCATACGGAGGCATATTCAAACAGGTGGCGGATATGTACAACTACTATACAATTCTTGACATAAACAAGGACAGATGTACCTGGAACTATGACAAAAATACAGCAAGCGCGTATTACGACTACAGTATGTACAACGATGCCGATGACTGGCTTATTTCACCTCCCGTGAATTACAAGGCAGGCAAAGAGTATGTGCTGAAATTCAAAGCCTATTCATCACTCAACACATATCTCGAGTCCATGGAGGTAAGATTTGGTGACGCAAAAACGCCGGAAGGGCAACACCGGCTGCTGCTCGACATACCCGCAGTACCATCGGTCGATGAAGACCACCCCGTCACCCAATATGAGGTACCATTCTCAGTAGATAAAGATGGAGTATATTACTATAGCTTCCACGCCAATACCGAAAGATATCACGAATTCCTGTTCATATTCGACATAAAAGTAGCGGAAAAAGAAAACAGTTCAGCTGGCGCTGAGATTAACGGTGAAGATCCGGTAGCGATTAAAGCCGGCAAAGGCATTATCTACGTCACCAATCCTACCGGCAATACAGTATTTATATACGATATCAACGGCAGACTTATATCCTGTACAGCGTCACAGACAGCAGAAATAAACGTGCAATCCGGAATATATATGGTAAAGACCGGAAAACGGGTGAACAAAATCGCCGTATTCTAAAAGACAGTAATATGAAAAAATTTATATTCCCCTGCATTCTACTCGCCTCCTTCAGCATTTTCGGTCAGGCGGAACTATCCCCATATATGCAACTGTATCTTGATGGCGCGACGGAGGTAACGGAAACACATAAAAAAGTTTCAGGCAGCCAGACCGGCAACAATCGCATAGTGTCCGTCTTTCTATATCTGAAGGATGGCTATGACATCGCAATCCTTAAAGACGCCGGAGCGGAGATAGGCACTATTGCCGGCGGCGTTGCAACTGCACGCATCCCATTGGAAAGATTAGATGACGTATCCGCTCTCGATTGTGTCAGTTACATAGAAAAAGCATCTCCGGCATACATCCGTCTTGACGAAGCTAAAACCGATGCTGGAATATCCCGTATACATGCCGGAGAAGGGCTACCGACGCCTTTCCGTGGGAATGGCGTCGTAATAGGCATAATCGACAACGGGTTCGAATATGGCCACCCGAATTTCTATGACACGGACAAAAAGCATTTGCGTATAAAACGCGTATGGGATCAGAACAAATCAGGAACAAGTCCGGAAAATTTCTCGTACGGAGCCGAATACCGTACAGAACAGGAAATTCTCTCTGCCGCGTATGATAGCGATGCTTCTTATCACGGCACGCACGTACTCGGCATAGCCGCCGGGGCAGACAACACCGGCGGACATAACTATGCCGGAGTGGCCGGAGACGCCGAGATCGTGCTTGTCTCTCTCAATTCGGAAGAAATGGTATATGGAGACAACACTACTGTTATCGACGGTATAAAATATATCTATGACTATGCCGAATCGGTAGGCAAACCCTGTGTTATCAATCTTAGCCTCGGTAGCCATATCGGACCACACGACGGCACATCAGCTTTCGACCGTATGGCAGACGCCTTACAAGGTCCGGGGAAATTACTGGTAGGTTCCGTCGGAAACGAAGGACAGCACAAATTCCATCTCGAAGCGTGCTTCGAAAATTTCACAAACTCGGAAACACAACGCATCGGGACATTCGTGGATTTCAAGTATATCTACTCTGAGTACTCCATGGTAGAAATGTGGGGAGACAAAGGCATGACTTACGAATTCATTCCTTTTATCTATAATATTAAAGGAGAGAAAGTCGACAAGACATACGAACCGATAACGATAGGCAACGACAGGCAGAATACCGGGGAGTATGCTTTCACACTCGCGGAAGACAACCTTGCAGGCAGCATACGGATTATCTCTGAAATAAATCCCGACAATGGTAAAGGCCATGCCATGGCAGTGTTCAATTTCTTTAAATCCGACGACTACCGCATAGGTTTCTATATTGCCTCTAAGCAAAAAGGCTCTGTGCATATGTGGACCGACGATTACTACTCCGGACTTAGCAATTTCGAATGTCAGAATTTCTCGGACGGTGATTATAACTGTTCCATGGGAGAGCTTGGAGGAACCGGGAAACGCATAATATCCGTAGGCGCACATGTGACACGCGACCATTACACCCGTTTCGGTATTTATTATCCATCGGGAGAAGAAACCGGTCACATTGCATCATTCTCAAGCAGAGGCCCTACAGCCGACGGCCGTGTCAAACCTGACATTTCAGCTCCAGGTTCGTATATAGTATCCTCAATGTCTTCGGTATATACGGGCCAAGTGGCAAAAGCCGTATCTATAACATGGAACGGCACAAAATATCCTTTCGGCTTCATGCAAGGCAGTTCCATGGCCGCACCTCTTGTCGCCGGATCACTCGCTTGCTGGCTCCAGGCGAAACCTGATTTGACACCTGAAGAAGCCTCAGAGATAATCAGGAAAACCGCTATAAACGATAAATACACCGGAGAACTTTCTGCAGAAGGAAACAATACCTGGGGACATGGTAAAATCGACGCCTGGGCCGGATTGAAAGAAACCATTAGACTATCCGGGATTTCATCCCCCATGAAAGAAACATCACAAATGGCACTGTGGCATTCCGGAAGAACCATTTCAGTGATTTCAGGAACTGACAGAAAAGAAGCCAGAATGTACTTGTATTCTTTGTCAGGGATGGAAATACTGAACGAAAAGCTGACCGGCATTAAAAGCGGTGTGGAATATACCGTCGACGCAAGCATACTGCCGCCCGGCCTTTATATCGCAAAGCTTATATGCGGCAACGACACTATAATTAAAAAAATAACAGTAAGAAAATAACATTCGATATTATATGCTTAAATACCTGATATCTTGCAGTCTTCTTCTCTCTTGCGGAATTGCTTCAGCACAGGATGCCCAACCGATTCCGACCTTCGCTGAAATGGAAGGCGACTACATTATAATGAACTATAAAGAATATAGCGGCCAGACATTCCTTTCCGACATGAAAGCAATGAGAATTGACACCGACCGCGACGGGCTTAAAATATCCGGCTTCTACATCAGTGAATCCGAAGATTTCATTGCCGGATACGATAACGCGACAGGAACCGTCTCCATTCCGGCCGGCACAAAAATCCTCGGTGGAGACTCCGGCTTCGAACAGTACCTGTACCTTTGGGATGATGAAAAAGAGGAAATCCGGAATACAGATATAAAATTCACATTTCAGGAAGACGGCAGCTGGAAAGTATCATCTTCCATCGTGATGATGTCGGGTATCGAAGGCGGAGAGCTTTCTCCGTATTATTTCTCTAATGGCACTGTCATACGGAGAGCAAATGCCAGGACCTCAAATGTGTCATACGTCGGATGGGGCTCCGAACAAGAAATGTACATTGAAGAACGTCCTTCCTATATAGGGATTGTACAGAATAAGATTACAGTTTACAACCTTCTGCAAAAGGATCAGTACGGATATGGTTGCAATATGGGCGGAACCTTCACCTCAGATGGTAAAACACTTTTCAATCCGTCCGTAATCGGCCAGACCAATGATGGTATCTACAAAGTTCTTGCCGGATGTATCTTCGATGCCATACAGAACAAACCGACAGACGTCACTCTGGCGGGAGAACGTTCGGAAGGTGTCGTAGGAGGCTCTGTAAATATGAATATAGGGCTTCTTGAACTTGAACCGATGGCAATATGGACCGGTTCTGAAAAGAACGGTTATGTAACTATCGATACAGACAGAAGATACTTTGAATTCGTAAAATCTGTAAAAGTAACGTTCTCGATTCCCGAACAGGCCGGAGTTGAATCTGTAAAGGATTCCGGCAATTCAAAAGAAATAACCGGTATTGAATATTACAATCTATTGGGACAACGAATAAATGAACCGGAATCCGGTTCTATCATAATAAAACGGACCTACTACAAGAACGATTCTCCTGAATCAGAAAAGATATATATTAAATAAAAAACATACAATCAGTACAGAAGGGGCGCACCGGAAATTTCGGTTCCGCCCCTTTTCTCTATCCATAAGAAATTTGAATTTCATACACGGCACATAACATTTATTGAGGTTATACAAGCCAATCATGAAATAAATCAGCGCAGTACTTAGAATAATTATTTAGCAAAGTCTTTTACCCTGACAGATTTTTTCATACCTTTATCGAAAAATATAGGAAACAGCATAAATAAGAATTGATATTATATCTATGCCAATACTGACTTGGATAGGAAAAGATAAAGTTGTCAATCATCATCACGACGTGACATACCGGGTATTGGAACACAGGTATGGCTTTAATACCGAAGACGAACGAGACCGAAAGCCCACAGGTAGCGGCAACAGAATCATACACGGCGACAATCTGGAAGCATTGAAATCGCTGCTGCCCGAATACGAAGGTAAGGTAAAATGCATCTATATAGATCCTCAATATAACACCGGCAACGAAAAATGGATTTACAACGACAACGTAAACGATCCTAAAATCAGAAAATGGTTTGGAAAAGTAGTAGGTCCTCAATATGAGGATCTGAGCCGCCACGACAAATGGCTTTGTATGATGTATCCGCGACTAAAACTGCTACATAGACTTCTGGCAAAAGACGGGTATATCTTTATCTCTATAAATTTCATACATGAAAGCGCCCATTTAAGGCTATTGTGCGACGAGATATTCGGTTCGAATAATTTTATAGGCGAACTGACATGGGAATCGACGACGCAACCTATAAACTCCGGAAGTGCCCGATTCAAATTGCAACACAAAGTAGAACCCATACTGTTTTATGCCAAAAACAAAAAGGATAATGACTCTTTTCCTCTTGAAGAGCTGGAATCCAATCTTAAATATCCGCATACCGGTAAGTTACAAATATACCGCATGTTACCGTCAAAGTTCCTACCGCCGGAGGCAAAACCTTTATAGCCGGCAATGCACTAAAAACGATATTCAAACACCTCCCGACGGTAAGCCCAAGGTTGTGGTATGGTTTGTCCCGTCGGACACAACATGGGCGAACAAAGCCGGCGAAAATTTCCGCTACTACATGGTGTTCGAGACAAAACCTCTGGATGGCGCGATTACCATCGGTGAGCTTCTGCAAAGATTAAATGCCATGTGATACCGTATGCAATCAGGACGCATCAGAAATCCACACCAATCCGTACAGAAAGCTGCGGATGCAGAGTCTTTTCGTCTGACCATCCATAACCACGGAATGTCATACCCAGACCGAGATTGAGATTGGCCTTCCGACCCCAATTCAAACGATAACCTATAGTCGGAGAAAGAAAAAACCGGTGTTCACCCCAGAGAACTCCACCGACACGTATATCGCCATATAGCGGGAAATGGCCGAACGTCCAGTCTGTACGACCATGGAGATAATAAGGATGCTGATAAGACGAAAGCCAACCGTCATCAACCACCAGTTCCCATCCGATTCCGGCTCCGAGATAATAATGAGAATTAAACTGAAAGCCATGTGAGGTAGAGATGCCGGTATAAACGATCACTCCGCCATCATCTCCGCTATGTATTGTCATGTCGACATTAGCATCAACAAAACCACGATATCCCCGTCGAGGGTCGGTAGCCGAGGCTGACAATACTATTAAAAGCGCCAATAACAATAAAGTTCGTCTCACATAGATATAAATAAAAAAATCTCAAGTTTCCTTGAGATTTCAGTTGTGGGTGTTGAGGGATTCGAACCCCCGACCCTCTGCTTGTAAGGCAGATGCTCTGAACCAGCTGAGCTAAACGCCCTTCTTGCCAAAAGCGATGCAAAGTTACGCACTTTTTTTTATATAGCAAATTTTCCAATCGTTTTTTTGCGTACAAATGCGAATTTTGTTGAAAAACATCATAACAACAGCTATCGGCGTGTATAAACCCGCCTTGCTCGCTCGCTCACTGATGTTAGAATCTCGTATGGTATAGTATCAAGAATTTCAGCAAGTCGTTCTACGGGCGCATTCGGGCCAAAAATCTCCACCTTATCGCCCACGGCGACATCGGTAGCATCCGTAACATCAATCATACACTGATCCATGCATATATTGCCAATCGTAGGACAGTCTACCCCATTGACAACAAACGAAGCATTGCCCCGTCCGAAATGACGGTTGATACCATCCGCATACCCCACCGGAATAGTGGCAATCACCGATGGGCGTGCCGTGCGACCCTTGCATCCATAGCCGATTGGCGTTCCGGCCTCCCAGTGCTTTAAAGAAATAATATGCGTTTTAAGGGATGCAACGGGACGTAATTTCTCTCGTTCAGGGCCATTGTATGGACTGATACCATAAAGACCTATACCGAGGCGCGCCATTTCATAGTCACAGCAAGCGGCAAAGCGCATCATTCCGGCAGTATTGAGAAGATGCCGTTTGAAAGGGGACGGCAACCGTTCGCGGAGATAATCCGTCATTTCGCGGAAATCGCGTACCTGCCCGAGTGTATATTCATCCATGTCAAGGCAATCGGCAGTCGCAAGATGCGATAACACGGAGGCAACACGTACAGATCCGGTACGTCCAAGTCGCTCTACAATTCCGGGAAGCTGCTCTTTCAGAAATCCCACACGATGCATTCCGGTATCAAGTTTTATATGAATCGGATAATTCTCCGTTCCGTATGCCTCGGCCTCTTCGATAAGCCGGTCAAGTTCTTCCGGCGAGAACACCGCCGGTTCAAGCCTGTTGGCAAAAAGTGCCGGATAACGGTTAGTGATCGGGTTGAGCACCATTATCGGCATAGTTATTCCTGCTGCCCGCAGCTGAACACCCTCTTCTATCACAGCAACAGCAAGAAATGCCGCACCGACATCCTGGAGAGTCTTCGCAATCTCTATGGCACCCATACCATAGGCCGAAGCCTTTACCATGGCAACAATTCCCGTACCGCCAGGAAGAAGACTTCGATAATAATTGTAATTGTGTACAAGAGCATCAAGGTCCACATCGAGAGAGGTATCGTGATCAGCACCTTCAAGCGCACGGGAATAAGCCGCAGCAGAACTCTTATCATCTCCAAATATCAGGACATCAACATCGCGCCATACTTTACCGCTCTCCACATCTGCCACGCATGGCGCAGACACTGCATCAGCCGCATAGACAACTGTATCGATACCGGCACGACGCGCAAGGTCGGCCACAACATCACGCACACGTTCTGCCGGAAGGCGGTATTCATCAGTCATTTCACCGACAACAAGCACTTTGGGACGCTCATTGCTACAATGACGTCGAAAGAAATCTATACTGTCGGAAAGCGAACGCAGGTCTGAAGTAAAAGCATCTCTGACAACCGTATTGCCGAAAACTCCCGCGGAAATTCGACGGCGTACATCGGCCGTTTCCAACGTCGGGAGCGCCAACAAAGCCTCTTCTGGTGCGCCAAGAGCCTCAATGGCTGCAGCGGCGAGAGCATAAAGGATTGTTTCATCCTCGGTTTCATGCCTGACACAAATAATTTTTCTGTCATTTTCAGCTGCAAAAACATTGGCCTGACGCACAAGTTCCGGGTCACTGTCAGAAATAATTATAGTAGCACAACGGCTCACTACAGAAATCTTCTCCGCCACTTTCGCAGCGTGTGAGCTGAAAGCCTCGTCATGCTCGTCAGTCAAAGGCGTTATCACCCCGATTCCATGCACGTCACCGGCAAGCTCAGCCACTCTCGCACCCTGTCCCGGACCATCTATACCTGCCTCGGTAACAATATAATCAGGCTTCGGATTCATAAACGCATATTCCCACAACGACAATGTAACTCCAAGTGCCGAATTCCAGCTGCGGGGACTACGGGCTACAGACACATACGGATTCAGAGCCCTGTAAATCAACTCTTTGGTTTTTGTTTTCCCCACGCTTCCGGTAACAAGCACTCCGCCCCGAGCATCTATCGGCAGAGATTTCACAAGAGAGCGAAGCGCCTCGCCGACATTCTTCACAACTATAAACGACACACCGGTGCCGATGTAATCCTCCGGTATCCTCTCCACTATAAAAGCCTTAACTCCTTTCAACACGAGTTCGGCGATATAATTATGGCCGTCTCCCACAGGAGTACGCATAGCCGCAAAAACAGTATGGGCAGCATCATCTACGGCACGGCTGTCCGTTGTCAGAATCGAAAAGCCATCTTCTATGGTCTGACTTGATGAAGGATAAAGCGTGGAATCGGATCCACACAATAGAGATATCTGCTGAAGGGTAATATTCTTCATAATATGGGACGATGGCGCGAGGCCATATGCTCGCGACGGCACTGAAGCGCCCGAGCCCTTGTGCCGGCGTCGAAAAATGTGTCGGAAAAAAGTTCGTAAATGTAATCTACCGCCATTTCGGAAGGGTGTTTCATATCTGCGGCATAAAAACGATAGTCTCTCAAGTCATCGACAAGAGCCTCATACGCCGGGAAATACTCAACTGAAAAATTTGATGCAACAGCACTGTCACAGGCAAGCAAAAGCGTGGCTTTGGAAAGATTGTTGCCATGGAGACCATCGGCAGTATGACGTATCGGACTTACAGTAATAAGCACAGCCGACGCAACCGGAGCTACCATTGCTATAATATCGTCAATAACTCCCGTACATTCTTCCACAGAAAGCATCCGCCGTTTAAAAAACGATGCCGGGAACTTATGGCAGTTCCCTACAACATCTCCGTTGTCCGCCCTTTCAAATACAAAAGACGTGCCGAATGTAAGTATAACTACCGGGCGCCTCTGAAGAATATCAGCAACAGAGCTCTGACAAATGTTCACGTCTTTTAAAACATCCTGTGCATCCGCTCCACTGAATCGCATGGCATAATCCAGACAATGGAAACCTCTCGATCCATGTGTCAGGTCTGCTAAAGTATAGACTTTACCCGACAAAGCGCGATACAAACAGTTTGCAATCGACATAGGATTATAGAGAGCACCTAACGGATTGTGGAGAACATCGAAACCGTCAGCTTCAAGACGCCCGCCAATCTCATCGGTAAAACAAGAGCCAAGCATCAGCAACGGAGTGCCGTGGCTGATGCTTACCATGCTTTTAACAGGTTCTATTTCTGTACGGAATTTCATGTCAGAACATCTGATAATCTATCGATAACACCTGGAACTCCGTGCGCCGGTTTATCTGATCGGCGGCCTCCCGGTCTTCTTCGGAAAGAGTTTCTATATATTCTTCAGTGAGTACATCACCTTCCTTGAATTGCGGATACTCACGGGCAAGCTTTTTGGTTATAGTTTTCGGTCGAGATTTTCCGTATCCGTGGCTCTGCAATCTCTCCGGAGCAATACCGACGGAAATAAGATAATCAATCACAGACTTGGCACGGCGGCTCGAAAGGTCTATATTATATTCTTCGGAGCCTTTGCGATCAGTATGTGATGCCATCTCGATTGTGACATTAGGATTGTCGCGAAGTACCTGTGCCATCTCATCGAGCGCGGTCTGTGATTCCGGTCGCAGAGTGGCCTTGTCGAAATCATAGAAAATATTGTCGATTACCACCGGCTTCGTTATCGACGACAGAATAAAATCCACCGCATAATCGGCGTCTTCCTCAGCAATATCACTTGTAAACTCCTGTTTGGCATTGAGATAACCCTTTGCTCCGGCAAGCATCACATAGCTCACCCCTCGATCAAGCGGAAATGAGAATGATCCGTCGTTGCGGGCAATCTGTTTCTGGTTCGAGCCGTCGTTACCGACAATACGGATGACGGCGTTCGGCACCGGCTCTTCGTCCTTGTCAAGCACCCAGCCTGAAATCGTTATCTTAAGTTCGGGAAGCTCAAAGGAATAAATATGATCGTAACCACGGTTGTCGCCGCGGTTAGAGCTGAAAAAACCGCTTTCACCTTCTCCGAAAGTAATACCGAAATCATCGGCGGCAGAGTTTACGGGCGTACCCATGTTTGTAACAGTCCAGCCGCCCGATTTTGTAAGACGCGCACAGAAAATATCGAGGCCACCATAGCCCGGATGCCCGTTGGATGCAAAATAGAGGGTGGAATCAGAGCGTACATATGGGAACATCTCATCACCTGGAGTATTAATCCACTCGCCAAGATTCTCGAGTGAACCCTGTTTGTCCTTCAGGTTGACGCGCCATATGTCGCGTCCGCCCTGGCCGCCCGGCATGTCGGACGTGAAATAAAGCCATGCGCCGTCGGGCGACACTGCCGGATGGGCGTAACTTGAAATGGTATCCGAGGTTATTTCATATTTTACAGGCGCGCTCCATTTGGCATCCGAACGTGAAGACGTGTATATCTCAACACCGGTATTGGAATTCGGTTCCCGACGCGCACGACTGAGATACATAGTCTGGCCGTCCGGCGTAAAAGCCGGAGTTCCCTCGTCCGCATCCGTATTCAGTTCGCCTTCCACCGGTTCCGGACGCTTCCATTCGCCTCGCTCGTTTTTGGTGGCAAACCAGATATCTCCCTTTTTCATGCCTGTAATCTCGCTCTTCTGGTTTCCTGTCACCTTTTCAGTGGTAGTAGTGAAATAAAGCTGGTCGAGACTGCGGTCGAGATACATCGGGGCATAGTCGGCACGGCGGGAGTTGAAAAGCTTGGCATTGCGAACAACATAGCGCGTCGCCCCCTTCTTTCCCAAAGCATATTCAGCACCGGCAAGAGCGTTTCGAGCCAGCTCGTCGCCTGGTTTCCATTGCAGATAATCCTTCAGCGCTGTCACAGCCGGAGCGTATTTGCCGTCCGCAGCAAGCATCTGCCCCATATACAGATATAGAGTGGAGTCCGGATAACCATAGCGTGCGGCATTCTGATACGCGGCGGCGGCACGCGCGAACTGATTAAGATGTCGGTGGCATTCGGCCATCTTGAAGGCGACCTCCCCGCGCTGAGGACGTTCCTCTCGCTTGGTAAGCTTATTATAGATTTTGCGATAAGTTTTCGACGCATCGAAATATTCGCCACGCGCCATCTGTTCGTTGGCGACAGAGAGTTTTGGGCCGCGGCAAGATGTCGCTGCCAAAACGGCGACCAATGCGCCGGCAACCATCAATAGATTTATCCTCTTCATATATAATAGAAAACGGCAATGCCTGTCCGTTATTGCAAAATTAGCTATTTTTCATCGGTTTTTGGTAAGTAAAGCACAAAACTTAAGCCCTGAAAAATTTGTATATCTAATGGCAAAAGTCTACCTTTGCCATATCGACAAAAATACTCATAACATAACTGACTCAAAAATGAATAACGACAAACTCCTTGAACAGGTAACTGTAAAGGCTCAGTCATGGCTGGGCGACGGCTATGATGAAGAGACCAAAGCCGAAGTTCGCCGCATGCTCGAGGCTGACGACAAAACAGAACTTATCGAGTCGTTCTACAAAGACCTTGAATTCGGTACCGGCGGTCTGCGCGGCATAATGGGCGCAGGTAGCAACCGCATGAACATCTACACTGTAGGCGCAGCCACCCAGGGCCTCGCCAACTATCTCCACGAGGCATTCCCCGATATGCCTCAGATTAGTGTGGCTGTAGGCCATGACGTTCGCCACAATTCACGTAAATTCGCAGAAATCGTTGCCAACATATTCTCCGCCAACGGCATCAAGGTATATCTTTTCGACTCTTTCCGTCCGACCCCCGAACTTTCTTTTGCTATCCGTCAGCTCGGATGCCAGAGCGGCGTAAACATCACCGCCAGCCACAATCCGAAGGAATACAATGGCTACAAAGCTTACTGGAGCGATGGCGCACAGATTATCGCGCCCCACGATGTGAATATCATCGACCATGTGAACCGCATCAAATCCGCAAAAGAAATAAAATTCGAAGGCAAGCCGGAACTTATCGAGATTATCGGTGAAGAAATGGACAACAAATTCCTTGCCGCTATCAAGACACTCTCGCTCGACCCGGAAGTTATCAAACGTCACGCAGACTTAAAGATTGTCTACACTCCCATCCACGGCACCGGCGTGAAACTTGTGCCAGATTCGTTGCGCAACTACGGCTTCCGCAACATCATTCACGTACCCGAGCAGGACATTCCCGACGGCAGTTTCCCCACAGTGGACTCTCCCAATCCCGAGAATGCCTCCGCAATGGCCATGGCAATAGAAAAAGCCAAGGAAGTAGGCGCGGATCTCGTTGTGGCCTCCGATCCGGATGCCGACCGTATCGGCTGTGTAATCCGCGACAACAACGGCGAATACCAGCTTATCAACGGCAACCAGATTGTGATGATTCTTATGAACTACATCATGCTCCGCAACCGCGAGCTCGGCCTGCTCAAAGGCAATGAATATGTAGTGAAGACTATCGTTACCACTGAAACAATCAAAGCAATAGCAGAAAACCAGAACGTAAAGATGTTCGACTGCTACACCGGATTCAAATGGATTGCAAACGTTATCCGCGACCTCGAAGGCACCGAACGCTATCTCGGCGGCGGTGAAGAAAGCTACGGCTTCCTCGCAGAAGATTTCTGCCGCGACAAAGACTCTGTGTCCGCAATCTCGCTTATGGCTGAAATATGCGCCTGGGCAAAAGACCGTGGCCTCGATTTCAACAAGATGCTTCAGGAAATCTACCTAAAGAACGGCTACAGCCACGAAGAGGGCATCAGTGTTGTACGTCCCGGAAAGACAGGTGCTGAAGAAATTCAGAAAATGATGGTCGATTTCCGCGCCAATCCGCCCAAACAGCTCGGCGGCAGCCCAATCGTGATTGTAAAAGACTATGCTGATCTTAATTGCACCGACCTGCGCACAGGAAAGGTTACAAAGATGGATTTCCCAACCACCTCGAACGTGCTACAGTTCTTCACGGAAGATAACACAAAGATTTCCATCCGTCCGTCCGGAACTGAACCCAAAATCAAATTCTATATCGAAGTACACGACACGATGAAAGATCTCGACGACTACGCCCGTTGCAATGCCGACGCGGTCGCCAAAATTTCAGTCATCAAGAAAGATCTCGGAATCTGATAACACACCCCCTTCATACCAAAAAAGCTCCGCCGCCCCGGCGGAGTTTTTTCTTGTGCATTCATCAGATATATACTAAATTTGCAACAATATAAACATGTAGAAGATGAAAGCATTCCTACCGGCTGTAGCCCTTCTGTGTCTTGCGGCAACGCTCGCCGCTAAAGAACTGCCATTACCGGCAGTTCCTTCCGACCTGCGCACCCCCGCCGCACGCGCCGACTATGTAGGCGCCCATTTCTGGGACGCCATGGACTTTACAGACACAACGGCTCTCGAAGATGAATACATGGCACAGAATGTCGCCAATTTTCTATCAGTTTTCCCAATAATGAGTGGCGACAGTGCGCGCCACAGCGCCTTTGCCTCTGCAATCAAAGCCTCCGGAATCGACAAAGCGTCAGCCCCGGCACTCGCGCAGACTATCGAAAACTATCTTTTCGATGCCGCATCGCCTATGCGTGACGAAAAATTGTTTGTAATCTTCCTCGAAGAGATGCTAAGAGCCGGCACCCCGGACAGTGTGCGCACACAATGGCTGTTGGAGATGACGGCAAAGAACATGGAAGGAACCAAATGCGCGGATTTCACCTTTATAGACCGGAAAAATTGCAAACGAAGCCTTTATGAATGCCTCGGCAAGCCGACAATCCTGTTTTTCTACGATCCCGACTGCGACATCTGCCATGCTGCTGCCGATGAAATGGCTCATGACAACTTGCTGTCGACACGCATCGATCAGGGACGGGCAGCCATTATCGCAATCAATCCCGGAGAACTCGAACCTTGGAAAGAGAGCCGACCGATATTTCCGGAATCATGGACTGACGGCTGCGACAACGGCAAAATCGATACCGACGAGCTTTATATGATATCGGAGTTCCCTGAATTCTATCTTTTGGCTCCGGATGGCACGGTTCTGCTGAAGGACGCACCGCTGCCCGACATTGTTACCGCACTTATGCGTATGTAGTCAATCGGTCGCCCCGAGCAGGTCTATTATCTGCGACGGCGTAGAAATTATATGGTCCGCATAAGCCTGTTTCAGCTCCGTTATAGGTCTGAAGCCCCATGTAACGCCTACCGACTCCACGCACGCGCGGCGTGCGGTCTCCATATCCACCCCCGAATCCCCCACATAAAGCACCTGAGATTTAGGTGTCGGGCACATCGATAACGCCTTGAATACAATCGAAGGATCCGGTTTGCGGGGCAGCCCCTCCACATTGCCGAGGACTGCACGGAAATTGGCCGACGGGAAATAGTGATGAATGATTTTAGTTACGGCAAGCTCATATTTGTTCGACGTCACAGCCAGATTAACCCCTTTTGCAGAAAGATCCGCAATAAGCTCCGTAATACCGGGATATGGAACCGTGGCATCTGTACAATGGTCGTCGTAGTAACTCCTGAAAGCGGCAAGAGCGTCGCGGATATTCTTTTCCGACCGGGCGTCATCCGGTAAAGCACGCTCTATAAGCTTTGCAACGCCATTACCTACCATATTCGGGTATACCCAGCGGCCATGTGTGGGAAATCCAAGCTGCGCCATAGCGTGATTGGTAGCATCGGCAAGATCATCGATAGTATTGAGAAGTGTTCCGTCGAGATCGAAAATTACATATGATTTCATAATCAGAAAGGATAGCCCACGGAGAAATGGAAATTGGCGTCGCGGCTCCATTTGGGATGGAGAATCGGCCAACGCACCTGCCCCTCGCCTATGGCCGGATTGTGGGCTTTAAGGCCAAGGTCGAGACGCAACAGAAAATAAGTGAAATCCAGACGCAGACCGACACCATAGGCCAGCGCTATCTGCTTATAGAATTCATTGAACTTGAACAGACCGCCGGGCTGATTTTCGTAGTCGCGGATAGTCCACACATTGCCGGCATCAATGAACAGAGCCCCTTCGAGCACCCAGAAAAGCTTCGCACGATACTCTATCGAGAGATCAAGCCGGATATCGCCGCACTGGTTGATAAAGTCGGTAACCGAATTCTTGGCATTATAGGATCCCGGGCCGAGAGTACGGACACCCCAGCCACGGACACCGTTGGCGCCACCTGCGTAGAAACGCTTTTCAAAAGGCACCATCGACGAATTTCCATATGGATAAGCTATTCCGAAGCCTCCGTGGAGGGCAATCGAGTTGCGGGTATCGAAATTGCGGGTATAGGTATAATCCACCTCACCTTTGACATACTGGGCATACTGGATACCGAGAATCTTGTAGACGCCGTCCGATTTCTTCTGTCCCACAGCATTGGAAATACCGTAGAGAAGATTGCCTGCCATTTCGCCTGCCACTCGCAGACTTGTAACCACCGGTTGTACCGACAGGGCATTAGTCATGGCCGAAGGCTGACGACGGTTGGTGATATGGTAGATATAACCCATCCGCATGATAAAGTGATCCTCGTAGCTGTAGCGTAACAGAGGATTGGAAGGAGCCACGGAATCGATGAAATTGATGGTAGACCGAGGCAACCGCACATAGTTTATGTCAATAAGATCATACGACTGGCGACGCAGATAACCGTCACGCATATGCTGCCATTTCCATTTCCAGGCCGTACCGAAAATGACACGCGTATATTCAGGACGCTCCTGATAGTTTGCCGACAGAGTAAACTCTGTCGAAGCAAGGCGTCTCTGCTTGAAACTCTTGGAGAGAAACGGACACTCGAATTTCGGGAAGGTAATGCCGACCTCTCCGGCAAATTCCGTGTAGCGCTTGTTGATAAGTCCGTCGAAATTGCCGGAAAGGCTCTCGTATGAACCGCGAATCTTTGCAGTAAGCAATTCCGATCCATGGGCAAGATTGCGGTGCTGGTATGTGAGCCCGACACCGAAACCAAGATCGCCTTCGGAGTTAGTGCCCTCAAGTTCGAGCGACGCGCTCTGCTTTTTGTTTCGGGTAAGATTTATTACAGCGTCAAGCATCCCGAGTTCATCTATAGAGCCGACAGGAATCATCTCTATGCTGATGTATTTTATAATACTCAGGCGGCCAAGTGCTTCATATGTACGTTCCACCTCCGCGGCTGAATAAGGTTTGCCGGGCTGTATATAGCACATCTCGTCAAGTAGCTTCGGCTTGAGCAACCGATGGCCGTTCCCATATATGAAATAGAGGCCGTTATAGAGAACAGTGTCGTTGACAGCAGCTTTGTCGATAGCGAAAGTCACATTGCGGATGATATAACGGTGATGTTCCGAGGCATCGAAACCGAGACTGTCGGCGAGCACGGCAATGGCTGAGCGACCATGGCGCCCGTCGGGATTGTGCAGATTCAGAGTGAGCGCAGTCTGCTTGCTGCCGGCAACTGTATCTGCGGTGAAATTGATATGCTCGCGGTTGAAATCATAGTATCCGGCATCCCGTAAAAGGCGCGTTATGCGCGCACGCTCCCCGTCGAGCAGATTGCGGTCAAGAAGAATACCCGGACGCACGGCAGAACCTGCGGTATCGGCCATTACAATATTACGGATGGCGCTGTCAGGAATATTATAGCTCACATCCGATACCCTATGCGGCTCTCCGGCAGTAATCAGATAGTTCACCTCCATACGTTTGCCGTCCGACACCGTATCCGAAATCACCTCAGCGTCAAGATACCCGTTATTCACCAGAGCAAGACGCAACTGACGGCATGAAGCCTCTGTAAGCGCAGGATCGTAGATCACAGGCGGCGCCCCCACACGGCGAAGCCAGCGGTTGTACCATTTGGTGCTGTCGCGTCCCGACAGACTGTATGTGGCAAGCTGCAGCTTGGCGAAGCCAAGCACCTTGTGGTTAGGCGTCTGGCGCAGAAAGTTGAAAAGCTCCCGGGTATCGACATCCTTGCCGTCATCGACAGTGATATGTACATCATCAAGCAGATAATTTCCGTCAGGCACATGTTTCACCGAACTGCAACCGCAAAGAGCGGCTACAGCTGCAATGGCGAAAATGCACCACCTAACGTTTAATTTTCTCCCTCTGCCCAATCCTCCTTCATTATAGTGAAAATAAAACGGGCACCTCCGTGATAAGATGTGTCGACACGGACATCTCCCTTGAGAAGAATGGCTATCTTGCGCGAGATATACAGGCCAAGCCCCAGACCTCTGGAAAGCGGGCTGAGCTTGCGATATCGTTCAAAAATCACCTCTTCGCAATCGTCGGGAATACCGATGCCTGTATCACTGACAATAAAACGCACCTGATTATTGGCATCGTCCACCTCATATTCGAGCGAGATAGTACCCTTTTCTGTAAATTTGTCGGCATTGTTGAGAAGGTTCATCAACACCTGCGTGACACGCACCATATCGGTAACAACAGTGGCATCCGGCTGTTTACGGCTGTTATAGACCACCTTAACATCATCCGACGTAGCTTTCCCGTTATTGAAAACGCTGTCGATAGCTACAAGACAGATATTATCGATACTCTCGACCGACTTGGAAACAGTCATTGTGCCGAATTCAAACGACGACATGTCAAGCACATCCGACACAAGCCGGTTGAGCGCCCGCACATTCTGCTCGATTATGTAAGCGAAACGTTCGAGATATTTCTTCTGCTCGCCGGGAATACAGTCCACAATAAGACGCGAATACTCCTGCACGGCAGCAAGCGGCGCCTTCACCTCATGGCTCATCATATTGGTGAACTCCGTTTTAAGTTTCTCCGACTCAAAAGCCTTGTCGCGTGCCTTGATAAGCTCCTGCTGCACAAGTTTGAGATCGTTACGCTCCGTACGGAGAATTTCTGTCGTTCTCAGATGCTCTGCCGCAAGATGCTTGATGCGGCGGTACTGACGCAACATAACCACAAACATTATAACCAGCATCAGACACACACCTCCGACAATTCCAAGAATCCACCTGTTCAGGCGGAGATTACGTTCCTTAACCTCAATCTCCTGACGCGCAGCTTCCTTCTTCAGTTCGTTGAAATCGTATATACTCTGCAGTTCCCGGAAGCCTTTTTCATAACGTATATTCAGCTTGTTCTCATAGTAATCCTTCAGATCCAGAGCTGCCATCAGTTCCGTATGACTGTCGCCCACGGCACCCGCAGCTCCGACAAGCTCGCGCAGCAACAGATGCCGGATCTGTCGGTGGAACGGGTTGTCCACCTGCCGCTTCAGAGCCGGCAACGCTTTGGCATACTCCTTGCGCGCCATCCGATAGAATATCTCACAATCTTCATCCGCCTTCATGCTTTCCGCTACGACAGGAGAGTTAGCGGCAGCTTCACGCACCTTGGCATAAAAAAATTCGACATCATCCTCCGGCAAGCCGCGATAGTTGGCAAGCATGCGGCGGTACACAGCATAGCGGTTCGGATATAGATTGCGATACGGACGCCCATGGGCTGCATACGAGGTTGTCACAGAGTCGAGAATGTTGAGATTCTTTTTGTCTACAGCTATCGCGTCGCTGTATAGCCTGTTCCTGGTAAAAATTGGCGCCGCGCTTTTATAGACCAGATCGCGGACTGTACCCATAGGCAGCCTCATACCCTCGACCTTAGCCTGCAACTGGTTAAGGTAGTATTTTAACAATTCAGTCTGGGTAGTCTTCCCCATGGCGATGCACAGCGCATAAAGCAGTTCCGTCTGTAGATATTCGTCATCACTGGAATTCAGTATATACCTGTCCGATAGCTCATTCATACGCGCCATCTCCATATCGGGAGTATCACCGGCCATAAGATTTCTGGCCCTGAGCATCCTCACAAAAAGCATAGCTTCTTTGTTGCGGTCGCTGTCGCCGAAAGAGTTAAGTTCGGTCTCTATCAGCCCAAGAACGCTGTCGTTTTCCTGATAGACGCGCGCCAGATGCTTGAGGGCGTCGTTCTGAACGATCTCTCGACCATGTTCCTTTGCTGTGAGATACAATTTGTTAAGCGCCGACACCCGCGCTTCATCGTCAGAACTGAGATCGAAAATATTGTATAGGGTTACTATGCTGTCATCCGGATTATTGATTTCCTGCAGACGCACCTCCAGACTATCGATAAGATGCCTTCTGGTGCGCTCTATCGGAACCGCCTGCGCACAAATAGCACACAACAAAAGCGCTGCTAATAAAAACCTGTTAAAATTGCCGCTCATAACTGCATTTTCTAATATTCTTACAAAGATACTCATAAGTCGAATACAAAACCAAACTTGTTTGAATTTTGTTAAAGCGGGAATATTTTCGGCAAAGCCAAATATACGGCTTTTTCATTTAAAAATGCTTGAATATTTCAATAGCGAAGTACTCGAAAGTTATCGGCATCCTGCAACTGAACCGCATCCGAGTCCCGGAGGGACGTTTTATCAGAGAACCCCGTGCTTTAGCGCGGGGGCAGGCGGCGATATACGTATGAGTCTCGGAGAGACGTCTTATACCAAAAGGCACATATAAGACGTCTCTCCGAGACTCTTTTTTGTTTCCGGTTATGCACCCGGCATGAATGCCGGGGTTTTCACATTATGACGCCTCTCCGAGGCTCTCACGATACATGCACAAAATATCCTAAATGAAAGAGCCGTGTATGTTATCCAAGGCGACCTAAGCCGGGGACCCGCCGCCATTGCTGCGGGAGGCAACAAACCAATTCCGCGTTCAATTTGTTTTGATAGAAATAAAAATCCAAATCCTGATGAAATCCAAAACTTTATTTCTCGGTTTATGTCTGGCATCGACAGCAGTGTCTTTTGCTCAACACATTCCCGACAGAGCAATCGTTCTCTCCGGCGATACCACCAGCGACGCCCATCGCCAGAACATCGCAATCATGTACTCCCGCAACAATCTTGCATTCGAGGATCCCGCCGCCCCCCGCTTCCTTTTTCTTGACAAAAAAGGAACTGTCGCTCTCGGCATCGGCGGCTATGTAAAAGCACTTGGAATGTATGATCTCCGCGGAGCCGTAAACAATAATGGTTTTTACACAAACATGATACCGGTCCCGGAAAATCCCGCACAACGTGAACGCTTCGGCGCCACAGCCAACAACTCGTCGATATTCCTAAAACTTGTAAGCCGCCCCACTAAACTCGGCAGAATCATCGTTTATATACAGAGTAATTTCACAGGCGATGACGGCAACTACGGTTTCAAACTGAAACAAGCATACGTAAGCATAGGCAACGTGACATTAGGCAAAGCCCGAAGCGTTTTTTCCGATGCTCCCGCTATGGCCCCTACCGTCGACGACCAGGGACCATCGGGACAGGTATCTGCAAAAAACATGCTTATCAAATATGAATCGCCGTCGTACCGCGGCTTCTCCTACGCCATTTCTGTCGAAGTCCCCGAAGCATCATATACTACAGGCACTAATACCCGAGCCATATCCCAACGTTTCCCAGACATTCCACTCTACGTTCAATATGCATGGAACGGCGGTGAAAGCCATATACGCGCCTCGGGCATACTGCGTGAGTTAAGCTACCGAAACGATTTCACGGCCGAGAACAAACTAACCACCGGATGGGGTGTACAGTTCAGCGCGGTAAGCAAAATCGTCGGCGGTCTCGGCATATTCGGCCATTACACCTATGGCAAAGGTATCGCAACCTATATCAACGACCTCTCCGGCCTCGGCTACGACCTTATACCCGACGGCAACGGCAAACTACGCGCACCCGGTTCGGCAGGTTGGACAGCCGGTATGCAATATGATTTCACCTCCAATTTCTTCATGTCTGCATCCTATAGTCAAGCACGGCTCTATGACAACGGCGAACTCGGCGGCGACTGCTATAACTACGGTCAATATATAGCGGCAAATGCTTTCTACAATCCTATTCCCGACCTCAGATTCGGACTCGAGTACCTCCATGGCGTCCGAAACAATCTCAACGGTGAGAGCGGACACGCCAACCGTCTTGAAGCCATGGTCCAGTTCAGCTTCTGAGATACCGGAACATTGTCTGAACAAATCAAAAAAATAATATTTTTCCGAACTTGACGGCAATGACAGCGTTTTTCACATAACAAATAGAAAAAACTTAGTTATATGGAACGCAAAATATCATTCAACGATGTAACAAAAGCGATAGAAGAAGCTTTCGAACAATTTAAATCCGATAAAGAAGGTACAGTCGACCCGCGTGTGCAGGGCGATTACAAGCCGGACACATTCGGCATCAGCGTAACACTCGCCGACGGTCGCACCTTCGACAAAGGCGACACCACCGCACAGGTACCGCTCGGTTCTGTCGCAAAACTTCCACTCTCACTTGTCCTGCTTTCACAGAATCTCGGCGATGAACTTTTTAATAAATCATGCTGCTGCGGTTGTAGGAAAGACAACAAACCCAAAATAGATATGCCTTTCGGCAAGCATGGCCTACGAACTGTAAGCGCCATAATTCCGCAAGGCGACCCCGACGGCAAATTCAAGGTAATAACCGATATGGTATATGCTCTTACTGCAAGCGAACGCGGCTTCAGCGATAGCCTTTACAACTACTATACCGATACTATCAAGGCAAACAATATCGCTGAGAGCATGACAAACGCGGGAATCCGCCTTTACGACGATGTCGCACAGAGTCTTGACGTATATGCCCGTGTATTGTCGCTAAAACTGAGCGTCAGTCAAATGTCCGTAATGGGTGCCACAGTATCTGCCGACGGACGCAACCCTGTCAACGGCGAATATGCCTTCGACGGCAAATACGCAGCCCCTGCAATAGCCCTGATGGCAAGTCGCGGCAAGCATTTCATCAAACGCTGGATTGTCAAGACAGGGCTTCCGGCAAAGAAAAGCTTCACCGGAGCTATGCTTGCCATTCTTCCCGGATTCGGCGCAATTGCCGCCTACAGTCCCGAGACCGACGAGCGCGGCGTACCGGTAAAAGCCTCGAAAGCCATCGCATATATAGCCGAAAAACTCGGACTGAACGTATTCGCCTCCGACCGCATATGCGTCAGCAAATAGACAATCCAACTACTAAAAGACCTTTATGGTTGAATGTTATATATTTCTGAAAGAATGTTCCGCCGGTGCCTAAAGCTCTGACGGAGCATTTTTATTACTTGACTATGAAAAAGATTTTCGACAAAGCCACAACGCGTGCTCTTTTCTACCATCGCTATCCCACTCCGGGTAAAATTGAAATAGTACCTACCAAACCGTTCTACACTCCCGAAGACCTGTCACTGGCCTATTCTCCCGGAGTAGCTTACCCCTGTCTGGAAATTGCCGAAAACTCCGATGCCGCCTACCGATATACCGACAAAGGCAATACCGTCGCCGTGGTGTCGAATGGAACCGCTGTCCTCGGTCTCGGTAACCTCGGCGCCCTGGCATCCAAGCCGGTAATGGAAGGAAAGGCTCTGCTTTTCAAGATATTTGCCGGAGTGAACGCCATCGACATAGAAATCGACGAGACAGAGCCGCAACGGATTGTCGATATTGTAAAAGCAATATCATGCGGATTCGGAGGAATAAACCTCGAAGACATAAAAGCTCCGGAATGCTTTGAGATAGAGGAAAGACTGATTGAATCCTGCGACATTCCCGTAATGCATGACGACCAGCATGGCACAGCCGTAATCGCCGGTGCCGCACTTATCAACGCGCTTCATATACAAGGCAAAAAAATATCCGATATCAGGATGGTAGTAAACGGCGCAGGGGCTGCCGCCATAGCCTGCACGAACCTGATGATAGGCCTCGGCGTGAAACGGGAAAACATCGTTATGTGCGACAGTAAAGGCGCAATCACCACGCAACGGCAGAATCTCACTCCACAGAAAGCATTCTTTGCAACAGAACGCTCCGACATCAACACCCTCACCGATGCCGTCCGCGGCGCAGACGTATTCCTTGGGCTTTCCGTTGCCGACGTGCTTACTCCTAAGATGCTTGCATCGATGGCGCCAAAGCCTATAGTATTCGCCCTCGCAAACCCCAATCCCGAAATTGACCGCGAGGCAGCCTTTGCCACCCGCAGCGACATCATCTATGCTACCGGCCGCTCCGACTATCCCAACCAGATAAATAATGTGCTCGGATTCCCCTATATCTTCCGCGCCGCACTCGACTGCCGCGCAAAAGTGATTGACAAAGACATGAAAATGGCTGCTGCACATGCCATCGCTTCCATTGCACGTGAAAAAGTTACCGATTCCGTACAGCAATTATATCCCGACGAGCATCTTGAATTCGGCCCGGACTACATACTCCCGAAACCATTCGACCGCCGGCTGCTAACGGCAGTACCACCGGCCGTCGTACGTGCCGCAATCCAAAATGGAGTAGCCCGCCGTACGATAAAGGATATCGCCCGCTACGGGCGCTCCCTCGAACGATATATCGAAAACTCCGACCACGCAATACGGGCTTTCATTGCCTCCGGCAAAGCAATCTGACATCTCGGGCCTTACAGTCTGCGCATTTAGGAACTTATATGTGCCGTATGTCGTAAATTTTGCTTAATTTTGTGGCAGATTATACATAACAGCAAATATAAACATTCAACATACAGAATATGTCGCAGAATGAAAGAGAAGTTCGCGTGCGTTTCGCACCGTCTCCCACCGGCCCCCTCCATATCGGCGGTGTCCGGACTGCTCTCTATAACTATCTATTTGCCCGACGCAACGGAGGCAAAATGATTCTCCGCATCGAAGATACCGACTCCCAGCGCTTCGTTCCGGGAGCAGAAGAATATATCAATGAGGCTCTTGCCTGGCTCGGAATCGGCATTGACGAAGGTGTACGCGAAGGGGGGCCTTACGGACCTTACAAACAGAGCGAACGACGCGACATTTATCGAGAGCACGTCAAGATGCTTCTCGATGCCGGCAAAGCCTATATCGCTTTCGACACCCCCGCAGAGTTGGAAGCCAAACGTAACGAAATTCCAAATTTCCAGTACGACGCATCCACCCGAATGAGCATGCGCAACTCTCTCACAATGACAGAAGAGGAAGTACAAAAGCTTATCGACGAAGGCACTCAATACGTCGTACGATTCCGTATTGAGCCCGGCCGCGAGGTAGCTGTTGACGACCTGCTTCGAGGACGCGTGACTATTAAAAGCGATATTCTCGACGACAAGGTGCTCTACAAAAGTGCCGACGATCTCCCGACATACCATCTTGCCAATATCGTCGACGACCATCTGATGAAGGTGAGCCACGTAATCCGCGGCGAGGAATGGCTACCCTCCGCACCTCTGCACGTACTACTCTACGAAGCTTTCGGATGGGCCGATACCGCTCCATCTTTCGTTCATCTGCCTCTCCTGCTGAAACCAGATGGCAAAGGCAAGCTAAGCAAACGCGACGGTGACCGCCTCGGTTTCCCGGTCTTTCCTCTCGAATGGCACGACCCAAAGAGCGGCGCAATATCGTCGGGCTACCGCGAAAGCGGCTACCTGCCGGAAGCTGTTGTCAATTTCCTTGCCCTGCTCGGCTGGAACCCGGGTGACGACACCGAGGTGATGAGCATGGACGAACTTATAAACAAATTCTCCTTCGAGCACTGCTCCAAAGCAGGTGCCAAATTTGCTTTTGAGAAAGGCAAGTGGTTCAACCATACATATCTGCAAGAACTTGATGACAACCGTCTCGCTGAGCTTTTCAAACCTGTACTAAAAGAACACGGAATAAATCCCGATGATTTTTCCAACGAGTATATTGCCAAAGCCGTCGGCCTTGTAAAGAGCCGTATCAACTTTGTAAAAGATTTATGGGATAACGCCTGTTTCTTCTTTACAGCTCCCGTGGAATACGGCGCCAAAGACGTGAAGAAGCGCTGGAGCGAAACAATGCCGGCCACAATGGGCGCCCTTGCCGATCTCCTTGAATCACAATCCGATTTCAGTTCCAAGACACTCGAACCGATTGTGTTGAAATGGATTTCCGATAATGAACTGCACCTCGGCAACGTAATGAACGCCTTCCGTCTATGCGTTGTCGGCGAATGCAAAGGACCGCACATGTTCGACATCACAGAACTTATAGGCCGCGAAGAAACAATAGCACGTCTTAAAGCGGGTATTGCAAACATAAAATCCGCTGAATGAATCCACTCTATAACGCCGGCATAGCCCTCTACAAAAGTGCGGCACATATTACGGCCATACGGTCGACCAAAGTGCGCCACATGCTCAAGGGACAGGCCGAAACGATGGATCGTCTGCAAGCCTTCCGACGCACACTTGCACCGGAAGGTTTTGACGTATGGATTCACGCCGCATCGCTCGGAGAGTTCGAGCAAGGACGCCCTGTCATAGACGCTTTGCTCACCGAGCATCCTGAAACTAAGATCCTTCTCACATTCTTCTCTCCTTCAGGATATGAAGTACGTTGCGACTACGACCCGCGTATAGCCGTAGTATATCTGCCTTTTGACAAACCGTCAAATGTAGAACGCTTCCTCGACATTGCCGAACCGAAACTCGCAATCTTCGTAAAATACGAATTCTGGGGGAACTACCTCACAGGCCTGCAACGCCGGAGCATTCCAATTTACCTTATATCATCGATATTCCGGCCGGGACAGATTTTTTTCCGCCCCTGGGGGGGTATGTTCCGCAATATACTCGGATGCTTCAGTCATATTTTCGTTCAGGAAGACGCCTCGCGCCGTTTGCTTGAAGGCATCGGAATAACAAATGTCACTGTTGCCGGAGACACCCGCTTCGACCGTGTGAGTACCATTCGCGACAACGGGCGCCTCATACCCGAAATAGAGACATTCAAAGACGGAGCGCCGGGAACTTTCACCCTGATAGCCGGCAGCAGCTGGCCCAAAGACGAGGATATATATATCCCAATACTGAAAGCAAACACTGGCATGCGTGCCATAATCGCGCCACACGAGTTCGACGCCCACCGGCTGGCAGAGTTGCGCCGGCGTCTTGGCAGCAATTGCACAATGCTGCTGAGCGATTTCAAACGCCTGTTCGACAAATCGCCTGCCGAAGCACATAAAGTCGCTTCCAAACTGCGCTACCTTATTATCGACTGTTTCGGACTCCTGAGCCGCCTATACCGTTACGGCGATGCCGCATATATAGGCGGTGGCTTCGGAGCCGGTATACACAACATAAACGAGGCCGCGGTTTTCGGCATTCCCGTCATTTTCGGGCCAAACAACAAAAAATTCATCGAAGCCCGCGAATTACAGGAGTGCGGAGGTGGATTCTGCATCGACGGGTCAAAAAGTACCGAAAACGTATTCCGGCGAATGACTGACGATATGACATTTACAAGAAACAGCGGTAAAGCCGCCAAAGATTATATCGCCTCAAAAATAGGTGCAACCTCTATCATCATGAGGGATATTTTCAAGATTGACACCAATAAAGCCAAACCATGATAAAAGTAGGAATTTATGGGCCTGCGACACTCGAGGATCCCGTAAGAAAACAGCTTCTGCGCTTACTTCTCCGCCATCCGGACGTGGATCTGCGCGCCGTGGCATCACCGGCCGGCAATACTGTACCAATTGCCGAGCTTCATCCTGTTTATGCAGGAGAGACCGAACTAACTCTTGAGCGCGTGCTGAATCTCGACAATCTGGATGTACTTTTCGTTATTGATGAGGAAAATATTACTCCGGAGATTCTCGATAAGTTCCGTAATGATTCCGATTTCAAACTTATCGTGCTTGGCAAAGCTACAAACCTGCGCAAGAACCTTCCCGACAATATTATTTACGGACTGCCGGAAGCCAACCGCAAAGCACTTGTACGCGGTGCCCGCGCTGCTGTATCCCCGACCCCCGAGTCAATGATTATCGAGCTTGCCCTCTTTCCTCTCGCAAAAAACGCTCTTCTCAACGAGGCGTTGACGATAGATGTGGCAAGCAAAAACGAACTATGTGACGCTGTCGCGGAAGCATCACGTTTTCTGGCAGCCGTACAGCCCTCCTTTGCCAAAGAAATCAGTTTCAAAAACAGTCCGGAAGCGAATTACAAACGGCTTGATGCTGAAATTCGCATGAAAACCCCTATAGCCATCGAAGAAATCGAACGACTCTACCGCGATGCTTACGACGACCATAATTTCGTATATGTCGTACCGGGCTTCGGCGGCCTTGACGAAGATCTACGTGGCAGTAACAAATGTCTGCTGCAGTTGAATAAAGAGGATGACACTCTTGTCCTACATGCGACTATGGACGCACTCACCAAGGGCTGTACCGGTAATGCCATACACATCATGGACCTTCTCTACGGTCTTCATGAAAGAACAGGACTCTCAATCTAAAAAAACATAATAATGGCTTTAAAAATAGGTGATACCGTCCGTTACCTCAATGCTGTCGGAGGCGGACGCGTAGTAAGAATCGACGGCGACATAGCATACGTTGACGAGGATGGCTTCGATACCCCCGTACTCGTACGTGAATGCGTGGTTGTAGGCGCTACGTCATCTGCCACACCCTTAAAATCGCAACAAAAGGCAACGCAGATGTCTGTAAAAGACACAACCCCTATATCGACCCGCCTGCCAATCGTGGAGACAAAAACCGGTGAGAATATCAACATAGTCCTTGGGTTCGAGGCTACCGACTTGAAAACACTGAGCCGTTCTTCCTATGAGGCATACCTTGTCAATGACTCGAATTATTATATCTACGTATCCGTAGCATCGCGAGCTACTGACAAACCTGAATGGCATTTGCACTACGACGGTCTTATCGAACCAAACATCCAGGAATTCCTGTTCGAAATGAGACCTGCCGATCTTGTCGAATTCGACCGACTGTCAGTACAATACATAGCATTCAAAAGAGATAAAGGCTTTATCGCCAAGCCACCGGTATGCGTGGAGTTCAAGGTTGACACTACAAAGTTTGCCAAATATCATTGCTTCAAGGATAACCCTTATTTCGATAATCCCGTCATAGCATTCGACATAGTATGCAACGACCGTACGGCGCCGACAATAGCCTTCAATGCAGAAAAAATTACCGAAGGCATACTCGGAAAAAGCAAAGATTTGAAACACAGCGCCCCCAAACCGCTGTCAAAGCCTTCACATGCTGACAACGGCATTATCGAAGTGGATCTTCATGCCTCCGCACTTTTTGAAAGCACTGAGGGCCTTGAGCCTGCCGACATACTCAACTATCAGATAGACCGCTTTTCAGAAGTGATGACAGCAAACCTCAGAAAACCGGGTACGCGCATCGTCTTCATCCACGGTAAAGGCGAAGGAGTGCTTCGTCAGGCTCTGATGAAAGAACTTACCCACCGCTTCAAAGGACATGACGTACAGGATGCTTCTTTTCGAGAGTACGGCTTCGGCGCTACCCAGGTTACAATCCGCAGCATTGAAGGGATGAAGCCCAAAGCACATAAAAAACGCCAATGATAATCTATTTCAGCGGCACCGGCAACACCCGCTATTGCGCAAAAAGACTCGCCGGCCTCCTTGACGAGAATGTCCATGAGCTCTCTGTAGAAGAATTACGTAATCCGGCTGCGGCAAGAATAGATTTACCCGAAGGAGAGTCGCGCCTTATATGGGCATTCCCAACGTATTCATGGGGCATACCGCCTGTAGTGGCTTCATTCATGGAAGCGGCTACTTTCTCAATGGCAGTAAGCTCGGCAGCACATTATATGCTGACAAGCTGCGGCGACGATATGGCATATGCCGACCGACAATGGCGGAGTATACTCAAACACCGCGGCATTGCAGGCAGAGAGGCTTTCGCCATAGAAATGCCTAACACATACACTCTGATGAAAGGATTCGACGTGGATTCCTCCGACGTCGAATTCCGCAAACTATCCGAATGCAAATACCGTCTGAAACACATTGCAGAAGCTATAAAAGAAGGGAAGCCCTCCGAACTTATCCGCGGAGCCTTCCCGTTTGTAAAATCGGCTGTAATATATCCTTGGTTCAAGCGCTTCGCGATGTCGCCCAAACCATTCCATGCTACAGAGGGCTGCGTTGAATGCGGTCTTTGCGCCCGCTCATGCCCCATGGGCAACATAAAAATGACTGACGGTCGTCCACAATGGGGTGAAAAGTGCGCTCTTTGTCTGCGCTGCTACCACATCTGTCCGCGCCATGCCGTAGCGTACGGCAAAGCGACGGAAGGTAAAGGTCAGTACATATGTCCCCTGAAATAAAGTTTACGCAAGATGCATCAGGTCGCGGTAAATATCAAGCGCGGCCTTTATTTTATCGTCAGAAACCACAACATCGATTCTGGGCTTTCCTACGGCCTCAAGCAGGGTAAAGTTGATGTCGGAAGGATTCGTATTCTTTTTGTCCTGACGCATCGCCGCGATAAGAGCGGGATAGTCGTCACAAGTTATAGGATATGCACCATAATTCTTATTAACATAATCGGCAAACTGGTGTAGCGTTTCTGACGGGAACCCAAGCAGAATGTCAGAGAGCACAAGTTCGGTTACAAGACCCCATGCTACAGCATAACCGTGTGCAATCGGCGATTTCTGTTCATAGGAATATGCTTCGAAAGCATGGCCTATCGTGTGTCCGAGATTCAGAGCTTTTCGCAGTCCCGATTCTGTCAGATCCTTATCGACTATATTGGCCTTTACAAGCACATTGGCCTCAAGCAGAGGCATAAGCGCCGCCGAATCGAAAACCGGATATACCGGACTGTATTTAAGAAGTTTAGCAAGCGTATCCGGATTCTCGAGCAGCCCATGCTTGAGCATCTCGGCATATCCGGAAAGAATCTGCTGTTCGGGGAGAGTATTGAAAAATATAGTGGAAATAATTGCGGCATCAGGTTCATAGAATGATCCGAGCTGATTTTTCAGACCGTTGAAATTGATACCTGTCTTTCCACCGACGGCAGCATCAACAGCTGCAAGAAGCGTTGTCGGGACATTTATACAACGCATGCCGCGCTTGAATGTCGCGGCTGCAAAACCGCCGAGATCACTTACGACACCGCCTCCGAGGTTTATCACAATAGTGGAACGGGTGGCCTCCATAGCCGACAGCTCGCGCCATACGGTCTGTAGTTCGTCAAGATTCTTATTTGCATCGCCGGATTTGATACTGATAAACCTTGCATCGGCAACAGCTTTAGAATCATTGCGAAGGATAGGAAGAACGAATTGAGCAGTATTGGTGTCTGCAACGACAACAACCTGCGGATTTCCAAGTTCGCCGACAAGGGTATCAATAGCCTCGCCGACAAGATTGGTGAAGATAAGCTTCTGTTTCATAGAATTCTGACTTAAAAAATAGGGCGTATAAAAGCAAACCTGCGCCCATTATACCTATTATAACAATTCTTTGAGCAAAACAGCACACTCCGACATCGAAAAAATCTCTATGTCGGCACCGGCCTCCCTCAGCATTCCTTCGGGGATAGGACCTGTACGGACTCCGATTGTGAATACTCCTGCACGTGAAGCAGACTCTACTCCAAGGGGAGCATTATCAACGGCAACGGCCTTACATTTGCCGACACCGGCCTTGACGAGTCCCATAAGATATGGCTCCGGATCCGGCTTGCCGTACTTTACATCATGGGCAGTAACTCTATGCTCGATCGGAAATGCGTCATCATAATCAATATTCAGCCGTTCGAGAATCGATGTCTGTCCGCTGCCTGTCACAAGCACAGGTATCGCTCCTGCTGCACGGACAGTTTCGACAGCTTTCCTGGCTCCTGACATCAACGGTGCCGGTCCTTCTGCCCTGAAAAGCTCGGATTTTCGTGCATACAGGCGCTTCACATCATCATCGATAGCCCCGTGACCGAACTGACGCCGGAAAAGGATATCTATTGTCGACGCACCCGTACGCCCTTCATAGACATAAAACTCATCGGATTCCGAGATGATATCATTCTCGTCGCACATCTGTTTCCATGCCCTGCAATGTCCCGGCATGGAATCGTAGAGCACACCGTCCATGTCGAAAAGAACAGCGCCAACCTCCTGAAGAGCATGGCCGCTACGGACAGCGTACGCTTCAAGAGCGCTTTCAAGTTTACTCTTTAGGTCTGATTGCATCTTTCTTATCTGAAAATATTTTATTTTTCTCTTTCTTCTCTACAGGTAATGTCTCATCAGCAACAGGTTGTGACATAGGTTGAGGAAGAATACCTTCGCGTATCAATGCCACGGAATCGGCCGCCGAAAGTACGGGTTCTTCACCTTCAAGTGCACCTACCGGCAACGGTGACACCACATTGAGTTTGGCGAAGCGCGAGTTGCGCACACCGCGACGGAACAGATTCTCTATCTGCTGCACAAGATTCACTCTGGCCGAGTCGACAACAGAAACAGACTCATAAGACATATTGTCCTTATATTTGGCGCCACCGAAACGAACCTTATATTTATCCGGATTCCCTTTCACATTTACACCGAAACGAAACGGCAGCGGCGACTTGAGCACCGAAATATGGTAGTCGAAATTCAAAGCCATATCGTTATGTCCGAGCACTCCAAGGCGGTAACGGTCTATTTCGAAGCTGAAAGGGAAAAGCTGTAGCATATTGTCTTTGACAACGAGTTCAACACTCATCCGTTTAATCTTGTTGTCGGCACGGTCGCGGAACCGCAGCCATTTCCCTATTGTACGGTAAGTCTCCGGATTGATGAAAGCTATAGAATCGCCACTTAGCCGCACAGCCGCATCAAGTGTAGGAAGCTCGATGTTCATCGCACTGTCGATATCAGCCGTAGCAGCTATATCGGCATTTATTATGCCCGAGAAATCGCGCATAAGCGGCATAATGGAATCAATCGCGGGCACAAGCTTTAGGAAACGTTCTATTTTGAATCCATCCAGCTGCAGGCCGAACCCAAATTTCATATCTTCCTTTTTTGGTGCCGCATATAGTGCCGAAAGAGACATATTGCCGGCTTCGGACGTCGCCTTGAGGTCGTGGAGATTCACAGCTCCGCCATAAAGGAGTATATCACCGGTGAGATTTTTAAAGATAATACTGTCGTATAGCACATTGTCGGCATTCAGACTAAGCCGACCGTCGATATTGGTGGGAATAAGCAGCGGGCCCATCGCATCGGCATTGTCTTCTGTAAGAGCATCGAGCTGCCTTTCGAGTTCTTTTTCATCGGCATTCATATCGAGCCCTGAACTGCCGGAACGTATGCGTTCGGCATACGCCGAACCGGCAAAGGCCGCAGCGGCAATCTGATTTACATCAATGGTATCAGAACATATATCGAATTGTATCTTCAACGCACTGTTGCGGCGTCGCGACGTAAGCCCCCGCTTTATATTTGTGATGGCTCCGCTTACAGTCATGTCGGAGTTTCCTGCTCGATAAGTAACGCCGGAAAGATTTACTGTATCGGTATTGAATGCAATATCAAGATTGCGGATACGGTTACGCAGTGGGAAATAGGGTGTGAACATGCGTGCATTTCTTGTCCTGATATACCCGTCAAGCTCCCAGTCGAGCAGATATCGCCTCAAACCGGAAGATATATTCCAGTCAACAACCTCCAAATCTCCATCGGAAAACATCGTCTGCAAGCGGGGTCTGCGATGTTTTCCAGCACTATTCATGCGCTTGGCAATGGCCAAATGAAGCACGGAATCGGCGCTGAGTTCAGGATGACGGCGGCCTATACTGTCGGCTATATGACGTACTTCGGAGCGCAATCTGGCACGCTCCGGATTCTTGTGTGTGGTCGCATGTATCTTCGCATCGCGCAACATCAAACGACTGCTTGCCGAACCGGCCGCCATAACATCCACTCCTAAATTAGCACTCAACAACGGAAGTCTATTACCATCTTTATAGCGCAGGAGCTCTATCCTGCCGTCAAGTCCGCGCATACGGACACCGGCGCTGTCTGTAATCGAAAAGACATTGAAACGTTTCAATGCCAGACCGGCTCCGACCGGCACGACTACAGTTGTATCGCCCAGATTTCCACTGTTTTCTATCGCAGCTCCCATCCGTAAACCGGCGATATCCATTTTCACACCGTCGACCAGCACAGAGGCGGTATCGATATTAATATACGCCCCCATCTCCGGGGTTTCCTGTAATCTGTCGCGTCGGGACTGCGTACTGAATTTTATACATAAGTTGTCGACAGTAGCCATTTTCGCCGTATCCGGTGAAAGGTAATAGAGATTCTTACCATCGACATCTCCGTTTACGATAAGTTCATGGATTCGGTTTACTGTAAACATCGATACCTTGCCGGCAGCATCGAAAGCAAGCGCCAGTTGTCCTGTTAGTGTCCCGGGAATCATATCGGAAAGAACCGGAGGCAATTTCTGAAAATCCATGCCTCCATCCACCCGTAGCTTGAATTCGGGGTCGCTTATCGGTCGAGACATTTCCCCGCTGAAAGCAAGAGCCGTTGCCGGACCGGCGATTTCAAATTTTCTCAGAAGGACCCGGATGTTGTCGGGATTGTTTCCGCGGAGTTCCACTCCTGCATCCAACGCAAGCCGACGGATATCAGCATTGCCGTAGCGCAACATACTCTCGGCAATTCTAAAGTCAATATCAGCATACGGGATGGTATCGATACCCGGACTATAGGAACGGATCAGCTTTGCATCCAAAGCAAAAGTAGCGTCTGTAGTAAATGAGGGTTTATAAAGCTTATAGCGCTTCACATACTCTTGTGGTAAAATTCCGAGCACATCTGCCACCCGCACAGGGTCGACGGTCAGACAAGCTGTCGCGACTGTAAGCGTGCTGTCAAAAGCAAGTTCTGTATTAAGATGCGCCCGCAGAAAAGCACCGTATAACGAAAATTCCTCAAAAGCGAGCAGCTTGGGCCGCGACGGATTCCATTGAATCTTTCCGTCGAGACCGAATGCAATATCCTCCATACTGAGCATGGAGGCATAAGGGCCTCCGAGGCGTCCGTCGATTTTCAGATTATAGGCATAACCGGAGCCATTGAGTATTTCGGCCTCAGATAACAACACCACAGTCGCCTCGGTGGAATCTGTTGCATTGAAATAACGTATATCGCGAGGTTCAACAAGCGCTAAACGATGAATGGATACAGCCGGAAGCGGGGTGTTCGCCGAATCCTTTTCTTCTGAATCGTCCGACTCATATATATCGAAATTGCCCTTACCGTTTTTATCGAGAACAATGTTTATCCCCGGCCGAGATATCACTACATCCCCCAAAGCGATTTCACCCTTTGTAAAAAATTTCATCACATCGACATCGCCGCGAAATTCTTCAAATACCAAAAGCGTGTCAGCATATTCCGGAAGTCCCACCCTTTCGGATGCCGAAAATGTTTTTGATATAACAGAGAGTGTGTCGAGCTTCAGTTTTAGAATAGGGAATGCCGGTTCAAAAACAAGTTGTGCGCTTGCGAGTGACACCTCCGCATTCAGATTATCATTCGCAACCTTGCATATCATCGGCGTCAGAACCTGAGGACTGAGCATTTTCACACCGCAGAAAAGGACTCCTGCCAGCAACAGCACAATTGCCATCACCGTCCAAAGAAAAACCAACAGAATGCGGACTGCGACTCGTTTCATTTTTCAGTATCAATGGCGGTTATATGAAAACATGCCTGACGGTATTCTCTCTTTACGAGACAACGCCCCTCGGAACGCAGACTATCGACAACTTCCGCAAGCAAATTCTTTAAATCCTCAAACGTCCGACCGGTTCCCTTGGAATTATCGCAAATGAATTTACTATAACTTATATCAAATGTCGTGGCATATGTATGGGCGCTCTCGCTCGATGCATTACGATTGACACGACGCAGACGACCGACAGTGGCATCCGTCCGCAATATACTCGTAACCTTTATTCTGTAGTCCCCTCCACCACGTGCCTGTAAAAGCTGATAGAAGCGTAGCCCTATTTCCGACAAAAGATTGGCGGCATGGGGAAGAAGATAAGGATACGAATGTGTCAGCTCATCAATAAACAGAGTACTGTCTGAACGGACTTCAACAAGGCCGGCTCCATTTTGCCATGCCGAAGGTGCATCAAAAACAGGCTTTATGCCGTCTTTACGTGCTCGGGCGAGATGAGCGTCGTTGAGATCGTTGAAAACTCTGCCAAGCGGAATACGCGGGCCTCGGGTTACGAGCGGTTTACATCCGGCATCAGGAGCGGAATCCACAATTTCAGCAAAGGGGTTAGCCGAATCCGGGACAAGAACAGCTGCCAGTTCAGGTGATATACATTCCGAATTCCGTTGACCACAAGAGAACAACAGCGATATGGAATAGTACACAATAAACACTAAAGCATACTTCCGCATACTTTTCCTGCAAGTGTTCGGGATGAGACTATTATCAGAATACGGGGAAACTCGACGGATTTGTAACGTATTTCATACGGAACTGCTGGTTTGTCATACAGAGCATAAGAATACCCTGTATAAGAGCGATAACCGACCAACAGCCACATGTTACGAGACTGAGAACAATCGACAGAATCCCGGCAGTGACTTTGCCAAGATAAAAGTACTGTATGCCGAGACCACCCAACAGAATAGCAAGCAGAGCTGCGACACCTCTGCTCTTGCCTTCAGGACCGCAAACATCGAAAGCGTTGTCGCCCACCGGTTGAGCCTGCTGGGAGTTCACAAATGAATAACCACAATGGTTGCAGAACGCCGCACTATCTTCAACGTACTGCTTGCAATTCGGACATTGTTTCATCAGATCCATTTTTATACTTATATATAGCGCAAAATTAGTCAAAATTTCCGATTCGACAACAGGTTAGCTTTCCATTTTCAGCATAATTTATTAATTTTACCGCATGAACAATATGGAAAAGTCATTCGATGAAAACAACAGGCTTCGCGAGTTAATAAAAGATAACAGCCTTCTATTGATGGTGATAAGCCGTTTCGGCATTCCACTGAAGGAAGCTGGCAACAGCATTGAAGACATTGGCATACGAACCGGTATCCATATGCCCACCTTCCTATGCGTGGCAAATATGATAAGCGGACGTCCTTTCAATCCGGAAGATGTGGATCTTAACACGCTTATGACATATCTGAAACGCGCACACACTTTCTTCCTCGACTTTTTTCTACCGGAAATACGACGTAAATTCATACTCGGAACAGATTTTTCCCATTCAAGCGACGTTGCCCAGCTTATTCTCCGTTTCTTCGATGAATATGTAGGCGAGGTGCGTCGACACATGGAATATGAAAACGATACTCTTTTTGGCTACATTGAGAGCCTTATTGGCGGACGTCCGGTAAAAAGCGGATACAACATCAGTGTATTCGCCCGCCATCACGATGCCATTTCCGACAAGCTCAATCGCCTCAAGGATGTCCTTATATCATATTGTCCCCAGGGAAACGCCGACCTTATAAATAGTGTTCTTTTCGACATAATTAATTGCGAAGCCGACCTTATCAGCCATTGCGAGGTGGAAAACCGCATCCTCGTACCCGCTGTAATCAAAGCCGAAAAAATGATAAAACGTATCGAGAGCGGTGCCCATATCAGCGAAGAAAACGAGAATATGGCCCCGACACTCGGAAAACGCGAGGAGGAAATAACAATATGCGTGGCCAAAGGCATGAGCAATAAAGAAATTGCCGACAAACTATGCATTTCTGTCAACACCGTTACGACACATCGGCGCAATATATGCTCAAAACTTGATATACATTCTCCGGCAGGCCTGACTATATATGCTATTATCAACGGCCTTATCGACCCGAAGGAAATAGAAATCTGAGAATCAGTGTCAGCGGTCGACAGGAGTCTGTCCGTAATGTAGCCTGTATATAAGAGTCTTTAAATCTATAAGTGGCAGCGGACTGTTACGTAGTTTGGTACCTTGAGTACGGACAGCAACAACTCCGCGCAACGCACCAACCGCCACTCCCAGCATAGTCATCATGATATCCGAAGGAATGACGTTCTCGTCACCCTTCGGTATCACAATCTTACGGAGATTCTCAACCCCGAAATTTGCAACAACCGAGCTTACAAGAATCCTATAACGCAGGAATCCTATCTGAGCGAGATAGGAACAGCTGACGACAAGACTCACTATCGACTTTTCTACGTTCGGTACAACACGCACGTTGAGATCTACATTCACCGTCTGGTTGCCCATACGGCGAAGAGCACTGCGGTTAATAACCGTAGAGTCGGGTACTTCATTGACCGACAGGATTGTGATATTGGGCTGTACGTTTTCCATAATCAATTGAATAAGTCGTTCTTGCTCGGGTTTTCAGCCTTGCATCGGCAAAAATAACAATTATTTTGTCTATAGCAAACCGAGTTTGGGAATTTTGAAATATTTAGCACTCAGAATAACCTTTCAATAGTAATACAATCAACAAGAACGTGGTTTGTCTTGAGATTCATATTATTGTTGTCGGGACGAAAATCAATAACAAGTGTATGCTTGCCGGCTGTCAGAGGTATCCGGACATAATTGCTCATGCCCCAATCACTCCAATTCCCTTTTCCGCGATGCGGCATAACAAGCGTGCCGACTCTTTTACCATCAACACTGAGGCTGCGGATTGCACATTTGTTCTGAGTATTGACCGGACCATTGCCATTGGCATAACGTACCGCAATAGAATAAGTTCCATCCACCGGCACATCTATTGTGATGTCTACCGGCGAAGAAGCCTTATCGAGTTCAACAAATCCGGCACCTGTATAACCTTCTGCATTAGCCGGGACATTGCATGCCTCGGAAGAGCTGATTGCAGTTTTCTCCGACGGCATCTGCACCACAATGCGCTCACGGTTAGAACGTGGCTCTGATGCAAATGATTCAATACCATCTGAAGAAACTGCGATAACCTGATATTCTCCTGGAATTGAGGCATCGAAATCAGTCTGACGGGTAGTTGCAATCCGTTTACCGTCGCGGATGACAACATAATTTGCCATATATTCTATCGGATTCCATTTCAGACGACCATCCTCAAACCATGCCAAAGGTGTCCAAGGCGCTTTTTTGTTTGGTGTACGGTTAACCTTCATTGGTTCGACGAGATTATCGGCCATTGTTATCACAATAGTATTATTACCCTTGATATTTGCAGGAATGAAAGGCTTGTGTTCCTTACCGTTGAGAGTAAAACTCTTTATCTCGCTGCCATAACCTTTTACAGTTATATCCAATACTGCGTTGCGGTATTTGAAGCCTTCGAGAGTGCGTTCGCCTCCAAGAGCCTTGGGAACAAACGGATGGAAAGCGAGACCGTCTTTTTCGAATTCAATACCAAAAAGAATCTTATGTGTTATAGCTATGTTGCCTGCAAGACACCAAAGCATGTTCGAGGAATTAAGCTCCGTTGCTATATCTCCGTTGTCAAGGACGAAATTCTCCTTGTTGGTCGCGAAGAGCGCCGCCGGACGGAAGACTGCACCGATGGCTTCAAGAGTTCCGGCCTCGTTGCCGACCTTGGCATTGGCGAGAGCCCAGTATGCGCCCACCCAAGGCCACAGGGCATTGTTGTGATAAGGGGGCATATCGGCAATCTGAGGGAAGAAAATCGCAGTACCGAAAGGAGTGGTGGGATTGCTTTCAGTGATTGTCTTCGCACGTCCTGCGTCCGCCACATCATACAGGATTGCAAGGGATTCGCCGAGCGTCTCCGCACGCGGATTGACAATCGGGAAATTACGGCCATAGCGGTACATGGCATAATAACCTTTATCTTCAAGCCACAGCTCACGATTGACAGCCTCGTCGATGGCATCCGCTCTGGCAATACTCTCTTTGGCAACCTTCTTGTAACCCAGATCTTCGGCGATTGCAGCAAGCACGCGTAGCGCCTGTGAATGCACTATCGTAGTGCCGAGTGCTTCCGAATTATAAATATCGACAGTCTGCATCCAGCGGGGATGGCTCTGCTCGCGCCAGTCGATAAAAGAGGTCTCCCCCTTGGCAAGGCCGCTCTCAGAGGACGTCACAATACTATCATCATCAATGGATTTCTTAATTATAGGGTAAATCTTTTTCAGCCAGTCGCGGTCGCCCGTAACTTTATAGATTTCATATGCGGCAAGCGCCCAGATAAGACGGTCGGTACTTACAGGCCATGCACCACCCGAACCGGTATCCTGTATGATTACACCGTTCTTATTCACTTTTTTCATCAGCGATATCATAGAGGCCTCCGGTTGCATATAAGCCATTGACAGAAGAATTGAATAACTGACATCTCGCGTCCATACGCCGGCCCATTCTTTGCCTGTGCGAAGGGTTGTGTCGGGTTCCACGGCATTAACCATTTCATCAAGACCCATATTATATATAGCGGCATGGAGCTTATTAGGGGTTTTCAGCTGCGGATATGAGCTTATGTCATTTTTCAGTTTCCACTGCTTGCCAATCGGGAAAGCATAACCGGGTTCTGCCGAATAATTGGAGACAATCTCGAACACATTGGGCGCCGTCGCCATGTATATATCCTGAGTAATAGTATCCCCATGCCAACGGTACGCATCGGTTTTTATTATATCCTCGGCAAAACAAGTGACAGCGGCGGCCGATACCATAATAAGGGTTAAAAAACAGTGTTTCATGTAGTTATTTTACCATTTTTATAAAACAGACGTATATATCTTTTTGTTTCGGGTCCTATGCTCCACAAAGCAGAATTTCTCAGCCCGGGAAGCCATACAATCTCGCCGTCGCGAGTCAGTACCCATTGCTCACGTTTATCGGACGCAGAATACTTGACAGAGGCGAAAATGTCGCTAAGAAGCTTGGATTTCATCGCGCCGAAAGGCACCATCCTGTCGCCGCGCCGCGGATGCCTCAGCTCCCATAACGGATTACCGTCGAGTGCGGATGCATCAATGTATGCCACCGCAGCACCCAGTGGTTCCGGATGGAAATTCTCTACCGGGAGATGTGATACTGCTATCATTGCAGGTTCGGCAATATCATGCCGTAGGTCTACAACATGTGTGTCGTCTCTTATCAGCATGTCGATAGTGGCGGCATCGGTGAGCCGCAGGCTCCCGTGCGACAACTCGGCTACGACTTTACCTTCCTGCGACAGGAAACAACGTCCGGAAGAATTCACAGCAAAAAGCATGTCCGACACCTGCGTCGGAGTAAAACCGAGAGGATACACCATCTCGAAAAGAATGCTTTGCGCACATTCATCGGCAGCAAGTCGCTGTAAGTCTATAGCATTATCTTTACGGTAGTTGCGGATTTTCTCATTTATCGCGACACGATAGACCTTCTCCGTTGCCTCCAGATTGGCAACAGTCCGCATTATCGCCGCTGCCGCTCCCGGGAAAGATTCTTCAAGCAACGGCAGAATATGATTGCGCAGACGGTTGCGTCGATGCGCGTCAGAGGCATTTGAGCTGTCTTCAATGAATGTCAGAGAACGCGCAGACAGATATGCTTCGATTTCAGGACGGGTAAGACACAGAAGTGGCCGAACAACATTTGCCGAACGTGGACGCATACTTGTCAGCCCTGCGATTCCGGTACCGCGCACAAGATTAAGCATGAATGTCTCGATTCGATCTTCGCTGTGATGACCAACAGCTACAGCCTGGGCCGCCTCACGATCGAGTAACTCGGCGAACCACGCATACCGCAAGTCGCGACATGCCATCTCTACCGAACAAGGATGCTCTCTCCGATATGCCTCTACATCAAAATCACGTATATAAATATCTATATCAAGCCGTTCGGCAATCGCTGTAGCATGACGCATATCGCGTATAGATTCTTCTCCGCGAAGATGGAAATTGCAGTGTGCCGCCCGACAATCGTATCCAAGGCTCTTCAATATCGCAAGCAGGGCAACAGAGTCGGCACCTCCGCTGAGAGCGACAACAACCGGCGCATCACAATGTAACAGACTCTCCCGCTCTATGAAAGCGGCAACCCTCCCCTCGATATTTTGACAATACGTTTTCATGCGTGTACAAATTTAGATAATCCGCGGCATTCTGACAAACGGCGTTTGCTACTTGAGCATTATAAAAGTGAAATTGCGGCCGGAACGTACACCGAGTCTGCGAGCAGAAAAATAGAGATGCGTGTTACAGTGAGTACAGTCTTTTACTACAACGATATTAGCATCGCGGATTCCGGCGGCAAGCAGCTCGAGAAGCACCGCCCTTACAAGGTCGACATGTGGCTTATCGCCATAGTCACGGCTAACACAATCATGAGGGAACTGCGCCGCCACTTCCTCACCGATCTCAAAACACTCCACATGTATGCAAGCCCCTATAAAAACCTCCATACGTTCCGGATTTGCTCCGAGAGATTTCATTTTTGCGACAGTTCCGGAAACAATACCCGATAATGCGCCACGCCATCCGGCATGCGCCGCCCCTATAACCCGCGCGTCGCTGTCTACAAAAAGAAGCGGCACACAATCCGCTGTATTTATTCCTATTGCAACTCCGGGCGTATCGCATACAATGGCATCGACATCTTCAATAACGCACTCACCTCCTTTATAAACAAGCACATTTGCAGAATGTGTCTGCCGAGGCGCTATGATGTTCTCCGATGGTATGCGAAGCACATCTGCCAGACAATGCCGACACTCCATGGTATGTGAGTCATCATCTCCCGTATATGTACAAAGCGAAAAACCGGCATAGGGCGCCGATACGTCTGATATATCCACTCGCCGCGTAGTCCCGGCGACAAACACATCATTTTCTTTAAAAAATTCTATAGGCAGCATTGTATGTTATTTTCTGCAAAGTTAACAATTATCGACAAAAAGGCTTATTCTTGCAACAATGTGCCTGAAGATGCGTTTGAAAAATATATTATGATTGATTATGAAAGCTTTTAAATCTTTACTTCTCACACTTCTGTTTGCTGCCGGCACTCTTCCGGTATCTGCGCAATATTATGAAATTGCAAATCAGGTAAGCAATATAATAAGGCCGGCACTCAGCGGTTCGATGACATACCGCGGTTTTGTGGAGCTTTCAGGCACTGCCGGTGTCGGAACGAACCGCGCAAATATCATCGGTATCTCCACGTCACAAGGCTTCCAGTATGCATCCTGGTTCTTCATGGGTGCAGGACTCGGCGTCGACCTTGCCATAACAAACCCTGAAGGGGGTATCCTTGACACTCAACACACCCCTGATTTCATGCAACACTCGTCTGCGCGGACAATGGCAATGATTCCCGTTTTCTCCGATTTCCGTTTTAAAATCGGCGGTTCAAACGGCGGACCGGCCTGTTTCATCGATATAAAGGCCGGCGCCACATGGCTGATAGGCAATGATTATCTTGAATTCACTAACGCGCGCATGGGTGGAGGTGCGCAGTTCTATCTACGTCCGTCGGCAGGTGTCCGCGTGCCTATTTCGTCAAAGAACACGCGCCAGGCAGTAAATATCGGCGTGGCCTATCAACTTATAACCTCCAACAACTGGCATTCATATTACGACAATTCTGTCACACTCAACGGTTTCGGCGCCGCCATATCATTCGAGTGGTAGGAATATACAGGGTTCAATGTAATTATATTTTTGCGGGTGTAAATTTTTTGATTAATTTTGCGGTGCAAATGGTTCGGACGGATATATCCAATTCCGATTAAAAGGGAACCGGGTGCGAATCCCGGACAGTCCCGCTGCTGTAAGTTTCGATGAATCTCCGGCATACTGCCACTGGGAAAATCCCCCGGGAAGGCCGCCGACAGACAAGAAACAAGTCAGAAGACCTGCCATCTTGCCTATCTGTCGACGGCTTGCGCGGACGAGCCAAGATAATCGAAGAGCAGCAACAGCTACGCTCTCTATCTTGATTTTGACGCCACGACGCTTTACAGATAGTTCAGTGTTGAACGTATCTGAATCAAAAACATGTGGCGTAAATTACCACTCGTAGTCTTATCATTTTTGTGCTGCGTACTCGCGGATGCCTCCGAGAGCACCGACTCCATTGGCCTTGATGAAATTGTCGTGACAGGACGACGTCCGGAAAATGAAATCATTCCCGCGCAACGTCTTGACGGCAAGGAACTCCAACGGCTCAACAGCCATAACGTGGCGGATGCCCTACGCTATTTCTCCGGTTTACAGATTAAAGATTACGGCGGAGTCGGTGGTATTAAAACTGTTAATATCCGCTCGATGGGCACCAATCACACCGGTGTTGTCTACGACGGCGTACAATTGGGAAACGCACAGAACGGCCAGATAGACCTCGGACAATTCTCCCTTGACAATATCGAAGCTATTTCTCTATACAACGGACAGAAAAGCAACATACTCCAGCCTGCACGCGATTTCGGCAATGCCGGTAGCGTCTACATGCGCACGCGGCGTCCACATTTCGAACCTACTAAGAATTACCATCTACGAGGTACGGTACGATTCGGTTCCTTCGACCTTATCAACCCGTCGGCACTCGTCGAAATGAAGCTATCGGACAATGTGGATGCTTCCGTATCTGCCGAATGGGTTAATTCCTCCGGGAAATACAAGTTCCGTTACCGACGTGTGAATCCGGCCGGGGAAATCGCCTATGATACCACGGCGGTGAGACAAAACGGCGACATCAACGCCATTCGACTCGAAGCCAACGTTTTCGGTCATTTTACCAACGGCCTATGGTCGGCAAAAGTCTACAACTACAATTCCGAGCGCGGCGTCCCCGGCGCCATCGTAAACAATGTATGGCGCCGTGGCGAACGTATCTGGGACAACAACTCCTTCGCTCAGGCTTCATTCACCAAATATATCGGCAGATTCACCACACTCGCCAACATCAAATATGCCTTCTACCGAACACACTACGTAAACAACGACGACAAACAGATAAAAATCGACAATCTGTACAAGCAGCGCGAGATTTATATATCTACAGCCAACATGTACGCCGTACTCCCCGTCCTAAATATCTCAGCGAGCTACGATTTCATGTGGAACGACCTGCATGCCGATATGTACGGCTTCGTAAAACCTGTGCGTTTCAGCCATCTTGCCTCCGTCGCGGCCGCACTCGACATAAAACGGTTCAAGGCTCAGGCAAGCTGCATGGGAACATTCATCCACGACAAACTCGAAGACCGGAAATCTCCAAAAGACAAACATGTGTTCACTCCTGCGATATTCATCTCCGGCAATCCGCTAAGAACTACCGACCTTTCGCTACGGGCATTCTTCAAACAATCTTTCCGCATGCCGACGTTCAACGACCTGTATTACGCCGACATGGGCAACAGCAAACTCGACCCGGAACGCGTGACTCAGTACAACATCGGCGTTATATACGAACATTCGGCCAATCGCCTGCTGAGCAGGATGCGTTTCACCGCCGACGCATATTACAACACCGTCAAAGACAAGATTGTAGCTTACCCCAAAGGGCAACAGTTCAGATGGACAATGCTTAACCTCGGCAAGGTGCAGATTAAAGGACTTGACATCTCAGCCCTGCTTACTTTCAGTCCCGTCGAACAGCTCGACATCACCCTGCGTGCGCAGTACACATTCCAACAGGCCATCGACGTGACAAATCCGGCCGACAACTATTACCGCGACCAGATTCCCTATATTCCCCGCAATTCCGGCTCTGCCGTTGTAAACGCAACATGGCGCGGATGGGGTCTTAACTACAGTTACATATATGTGGGTGAACGTTATAACCAGCAGGAGAATATCAAGTACAATTATACCCAGCCCTGGTACACAAGCGATATATCTCTGAGCAAGGATTTCCGTATCCGCAAAGTGCAGCTCCGCGGACTTATAGAGGTCAACAATCTTTTAAGTCAGGATTATGACGTTATCCTGAACTACCCCATGCCGAAACGCAATTACCGTTTCACAATAACCGTGGAAATATGACTTTCAGGTCTAAATACATTATTACACTTTTTCTGCTCATACTCTTGTGCACCACAAGCTGTCGTGAGGACGAGCTTGTGGTGCCTACGGAGTACGATATCATATCGGATTTCGGACGCCCGGCGACAGGCATTCGCGGATTCTACCTGCTGAACGAAGGTAATATGGGCTCCAACAAGTGTACTCTCGACTATTATGATTACCTCACAGGACTTTACGCACGGAATTTCTATGCAGAACGCAATCCGGATGTAATAAAAGAACTGGGCGACGTCGGCAACGACATTGGCATCTATGGCTCGAAACTATATGTTGTTGTAAACTGCTCGCATAAAGTTGAGATTCTCGATGCCCGCAGCGGCACACGCATCGGACAGGTCGATATTCCCAACTGCCGCTATATCCGCTTCCATAAGGGAAAGGCCTATGTAAGTTCCTTCATAGGCCCGGTGCTGATAGATCCTGACGCGCCCAAGGGCGCCGTGTTCGAGATGGACACCACTACCCTTGCTATCACCCGAAAAGTAACCGTAGGCTATCAGCCCGAAGAAATGGAAATTATAGACGACTATATGTATGTTGCCAATTCGGGAGGCTACCGCACTCCGGAGTATGACAATACCGTGTCTGTAATCCAGATGGAGGATTTCAAGCAGGTAAACCGGATTCCTGTCGGCATAAACCTCCACCGGCTGAAGAAAGACCGCTACGGTAAGCTATGGGTGACCGGCCGCGGCGACTACAAGAGCCGCCCGTCGCGCCTGTATGTACTCGACAAAAAAGCGGGTTACAACCGCATGATTGTAACCGATACAATCCCTGTGGCATGTTCCGAAATGGCAATCCGCGGCGATTCTCTCTATTACTATGCCACCGAATGGAACAATTTCACCGCCTCGAATACCATCTCATACGGCATAATTGATATACGTACAAAAAAAATCGTAAACACCAATTTCATAAGCGACGGCACAGATAAAGACATCACCATCCCCTACGGTATAGCCGTACATCCCGAAACCGGGGATATCCTCGTCACTGACGCCAAAAACTATGTAAGCTCAGGCAGTCTTCATTGCTATTCGCCTGACGGAAAGAAAAAATGGAGCGTCCGAACCGGTGATATTCCGGCACACATAACCTTCCTTCCAAGATGAAAAAGATTCCTTTCCCCTTTCTTATCATGCTGGCGACATCCTGTACCGACGATATGCCAACGGTGAACCTTGGAATTGATGACAATTACCTCATAGCACGCATGCAGAAACTTGAACTCACATCGGCCTTGACAGGCGCGGAATATCGCTGGAAAGTAAACGGTACCATCGTAGCCGACACCCGTCGATATATTTTTCTTGCTGCGGAGGAAGGACTCTATAATCTCGAATTCGACATCATAGACCCTGCGACACCTTTTCATTTCGAATTCACAGTCGACGTGATGCATGAAGAGGTGGAATACAGCCCTTATATCGCACGTGTATATGACTACTGCCCTGCTCCGGGTCAGTTCATCAACGAGATGCCGAAATACGAGCCGGGCGACGATGCCGCCACCATGGCCCAAAAAGCGGAAGAATGCATCAGCGGCAAGAACGATATCATGATTTCACTCGGAGGGTTCGGCGGATATGTAACATTCGGATTCGACCATACGATTGTCAATGTCAAAGACCGTAAGGATTTCCGTATCTGGGGCAACAGCTTCTATGAGCTTACCGACAACAGCCGCAAAGGCGGTTCTGCCGAACCGGGTATAGTAATGGTTAGTTACGACGAAAACTGCAACGGTCTTCCCGACGACACTTTCTATGAACTTGCCGGTAGCGCCTACACTTCCCCCGATACCCGCCATGTATACTCCATCAGTTACCATAAACCCGACAACAGACGCCCGCCGACACCCGACAGTAGCGGTTTCATATCCGACACCGGCTATATCCCATGGATTGATTCGGAAGGTACGGAAGGCTATATGCCGAAAAATATATTCCATACTCAAAGCTACTGGCCACTGTGGATTGATGCCGACGAGTTGTCGTTCACAGGTACCTGCCTACCACCAAACGCTGTTGACACAAGCGGAAACGGACGATATTATATACTTTATTGCTTCGATTGGGGCTATGTCGACAACCACCCCAACGATTATGAAGACCTGAACAGTTTCGACATCGGCTGGGCTGTCGACAACAAAGGCGCCCATGTGGAACTGCCGGGTATCGATTTCGTCCGCGTCTATACCGGCATAAACCAATATTGCGGGTGGATAGGAGAAACATCCACCGAGCTATGCCGTGCCGCCGACCTGCATGTAGCCGATTCTGACATTTCGCTCCCCGAGATCCCACTGTTACATCCAAAACATTGATTGTAAAAATCAAATTTTCAGTATATGAGGAAAAACCACACTCTTTGCGCATTATGCATCCTCGCCGTCTCACTGACTGCAAACGCCTTTGTAGTAGACTGGGACAAAATAACCCATTGGGCGGGCAAGGGCGACGCCAGATCGGCGCTTGTCGTGCAGTTCGACGACGGACTTGCAGAAAAGGCATACATATGGGGCTACAGATGGGACAGTACAGACGGACAGCCGTCGGGAGAAGACATGTTTCGTGCCATCGCTACCGAATGCAATGACTTATATCTCTTTACCCAATACACCGGTTGGATGGGAAATACCGTATGCGGTATAGGCGTATCTCACGACAATGCTGTTGCAAACTATATCGCCTTTGATTTCGATTCCGCACAAGAAGATCCCAATATCAGTTTCAACTGGTTCTCGGCAAACGGACTGCTTGGCCAGACGAGTGTTCCCGGATGGGATACTCCTGAAATCTGTGGCGAGGCGATAGAGAAAGCAAAAAAAACAAATATCCTCGAGCATCCCATCGATGCTAAAAACTACGGCTATGCCTGTTATGACTACGACCACTGGTTTATGGAATCATCCGACAATACAAGACGTTGGAATGCCGGTTGGTATAAAGGCTATTGGAGCTATTGGGTTGGTGGCACCGACTCCGAAAGTCTAAGCTATTCCGGACTCGGATACACTTCGCGCAAACTTGATGACGGAGCGGTCGACGCATGGAAATACACACCTTTGAATGGCCCGGTAGGCGGCGATACTCCCGACGGTTATTCAGGAGCAAGCATACCTTGGCACGAACTTGATTATACCCATTTTACACCCAACGGAGTTGCACATCACGACGTAGACGACACCGTGAAGCAGCGTGTTATTTACAGTCTCGACGGAATACACATTCCGGAAGGAGTGTTACCTAAACCCGGCATTTATATCCTTATCGACGGAACTACAAGTAGAAAAATCATAATTCACTAATCACCAACAACTAACAAGCCCATCTAACAATGAAAAAAGTAATTGTAATGCTTACCGCCGCGGCGGTAAGCATCGGGGTTTACGCATCTGTGCCACGCCAAATACAGGGTATTCCGTACACTCCTAAGAAAACTACGGCGGCTGTTTCTCCCGCTTCCGAATATCAATCGGATCCCGACGACCTTGCCGAGCCTGACGGTAATTTCACTTTTGACATGATTCAAAGCTGGAGCGGTGAAGGCTCTAAAAAAGCGGCTCTTGTAATCCAATGGAACGACCCGTCGGAAACTTATGCTCTTGTCTTCGGCTACCGCTGGGACGGAGAAGCTACCGGTGCCGATATGTTCCGCGCTGTCACTACCGACAATCCACAGCTATACAGCCTTGTCCAGTACACAAACGTATCAAGTCCCACCGATCCCGATGGGGGCTACACCATCAATGGTATTGGCTGGGACAAGGATGCCGATGGAGATATAGCTCTTATCGATATCGGACACGGCAACCGGATGTATAATTCCGAGACCGGACTTTTCATCCATCCCCGCGGCTATGTGCACGGCCAGGGAGGAAGCCCCGATTATGACTACGACAACTGGAAAGCCGCCGATACCGATGACTACTGGGGTGCCGGATGGTACTCCGCATACTGGTCCTATTGGGTGAAAGGAAGTTCCGACAGCACTTTCGGTTATTCAAGCTTGGGAGCGTCGGGGCGTATCCTTACAGACGGATGCTGGGACGGCTGGAACTTTGCCGTCGACATGATGTCTGCACCATGGAAATCTTTCAAAGCGGCACCGGCTCCTATTCCCGAAGGTGCTCTCACGGAATTCAAAGTCGACGGTCTCTATTATAAATTAGGCAACTATGCAGGCCGCACAGTATCACTCGTAACGCCCTTCGTGATTGAAGGTGAGACATTGAATGCTTACTCCGGTGACATTACCGTTCCGGCAACAATCGAGGTCGACGGCAATATCTACAGCGTAACCGAAATCAGACCCAACACATTTGAGAACGCTCAAATTGGAACAGTCACACTACCGACGACCGTAAAGAAAATAGGCGATTATGCATTCAAGGGCAGCACACTCTCAAAACTTGTCTTTCCAGATGATGCAGTCATTCCATCGTTAGGAAAAGGCGTTTTCAGCGGCTGCTCAGTTTTCACGCAATTCATACTGCCTGAAAATATCAAAACTATCCCCGACGAACTTTACTCCGGCACAGCTATCACCGCAGTAAGTATCCCCGATGGGGTGGAAAACATCGGCACACGCTCTTTCGCTAATTGCCCGGAACTCGCAACACTCGTAATTCCAGCAAGCGTGAAAGCTATCGGCTCTGAAGCCTTCGCAGGCTGCGACGCACTCTACAAAATATCGGTAAGCTCCACATATCCACCGGTATGTGCCGCCGACGCTTTCAGCCTGACAGCCTATAGCGGCGCCACTCTGGCCGTGCCGATGGGGTTCACTCAGAGCTATGCCGCCGCACAAGGCTGGAACGGATTCAGCAAACACGATGAATTCTGTATTTCCGTAAATGTCGGCGACTTTTTCGCCTTGAACGGTGTTTCCTACAAAATCCTTTCCATCGCAGAAGGCAATATGAACGTCTGCGCCACATACCACAAACCTGAAGGCGCCGTCGACCGCAAGAGCATAGCCACAGTCAATCTCGCCGGATATACCGAAAATGTGGTAATCCCTACAAAAGTATCGTACCAAGGCAAGATATTCAATGTAAGCTCTTTAAACGACAGCATTTTCTATGGCGCGGCAGAAATGGCTTCCGTAGTTCTTCCTGACGGTCTTGTCTCCATTCCGCGCCATGCGTTTTATGAATGTTCAAAACTCGAGAAAGTAGAGATTCCGGCCACCGTTACCAGTATCGGCGCATACGCTTTCACATACTGCTCCGTTATCGACAATATCAAACTTCCCGAAAGGCTTACGAGCCTTGGCGACCGTTGCTTCTTTCAGACTCCGTCTCTCAGTAATATAAATATTCCCGCCGGTCTTACCACATTGCCACAATACTGCTTCTCCTATTCGGGACTGACTTCAATTGTACTTGGTGAAAATATAACAACTCTCGGCAACTACTGCTTCCAGACATGCAAAAGACTTGAATCAATAGTATTGCCATCCAATCTCAAGGCCATTCCCAACAATGCTTTCCAAAACTGTTCGTCGCTCAGAACAATCACGATTCCCGAGAGCGTTACAAGTCTCGGTACAAGCGCATTCGCTGGTTGCTCGCTTATTGAGAGAATAACATTACCCAAAGGTCTTACCGGATTCAGCAGCAGTATGTTCCAGAACTGTTCATCGCTTAAGGAAATAAGTATTCCCGAGACCATCGTAAATCTTGGTTCCAATGTATTCAGCGGCTGTTCCTCTCTTGAGAAAGTCACTCTCAGCCCGAACGTCACCGCAATCCCCTCCAATGCTTTCACAAATTGCACCAGACTCCGTACAATAACATACCACGGACGGACAGAGCCGGAAGAACCCGGCGTTATCCGACTTGCCGACGGGACAAATAGCATTGCGCAGTATGCGTTCCAGGGCTGCACTGCAATCAAAGATATAATCCTTCCCGAAGATTTCACCACCATCGGCGGTCGCGAGGTATTCAAAAATACAGGCATCACCCGGCTTGTAATCCCTGCCTCTGTAACATCAATGAGCCAAAACTACATCTGCGGCAACAACGAAGCTGTTACATTCTATTTCTGCGGCACTCAGCCCGTCAAAATCAACAAGTTCACCCTTGCAAAGGCTTCCGGTAATTATTCGTTCTCTGTCGTAGTGCCCACAGGCTATGCCGAGACTTATAAAAATGCTTCCAACTGGAATTTCTATTCTATCAGTGAGCCGGTGATATCCGGTCTTGTACTATCGGATGTGAAATTAGCCGATGGAAAACTTTCCGGCAGACTGACTCTGAACTACAGTACAGAGCTACCTGCACGCTTCGCCGCCGCCAACAGCGCAATCTTCTTTGACGGAACGACTGTGTCGGTAACACTCACCAATGAAAGCGCAGAACACGTAAAGGCCGAAATCACCATTGGTGCCGACGGCTCTTTCGAAACCGCTATAGAAGATTTCAAAGCAAAGAAAGGCCTTCTCGCTACCGCATCAATCGTCAAGGGTACTACAAACTACGTTTCTGAGCCAACAACCGTGGATGCCGAACTTTATGTGCCATTCGCTTACAGTAAGTCTGAGTATGACGCTCATTTCGACGAGAAATTCACTCCCGAAATTGTTTTCGAAGATGAAACATACACCTCCGAAAAAATCAGCTACAGTTCTTCAAATACCGAGGTGGCGACTGTCAATGCCAAGACAGGTCTCGTTACTGTAAAACGGACATCCGGCGATGCGATAATTCGTGCCTACGTAACGGAAGAACCTGATATTTTCGCGGAAATGACTATACATGCCGCTCTCCGCAAACCGGTGGAGAGATATGTTCTCGGCGACGGCTCCGAAAACATTACACTATCTTATCTGGATATTCTCGCTTTATGTCCGACTATAGAACCCGTCGATGCCGATATACAGACCTACGACATAAGTATCTCCGATCCGGAAATCGCCACGGTCTACAGCGTGACGGCTTTCAATCCGACCCGCAAGTTCTTAGAGCTGGTAACTCACAAAACCGGCACTGTCGACATAACATTCAAGTCACAGGACGGAAGCGGAGTGCAAACCACATATCACGTAACAGTTGCCGAGCCCGACCGCACGGAGGCAGAAGACTCCTGGCAAGACGGAACATTCTGGCTCAACGAGGAATGGTTCGGACATTCCAACGGCTCCATCAACTATATCACCGCCGACGGAAATATACGCTACCGTGCATATGAATCACAGAATGCATACGAGTCCTTCGGCGGCACCTCTCAGTATGCCATGATTTTCGGCGGCAAGCTCTATGTGATGTCAAAACAGGCTTCCGACAGTGGCGATCCACGCAAAGGCGGTGGACGTCTCGTGGTAGCAGATGCGAAGACTCTGAAAAAACTTGCGGCATTCGATGATATCCTTGAGGGCGGAGACGGACGCGCCTGCGTCGGTGTCAACGCCTCCAAGGTATATCTCGGCACAACTGCCGGAATCGCAATATTTAATCCCGAGACTCTCGAAATCACCGGAAAAGTCGACGGCATCGAACCGGGCGCCAAATACGCCAACCAGATTGGCGACATGGTATGCGCCGGCCGATATGTATTCGCCATCAAACAGAATTTCGGCACACTTGTAATCGACACCGAGACTGACACTGTTGTGAAAGTACTCGGCAAGGACGATGCCGGGACGACGACAGCTTTCCCGCAAGGCGTGACAATGACGGCCGGCGGCAATGTATGGGTTGCAGCTACCGACGGCGCCAACTCGCGCAAGACCTCGCTCTTCTGCTACGCCCCCACCGACCTGTCGCTCGTAAAGATTATCGAAATGCCTGCACATATGAGTATAACCTGCGGATGGGGATCCTGGCGTCCAACCAATTTCTTCAGCGAAAATGACGAAACCGCCATATGGTTCGGCTCCGGCGTAGACAACAGTATTGTTTCGGGCAACACCGGTTACTACCGATGGGACACAAAGGCAGACCTCTCTACTCTCACTCCTGTATTCATATTCCCGAGCGACCTCGATGGCATAGACAGCAATACCAAACAGGCGCCCTATGCCGGCGTGCGATATGATGGCCGCAACAACCGTCTGCTCGTAGCCGCCACTCACGGTTCATCGTCGAATTATCGCTACAATTGGCTGCATTTCATAGACTGCGCCTCCGGCAAGATTGCCAAAACTATCCATATGAAGGATTACTACTGGTTCCCCACCATGCCTGTATTCCCCGACAAATACGCTCCGGAATTCGATACAATAGAACCTATCGAACTTGAAATGACAAAAAACGCCGAAGGCATCTGTATCGACCTTGGTGTCAGCGACCGCGACAATATGGATTCCGCAATCCGTGTAAGCATCATGGAAAATGACGAAGCCGATGCTCCAACATGCTTCAAGGCAAGTCTTGAAGGACGCCGGCTCACAATTGTGCCTCTCGCTGCCGGCAACGACGAGATAGGTCTCCGCGCCGAGTCCAACGGTGTCGTTACATACATGTCTGTTCCAGTCACCGTAAACGACATAAACACTGGAATCCGCGATGCCGCTCTCAACGGTAGCCTCAGCATCACAGGAAGACGCTTCCACGCCACCGGCTTCAACGGCCACACCATGTGTGTTTACAACGCCGCAGGTTCGGCTGTAGCAGAATTCGAGGTAGCATCCGACGATTTCAGCATTCTTCTGCCCATCGAATCCGGCTTCTATATCATTGCCGACAAAGATTCCAGCCGCTCCATCAAATGTATCATTAAATAACATGCGATTACCCCGACAGACCCGCGCAACAACTACTGCGCGCGGGTCTGTCACTTTCTTACTATGAAAAGATTTCTATTATTACCACTGCTGACACTATCAATAGCTTCATTTGCCGATACCGACTATACCAAAGGCGTATTCATCATCAACGAAGACTGGTATGGTCATCAAAATTCGACAGTAAACTATCTCCTACCCGACGAACCATCCGGCGAATATTGGCACTATCGTGTCATACAGACTGAGAATCCGGGCAAGGAGCTGGGCTGCACCAACCAGTTCGGCGCCATCTGGAACGATCGCTTCTATTTCATCGCCAAACAGGAAAAAGATCCGGGAGCCACCACCTGCGGCGGCCGTATCACCGTCGCCGACGCAAAAACGATGAAAATACTATACCAAAACACTCTTATAGACCCCTCAGGGAAGCAGTGCGACGGCCGGGGATTCATCGGCGTCGACGAACACAAGGGATATATCTCCACAAACAACGGCGTATGGGTCTTCAATCTCGATGACTATACTGTAGACGGCATGATTGAAGGTACCGGGAATTTCAGCGACGAAAAAAACGGCAATAACCCGACAGGCTCGCTCTACTACGGACAATCCGGCTCTATGGTTCTGTCTGACAATCGGGTATTCCTCGCCCATCAGCAAGCCGGCATAATTGTAATAGACACCTCAACCGACAAGGTAACTGCTACTATCTCAATGGATGTGGTAGCAGCAAATGCCGGTGTCGGCAGTGTAGTAAAGGCAAAGGACGGCTCTATATGGGCAAGCGTCGCAAAAGACACCATGGGTACAGGTTTAACTTTACCATACCTTTTGCGCATCGACCCCTCGACTCTTGCAACTGAAAAAGTAAATATTCCTGACGGCATTTTCTCTCCCTCCAATTCCTGGTACGCCTGGACTCCCGATACATTCTGCGCCTCGGCCGTAACAAATACTCTCTACTGGAGCGGAGGTCCCAACAGCTGGTTTTCCGGAAAAGCGGTTTTCAGATTCGATATCGCCACACGCACCGCTTCAAAAATAATCGATCTTGATGCCGACGGTGAAAACTGGAAAATCTACGGATGTTCGATGCGTATCCACCCCGTGAGCGATGAAATATATATATCGCTCTATCATGAATTCAGCATACCCACATATATTACACGGCGCTATGACTCCGACGGAACAAAAATCCGCGACTACAGTATGATTGAGAATTACTGGTTTCCGTCACTTCCGGTATTTCCTCAGGCACAGCCCCCATCGGGCATCACCAATATTGATGTAGACGCTAAAATTGAAATCACGGTCCACGGCAACAACTCCCTACGTGTAACCGGCGCAAATGGAACGACTCTCGAAATTTTCAACATACAAGGCACACTCGTCCGAAGCCGGATTATAGTAGACAATGATTTTATAATAGCTCACAATCTTCCGGTCGGACTGTATATTGCCAGAATAGGACGTACCGCGCTCAAATTCAAAATATGATAATTCCGTTCAAGTTATAATTACGAAAAACCAATGTGTGAGATTGCGAATATTCGCAATCTCTTTTTCTTTCCTGCAAGCACTTAGCAATAATACTTTCCAGAACTGGAAAGTTTCATTAACTTTGTAATCCAATAATTTGTTATCCGAATATGAGAGATAAATGAATATAAGTGGAGAATTTAGATATCGCAAGATTATATTAGCCGCTGTTTTGATAACAGCAGTTATAGTAATTGGTGTGACGACGTTGCTTCGCGAATCAAATACGGATTATTACGACACAGATTTCGATGAGTTTGAAAAAGAATGTGCTGAACTGACAATTGAAGCAAGATTAGAACGCATACGTTTAGCCGAAGAATCCCTGGAACGCATTCAATTGATTATTAATTCCGACAGCATAGATCCGGAGGAACGACACCAAGCAATACTTACAAGACAATATATAAAGCACGAGCTGGAAATATTAAAGAAACATCTTCCGTAAGAAATGCGGCAATACTCCCATTTATCTATATTACATATCATACAATTATGTTTATAACGATAGACCGATGCGATGATTATGAAGCATTAGCCGGCGTATGGCTTGCATCAGTAAAAGCCTCACATGATTTTCTCTCAGAAGCGGATATTGAATTTTACCGTCAACGCGTATCTTCAGAATATATGCCTCAAGTGGAAATCCACGCGATAAAAAACGGCAATGGGAAACCGGTTGCATTTATCGGACTAAGTGAGGACAATATCGAAATGCTGTTTGTCCACCCAGATGAAATGGGAAAAGGCTACGGTTCTTTACTATTGAAATTTGCCATTAATGATAAAGGAATAAAGAAAGTCGATGTCAACGAACAGAACACAAAGGCTTTGGAGTTCTATTTGAAACATGGCTTTTCTATTATAGGACGAGATGCAACCGACGGAGAAGGAAAGGCGTATCCTATATTGCATATGAAAATCAGGGATTAATAATTTATACACGTCCGAATCATTGCTATCGCATACTGAACCTGCCTATCACCTTTTTCTGATGATTGCGGCTGATTTTTTGACTGATTTTTAGCATGATATTTGGCCGGGAGAATAAAAATCACTAACTTTGCGGTCGATTTCGTAATCTCTGGCAGGACAAGCAGCCTGCGAATATTGCGAGTAATGTTAACATTCTAAATCAAAGGACAATGGATTTGATTAAAATTGCCGAAGAGGCTTTCGCCACCGGCAAACAGCATCCTGATTTCGGCCCCGGTGATACCATCACCGTCGCATACCGCATCAAAGAGGGCAACAAAGAGCGTATCCAGCAGTATCGCGGTGTAGTCATCCGCATCTCCGGAGAAGGCACAAAGAAGCGTTTCACCGTTCGCAAGATGAGCGATAACATCGGTGTTGAACGTATCTTCCCCATTGAATCGCCCTTTATCGACTCCATCACCGTCAACAAATACGGTAAGGTTCGTCGTGCAAAGCTTTACTATCTCCGCGCGCTCACCGGCAAAAAGGCCCGTATCAAAGAACGTCGCGTAGTAAGCAAGAAATAAGGAGCTACAAACTGACAAAAAAACAGCCTCGCAAGGGGCTGTTTTTTTATGCATTAATTTTACTCAGTCAGTCCCCCACCGGATAGATGCATAACATCTCACCGTCGCGCGAGCTGAAAGGAATGGCAAAGAAGCGCTTATTCACACCATCAAGGCTGTCGAGCACTACCGGCGCACTGATATCTTTGCGCGGAGCCATATAGATATTTCCTTCCGGTGTTTCAACGGGACGAGTGGTATCTTTACGGAAATTCATAAGACCAAATTCGACAGGAACAAGAGCAGCCCTCCGTGGAGCATATCGCTCACTCAACACCCTATATGTGAAAGGCTCCACAAAAAGATTACGTGGTACGAACTGCGGCAGCCATGCCGGGAAATCCTGTGGCAGATACACAGGACCGTAAACTGTGCCATCGGGAGAGTTGGCGAGGCTGCCCTCGAAAGCGCGATAACGCTCATCGAATGATTTACAAAAAAGTATCTCCGTAAAGCAAAGCGCCAGACTGACTATACCGACAGCGGCGACAAACCACCGATGACTATAGCGCACAACAAAAGGTTCTGCGAATACGGCAAATGCTATTACCGCCGTCATCTCGCCCCAATATGCGAGATCGGAAGAGCACACGTCTGAACTCCAGTCACAAGGTACAATCTCGTATGCCGTCTTCTGCTTGAAAA
>CAJTJV010000008.1 GCA_910576775.1 uncultured Muribaculaceae bacterium | reverse complement strand
GGTGACCTCTTCCACCGTCAATGCCCCTGCGGGATAATAGCGCTGATTCGTAACAATGTACCTTGACGATTCCGCTGTGGTATAGCAGTCGGGGCATGAATAATCGCCCGAAGATGTGTTCACAAGATACCTTACGGATGTACGCCTGTCGGCCCGGTACCATTCGTCCCCCGCCTTGCGCGAGCCGCTGACACGTCCACGCGGAGACGGTTCATAGAATGTAGTCCCGTAAGCATGTTCCGTACCGTAAAAATCAAGGGCGGAATCCTTTATGTTTTCAAGTGTCGGGTGAATGTTGTCGACTTTGACAGGCGCCCACTTTCTGGACGGCCTGTCCATAGCGTCGTACTCGGTGAGGACTGCGGTATATTCGTGCGTGGCTACTCCCGCCTGAGACCGGAGATGAGGCTTAAGTACGAGTTCGTCCGGGTTCGGAGCTTTTCCGAGCCGTGATGTCTCCCGACCGAGACCGTCGTAGTTGACAATCTCCATTACATCGGCTGATTCGGCATTCGAAGCATGGTATACACCTTGCGTCATATAGTTCAGCCCGTCTTCATTTATATGGTAGCCGTATTCCTTTATGCGCCCGTAGCCGTCGATTGACTCACGGACAAGACGGCCTGCATAATCGTAATCATATGTCGTTGTAAGTCCGCAAGGCTGACAGAGCGACGTCATGCCGACAAGAGGCTTCCACAAGGCTTTGGTGACTATCTCGCTCGTCTGGGGTGAAATCATCAGCTCCGAAGCCGTCTGCGCGACAGCCCCCACGGCCGCCAACACAGCCGACAGAAAAAGCAATATCCTGCCAACCGCCATCATCCTCCCCGTATTATAATCAGTTTCTTATTGGGTACCAAAGCCATTGGAAAACAGACTTTTTCCACCAAAACCACCCACGCAATGAATAACATTATGGCAGACAGACACAGTTTTTTCATGGCAGGCGATTAAATTAAATAATTACTTTCGCAAATATATACTGAATCCGTGTAAATTGCAAAGAAATACTAAAATATTTTTGCAATATGTAGCAAGGTTTCCTAAAATGCGTATATATTTCAAATATGATGCAGGCAAATAATTATCGATAACCTGCACTGTCAACGGTAGAGCTGTTGCTTATAGAGTGTTTGTTTTTTGCGCTATATCAGCCCTATACGGCTCATTGATAACGGGAAAGTGCGTTTTTTAGTTCTTCGGTCATCCGCAGGCGTAATTCTTTTGGCGTTAGCACTTCGATGCTTGAGCCATAGGAAAGCAGTTCTGCGACGAAATCATCTGTTATACAGAGCCTGTAGTTGAAAATGGAATATTCGTCGTGGATGAACTCTTCCTGCGAAGAATGGAGTGGTAGTGCCCGCAGATATTTGGCCCGCCGCAGGTCGGTACGGATACTTATTGTATGAGGGCTTCCTATTCCTGCCACGATACCGAATGCGTCGCGGAAATATTCCACCGGATTGACAGTCGCGTCAGGGCAGAACGTGTCGGGAGTTTTGAGAAGCGAAACAATGCGGTCGAGGGCATAAGTCTTGATTCTGTTCTCCTTGATATTGAGGCCTACGAGGTACCACCGTTGTTTGAAAAGTTTCAGGAAATAAGGCTCGATAACAATGCCTTCCGATGGGCGGCTGCGGTAATAGGGATGGTAGTCTATTCGTATCCGGCGGTTTTCACGTATTGCCTCTATTGCAGGGGCAAGATATTCGCGGGCCGAAGGGACATCCTCGACAAGGATGCGCCCCGATATGTCGGTGGCATTGCTGAGTACTTCGTGTGTCATTGCGGTGTTGAGAAGCCAGTCGCTGACACCGCCTTTCTCGATATCACCTTCTATATAGTATTCGTAGGTAGACGGATCGCATTTTATCTCGATACCGAAAAATTCCTGAGCCCCCATCCGGTAGTTATGGAAAGTGCGTCTGGGTATGTCCGTTCCGTTCGACACTGGTGACAGTCGCCATAGCCGGTTAAGCTCCTTGCGGGAAATCCTGCCATAGCGCCGGATAGTGTCGACAAGCCAAAGATAGCGGTTGAAAAGTTCGTGTGCCATCAGGCGGTATGTTCGGTCGGTTTCTTGCCGATGGAAAGCATTCGCAGACCTATGACAGTGAAGGCGGCGTTGAACAGAAGCAATTCGAAGCTTGTCTCATAGCCGAATGAGTGCATCAGAATCCATTGCAGACACCATGACAGAACCGGAGCGAGTATGCACACAACGGGAACAAGCTTGTCGCGTAGCGGCTTTTTCCAGAACATGCCGTAGATAAAGAGCCCGAGAATAGGACCGTAGGTGTAGGAGGCCAGGGTGTATACCGCCGAGATAGCGTCCTGGTCGCTGAGATAGTAGAATGCTATGATAACCAGTCCCATGCATGCCGACATTGCGAAATGGATGCCTTTCCTGATTTTTGTCAGGCGGGCTTCATCGTATTTCCTGTGTGCACCGAGGATGTCGACAGTGAACGATGTGGTGAGTGAGGTAATAGCCGAGCCGGCGGCGGAATAGGCCGCGGCTATAAGTCCGAGAACAAAGAGAATGAGCACTATAACAGGAACGTCGGGATGCTGGGCAACCATTCCGAAAATCTCGTCTGATTTCTCGGGCAGGGGGATATTTTTCTTTTCAAGGAACATCACAAGCATTGTGCCGAGCATAAGGAAGAGTGCCACGACAAAAAATTGTGTTATGATGCCTACTATAAGATTTTTCTGGCTCTGGCGCGTGTCTTTGCAGGCGAGGCTGCGCTGCATCATGTCCTGGTCGAGCCCGTTCATTGCTATGGCCATGAAGACACCGGCTATGAACTGCTTCCAGAAATATGTACCTTCTTTGGGATTGTCGAAAAAGAAAACTTTTGATGTATAGTGGTCGCCCACGGCTGCGGTAAGTTCTCCGAAGCTGTAGCCTAAGTTGGATGCGATGAAATAGATGCAGAATACCACCGACATTATCAGGCAGAAGCTTTTGAGGACGTCGGTCCAGATGACGGACTTTACGCCGCCCTGCACGGTGTATAGCCAGATAAGAGCGATTGTGACTATTACGTTGAATACAAACGGAATGTGCAGCGGAGAGAATACCAGAAGCTGCAGCACAGCGCACACCACGAGGAAACGTACGGCGGCTCCGAGTATTTTGGAGAAAAAGAAGAACCAGGCTCCGGTACGGTTTGTAGTGCGGCCAAAGCGTTCTTCAAGGTATCCGTAGATGGATATCAGATTACGTTTGTAGAAAACCGGCATCAGAACGAAGGCTATTGCGAAATATCCTACGATGAAGCCGAGTACCATCTGTAGGTAGGCATAGCCTTTGGCGGCAACCATGCCGGGTACCGAGATGAATGTTACGCCCGACAGAGCTGCGCCCATGGTTGCGAAAGCTACGATAGGCCACGGAGCACGGCGGTTGCCATTGAAAAATGTGTTGTTGTCCGACCCTCGTGAAGCATAATAGCTTACACCTATCAGTAGAAGGAAATAAGCGATTATAGTTATGATTACTATTACTGATTGAGACATGGTATGATGTTAGTTTTCAGGATACAACAGATAGGGACGTCGCTGCTCTTTGAATTTCTTCACGTCGTCGACCCAGCTTGCCTTTATCTCGTCCGCGCTCTTTCCGTCTTCAATCATTTTGCGGATATCGCCACGACCGATAAGTTTCTCAAAGAAAGAACTGAAGAAACTGTCGCCCATGTCCAGGTCGCGGTACGCGTCGATAAGATATTCGAGATTTATTCCTTTGGCAATGGCCTCTTCTTCATCGAATGAACGCAGGTCGACGCCGTGGCATTTTTTATTGAGGTGCGGCGGATTCTTGGCTCCGGCAACGCTACGGGGTGTGAATTCGAATGTGCGGCCTTTCATCGCGGGGTGTCCGTATGCCTCGAAAGGAAAATCAGTGCCTCTGCCGAGGCTGACTGGGGTAGCCTCGAAATAGCAGGTGGAAGGGTAAAGGTATATGGCACGCATTGTCCGCAGGTTGGGCGAAGGCGCTATCGGTAGGCGGTAGCGTGAGGCGTGGGTATAATTCTTACAGGGAACTACCGTTAGCGGCACTTTGGCGCCGTCTTTTAACCAGCCTTCGCCGTTTGCCATCGTGGCAAGTTCTCCGAGAGTCATGCCGTGTACGACAGGGATGGGCAGGCGGCCGACGCCGGACTGGTATTTCATGTCGAGGATCGGACCGTCGACATACATGCCGTTAGGGTTCGGGCGGTCGAGAATCACGACATCTTTTCCGTAAACTATGGCGGCGTTCATCAGGTCGATCATCGTACAATAATATGTGTAGAATCGCAGACCGACATCCTGGATATCTACCACTATAACATCCAGACCGTCCATAACCTCTTTTGCAGGCATACGCTTACCGGTCCCGTCGTGGAGCGATTCAATCGGAATACCGGTGGGAGCGTCAACACCATTGGCTACTTGTTCGCCGGCATCTGCTGTCCCGCGGAAGCCGTGTTCTGGTGAGAATAATGTTACGACATTTATGCCGTTCTCCAGCATGATATCGAGGGTATGTTTGTCACCAACCATCCCGGTGTGGTTCGAAAGCATAGCCACACGTTTGTTTTTAAGTAGCGGTAGATAATTGTCCGTGTGTGCCGCGCCGACGGTTATTTCGTCTTTGTCGGCTCTGCACATCGGCATCAGGAGAGTTGCGAAGATAATTAGTGCGATAAATCTTAGATGCGTCATCATAGTGAAAAATAAATTTCTCAAAGGTAGTGCAAATATTTGAGTGTGCGATATGAAAACCTGTGCATTATTAATAATATATGTTAAATCCAATGATAAATTTTGTCGTTGCTGAAAATGTACATACCTTTGCAACGCAAAAAGGGGCACTAGCTCATCTGGCTAGAGCGCGACACTGGCAGTGTCGAGGTGAGCGGTTCGAGTCCGCTGTGCTCCACACCCATTCAAGCGAATCGAATTTTCGGTTCGCTTTTTTGTTATATCCTTGAAAAATGTATATTTGATCCACCTAATTAATTAAATATACCAACACTATTTATTTATCCTTTTGGGATTTCGATTCTTCTTCTCACTTGCTTGTTTAATCTGCGCATGGATTTACAGGCGAACTTTTTTGGACTGTCGGAGTTTTTTGTATAAATTTGGGGAGTAAAATCTTTAAAAATTCTACGCCATGATAAGTCCATTAGCTTACGTAGACCCTTCCGCCAGGCTCGGCAAGGACGTAACAGTTCATCCGTTCGCACACATAGATGCCGGTACTGTTATCGGTGACGGATGTGAGATCAAGCCATACGCCTCTATTGTCCGTGGTACTACTCTCGGAAAAGGCGTTAAAGTATATCAGGGTGCTATCGTCGGCGCCGATCCTCAGGATTTCCGTTGGAAAGGCGAGGATACTACCTGTATGATTGGCGACGATACGGTAATCCGCGAGCATGTGATAATCAACCGCGGCATCAACGGCGGATCCACAACTATCGGTTCACAGTGTCTTATCTGTGCCAACAGCCATATCGGCCACGACACCCGTGTCGCAGACCATTGTGTAGTCGGCAACAATGTCAGTGTAGCCGGTGACGTTATCATTCAGGAGGGCTCGATATTGTCATCGAGTGTTGTCGTGCATGAGAAGAGCCATATCGGTAAATTCGTTCTTATCAAAGGCGGTACCCGTATCAGCTCCAACGTTCCGCCTTATACAATTATGGCTCACAATCCGGTTGTGTACTATGGGGTGAATTCCACAATAATGCGCAAACATGCCGGTTTCAGCGAGGATCAGATTGACGATATCGCAAAATCATATCGTCATATATACCAGTGTTCTACGTCTCTGTTCAATGCTCTGCGCCGTATAGAAGCTGACATTGCAGATACTCCTGTACGTGCCGAGATTCTGAAATTCGTACGTGATAACGATCTGAAGCTGGCAGGCGACCGTTTCGACCTTGACTGACGCATGGATAAAGAAATTGAAAGCATGACATACGAGCAGGCTCTCGGAGAGCTGGAAGGAATCCTTTCGGCTCTCCGTTCCGATACCTGTGGTATTGATACTCTTGCAGAGCGTGCGCGGCGCGCGGCGGATCTGCTTAAATATTGCCAAGGTAAGCTCGTCCGTACAGAAGAAGAACTTGCCAAGGTTCTTGGCGAACTCGACGCCAATATTTCTCAGTGATGATAAATTTTACTCCGATTGTCCGTCCTGTATTCCGGTATATCGTTGGCCGGCGTAAGAGATGGGCGAATCCGGATGCGCTTGAAAAGACTCAGCGCAGGTTGCTCTGCCGGCTTTTGAGTCGTGCCGGGCAAACGGAGGTAGGGCGGCGCTATGCTTTCCGAGAGCTGAAATACTATGAGAATTTTGTAGACGCAGTTCCTACGGTGCTCTACGAGGATATCCGTCATGATGTGGAGCGAATGGTACAGGGTGCTCCGGATGTGTTATGGCCCGGGGTAACACGCCGTTTCGCTCAATCTTCCGGCACTTCCGGAGGCAAGAGCAAATACATTCCTGTAACCGGCGATTCCCTTTCAATCAACCATTATCGTGGCGGTGCCGAATCCGTTGCCTCATATCTCGATTTATATCCCGATACCCGTATGTTTGGTGGCAAAGGTTTTATACTTGGAGGCAGTTTTGCCAATGAAATTACATGTTTGCCGTCGGAAGTCAGAGTTGGAGACCTTTCTGCCAACCTTATAGACCGTATAAATCCCGCTGTAAATCTTTTCCGTGTTCCGGATAAAAAAACGGCTCTGATGGCCGACTGGAACGAGAAGCTTCCGGCACTTGTCGAGAAATCGATAGATGAGGATATTACGAATATCAGTGGTGTGCCGTCATGGTTTCTTACCGTCCTCCGCAACATTATAAAAAGAAAAGGCGCTGATACAATACATGATGTGTGGCCCAATCTGGAGGTGTTTTTCCATGGAGGAATTGCTTTCGGACCATATAAAGAGCAGTATGCCGCCATCACCGACCCATCCAGGATGCATTATATAGAGAATTATAATGCTTCCGAGGGCTTTTTTGCCATCCAGGATACATGCGACAGCTCCAATGGTATGCTCCTTATGGCCGATGCCGGCATTTTTTTCGAATTTGCACCTTTCGACTCGACCTCAGGGCGCACCGGTGAACCATTGCCCGCATGGAAAGTCGAGAAAGGACAGGTATATGAAATACTTATTACCGCGCCAAACGGTCTTTGGCGGTATGCGCCCGGCGATACCGTACGCATTGAAAGTGTAGAGCCGTTACGCATAAGTATTGCCGGACGTACAAACAGTTTTATCAATGCATTCGGTGAAGAGCTGATGGTATGGAATGCCGATGCCGCGCTTGCAAAGGCTTGTGAAATCACAGGTGCTTCGGTTGCCAATTATACAGCCGCTCCCGTATATACCGCCGAGCGTACCAAAGGCCATCACCAGTGGCTGATAGAGTGGGCTCGTGCGCCACGTTGCGGAAACGAGGCTTTTGCCGATATTCTTGATAAGGAGTTGTGTAAAGTCAACAGCGACTATCAGGCAAAGCGGTCTGGCGACATATTTCTTGCCTGCCTCGAACTGACGCCGGTCGGTATTGGAGCCTTCGATCGCTGGCTTGCCTCCACCGGCAAACTCGGCGGCCAACGGAAAGTACCTCGCCTTTCCAACGACCGGCGCATTGTCGACGCCATCCTCAACAATAGTTGCTAATTTGGGGCTACATATTCTGACGGAGATAACAAAAAACAGACTGCAATGATCATTGCAGTCTGTTTTTTGTTGAAGGGATAAAGTTTTATCGTTTTACGATGCGGGTTGTGCGGGTTGTGCCGTCGGAGGTCGCAGTCAGGATGTAGATTCCGGAAGCAAGGTCGGCGACATTGATATCAGCGCGTCCGTCGGAAAGGACGGCGCTTATATGCATCGCAACTTTACCGGCTGCATCGAAGAGCATGAAATCGGCGTCAGTACCAATGAAGCCCGTTGAAACGTGCATTACGTCATCTACCGGATTAGGCATCACGGAGAGTCTGCCTGTGTTGGTGTCGAGATCCTCGATACCGCTCTTCGGGCTTACTGTAACCGTGATAAGTGCTGTAGCCTGTGCACCGGAGGCATCGGTTGCTGTTACTGTGGCGTTTATGGTGCCCTGCTTTTTGCCGTAGAAGATTACGGCATCGGAAGTGGTGTAGGCGTCGACCACAGTGTTGCTGTTCATCGCGAATGTATATGAGAGGTTGTCGCCGTCGGGATCGGAGAACATCGGTGTGAACGATATTATGTCGGATGTTTCGTTTTCGCTTACAGAAACATTGGTATCTTCGGCCACGGGAGCACGGTTCACATGTTCGATGTCGTAGACTACGGTAGCTTCGGCATTGTGTCCCTTGCTGTCGGTAGCTGTGATGACAAAAGCATTGCCGGTGGACGCAGAACCGAATTCAGGCATGATTTCAATGTTTACTGCAACGGCATCAATGCCTGCGGCTACAACATAATTACCGTTTTCATCGACAGTGGCATTGCTTACGGATGCGATGCGTGAATAGCCAGCGCCATCTGTGTGTGCAATGGTGAAGCTGTCGCCGTCGGGCTCGGTAACAGAGATTTCAATTTCAGTAAGTTCGCCTTCCTTGGTGTAGACCGTAGAGCTTGGAACCTCAATGACGGGCGTACCGTTTCTGTCAAAGACAACGGGAATGTTGACAAGAGGCATGGCAGGATCGTTTGATTTGACTACAAGCATTGCCTTGTTGCCTTTTTCAAGGCGCGTGGAGGCGGCGTTCACAGCAACTTTTATGTCGGCGGTCTCGCCTACAGTGACAACTCCTTCTTCGGGGGTGAGCAGGCGAATCCAGGGTTGTCCTTCAACAGTTTCAAGGCAGGTGCATATAAAGCCGAGGGAGCCGTAGGTGTCCTTGAAGGATGCTGCTACATCATACCAGCCGTTCTGCTCGTCCCAACCGAGATAACGGCCTTCCACGACTGCATCCTCTTTGGTGACAAGGTATGCCGGGCGGAGTGGCCCGCGAGGGTAGGTGATTACTACACAGAATACCTCGCCTCCGCTAAGGAATACTGAACGGTCGAGAGGTACGGCGAAGAAGCGGCCGACGTTCGGATCGCTCTGTTCGGCAATGTGAAGAGTGCCTTTACCGAGCACATCTCCGGTTGTCGGGTCATTTCCTGAAACGATTTCAATCTTTACATCCAGATTTTTTTTGTTCTCGATGCTTACAGGCAGATAGACATGCGATATGTTGAATCCTCCGGCAGGAGCGTTATATACAGTTACGCCCTTGAATTCCTGATTGTTGGTCGTCGTACCGAACATGTAGCTGTTGAGAGCTGCGGATACTGGATAATAGAGTGCGTTACGGTATTCCATGTCAGAGGGTACATTGTATATATCGTTGGCTCGTTCGGCGCGGGCCATTGTCCGGGCTGTGCTGATACGTTTTGCCTCTGCTGCAATGGTGCTCCAGGGTGCGATTCCTCCGCCGGTGTCGGGAGCTTGCTCTCCTGCGCCGGTCGGGTCGAGACGTACGGTATATTTGAGATCGTAGTCACCTTCGTTTCCTATGGTTACCTTACCGTCAATAACATCGTTGTCGTTTTCGGCTTTAAGATATACACTCTCGCTGTCGAGTGTCATCGACGGTGGCGGGGTGACAGTGAAGGTGATGGTTACAGTCTTTTCACCGCTTTCCTCTCCGTTGGTGTAATGGAATGTAAGAGGTATTTCATAGACGTCAGGAGTGTAGGCCAGTTCGCCGGGTAGCATCGGAACCGAGAACTGGATCGGTTCGGAGCCGACAGTGACAGGCATGCCTTCGTATTGCATCCACATCCTTTCTCCGGTTGGTTCTCCGGTGATATAGTCTATTTGTTCGGCGTAGTAGAACAGATTGAATGCAGGCATTTCATATCCGAACCATTCGTCAACGATTGTCGGTCCGCCTACATCTACGAAATCAATGGTAAATGGAGCAGTACCGGTATTCTCTACCCTGAAATCTACAGAGTACATGGCACCCATCTGAACGAGCGGTTTGGAAAAGTCCGTGTCCTGATAGCCGGCAACATTTTCGACTGCCATATCTTCGGGCCATGCCGGAACGGCCTCACCGGTGATTGTAAGGGCTACGGGAATTTCTATATTTTCATTGCCAGGCACGTTTGTGGTGATTTTGAGAACTGTCTCGTATGTGCCTGCCATTCTGCGGGTATTGAAATCGAGACCTATGGTTTCTGATGATTCGGCTGCTACGGGTGATTCGACAATAGGTTTGAATACAACAGCCTTTCCGAATTTCATCATGCGGGCAGGAATCTTGACATAAGCGCTGCCGTCAGCGTTGGCGATACCGCCGAGGCCGAATACATTATATATAAGAGCGTTTTCGTCGAGACCCTTGTATTGGAACTTGAAGCTGCCGTCGCGGTTGAGAATAAGCTGAAAACATACTCCGATATTCATGGAATTTCCATACTCCATAAACGATACTATCGCTTTTTCGGCATCCGCATAGTGATATGTACCGGCTGTGCGCGTCTGATCCATGGAGTGCATACCCCAGTAGGGAGCTATGATATTGGTGTAGACAGAGCCGGATGGAAATTCTGCCGGAGGCTCCGGCCAAAGTTTGTCATCATGACGTTCGGTGAACGATATAAAGCCGGTGTTGTAGATATACATCTTTTTGTATTTCTCTCCATAGAAGGGAAATTCGAAGGGTAGCTCTACGGCGATGTAGTCGTGCTCCATATAATAGCTCAGTCCGTTGTGTTCGCCAATGCCGGTGGTTTCAATATCGTTCCATTCGAACTTGGTTGAGCTGTCATCATCGGAGAATGTATATGTGTAGCTTGTGGAAGCCTTGTCGTTCTCGGGAAGCGAGAAATTTACAATAGCATCAGGGGTGATGGAATAGCGTAGAGTCTCGTTGCCGGTGTTCTCGATGACAAGATTCTTGTTTAGAGTTTCACCATAAGCTACTGTTTCTGAAATTTCAGAGAGGTTGATATTTGCTGTCGGACAACCGATAACGGTACCGTGAAGCTTGGCAATGAGAGTTCCGGTGGAGGTTGTGATTGTCATTTCATCCGCGATAGCGCCCTCTTTGTCTGTCGGTACGCTAACAACGATGTCTTTTGCCATTCCGGCCTCCAGAGTGAATGGAAGGACAGCATTTGTAGATAGCACATTGTTGGCGAATGCCACGGAATTGACGGTTAGGACATCGTGGCCTGAATTCTTTACTGTTACGGGAATGCTTAGTAAGGATGTGCGGAATATATCACCGAAATCGATGTCTGAATTCTCAAGTTCTGCGGCGCCTACGAGATTATCACCGGAAATCACAGCATTGAGGCGTACTGCACTAACCGATGGATTAGGGTCGTTGGTGAGAATGGCGAGATTATTGAATGTGGATCCGGCATTCATTGTGTCGTCTGCAATCAATGTTGCAGCAATAGTAACCTTTTCTCCGGGGTTTACAATTCCGTGGGGCTTGTTCAATGCGGCTACGAAATAAGGTTTGGGAGCTTCGAATTTCACGGCCGTACCGCTGCCGAAACTACGGAAGCGGCTGTTGTCAGCTGAAGGTTCCGCAGTGCCCCAGTAATCGGCCATGTCGGCACTGGTGACAACCAGGCAGTCGTCGATTTCAGGATTGTTGATGGCGCAGAATAATCCGCTCCCGTCCTGGAATACTCCATAAGGTTCATAGCTGTCGTAGTACATTTCGATATCGCCGTTTGGGCTGAGCATTATACGGAAACTAACCGGGGTATAATCCGTATCGTATACCGGAGCAAGGACATTCTTGAAATTTACTACGAATTTGCCGTCTGTCTTGGCATACTCTACTTTGGAATCAGAACCCATTAGCAGTTGTGAACCGTAGGCACATATAAGGCCCGTGCCGGCGACGCCATAGCTCGTGGGTGTGAGCGGAGAACGGAAAGTCGCATCGTTGACTGCGAACATCACTCCGCCGAAACTGGTGATATAAACGCGGTCGTAGGTCTTGCCGTAATAAGGGAAGGTAAAGCCGAGAGAAACGGCTTTGCTTACGTAAGAGTCATCGGTGAATTCAACGCTTATGTCTTTGCCTCCGATAACAGATGCATTACCGTCGTAGGCAAAAGGCTGATAGCCGTCGAGTGTCGAGGCAATGGTATAACCGAATTTATGGCTGGCAGCTGAGTTACCCTCGATAGACTCGCCGGAGAATTTGGGGAATACGTATTCAAGAGGATATTTGCCTTCGTTTGCAATCTCGAAGGTTGCGGTGGTAGGAGCATCGCCGACAATGAGAGTGCCGCATTCCACTTGTGCCGGGCTGATAGCAAGTTTTGCCGGGTCGGTTGCAACGCCCTGCACTACTATACGCACCTCATTGCCTTCAAGATCGGTAAAGACAATGTTACCGGTATGGCTTCCGGATGATACCGGCTTGTATGTGACGGGGAATCTGACACGTGTTCGTGCCGGGAACCCTTCGCTGATATATTCGGGGCCTGCAAAATTCTCTGATGTAGAGGCGATGTTTTCACTATAGATACCGGAACCCCATTGCGAAGCCTTGAAGCTGCCGTAGCCTTTGTTGTAAATCTCAACATTGACGGTTTTGCTTTCGCCAACAAGCAGAGACCCGAAATTTACGATTTTGGGAGTTACAATATCCGCCTTGTTCATCGTAACTGAATAGTTGACAGGTACGACGGCTACGGAATTATCTGTCTGGTTGGTATTGATGCGGACATTGAACATATAGTTGCCGTTGACAACAGAAGATCCATCGGCAGAGAGATTTACTATCTGTGATTCGCCTTTGCGGACAGTACCTGCCGCAGGGTCTATCTCCAGAATCTCGCTCCAATCGGGATTGGCAGAGCGGGCGGTGATACCCCATGTCATTGTGTCGGCATAAGTTTCGTAAGGACTGCCTTTGAGAGCCTGGTTGAGCTGTATCCATGTTTTGCCCATATCATTACTCATGAATGAGTAGCCCTGGATACCTTCGGTGTTGGCAGTGCAGAGGCCGAGAGGATAACCTTCCTGACCACCTTCGAAATGAACAACAACCCAGAAGGCCTCGCCGGGAGCAAAGAATAGTTGTTCGTTGAGAGCTACAGGATAGCCATAAGCAAAATAAGGATATTCGACAGTTTGGATCAGGCTTGCTGTAGAAAGAGCGACATCGCCTTTATAAATCTGGATGACAGGATTCTGTCCGTTGGCTCCTGTAATGTTCACATGAGTGAGGTTGAAACCATCTGGGTATTCTGTCGGATCAATACGGAACCACTGGGCCATGGAGTTCGGAAGCGTAGCGTCGTTATCGCCTATATATGCGAAAATCTCATCGAAGTATTGTATTTCGTCAGGATAGTCATCGGCTTCGTAGGAGTCGATTTTAGCGCGGGCGGCAACCTTCATGCCGGCCATTTTTCCGCGGTAGCTGCCGTTGTTTGCAACCATCGGACGGACCACTGATGCAGGAGAGACAGAAACCGTACGTTTCGTAGCTGTCCATTTGAGCAGGCCTTCACCTTCATTGCCGATGTTGAAACTTGCGGTGGCGACGGGGCTGCCTTCTTCGGATGTGAGGTTTACGCCGAAGCTGTCCACAACAATCTGTGGGCCGGCGTTAGTTGTTATCTCTTTTACAGAAGAGAGCGGAGATGCAGCACCCCAACGATTTACGGCCGAAATGGCTACATAATATTTGGTGAGAGGTTGCAGGCCGGTTATTTCCATCGAAAAGCTGTCGCCGGAATTGAGAAATTTGGTATCGGCCATGACCACCGGAATCTTTGTCAGGTCGGAAACTGCCGTGAATGCTTCAGTGCTGTAGTAGACAAGGTGGTGATGTACATTATTGTCGGCGGAAGTGGGAATTGTCCATGTAAGAGCTATGTAGTCCTGTGCCGCATCGGCGATGAAATCACTTACGGGCTGCGGTGCGGAACCGTCGCCCATTTGCAGAGCTTTGGCGGCGTCGATGTAACCACTGCCGAAAAGACCTGCGAGTTTTTCATTTCCGGGGAAGGAATAAAAATCACGCACAGAAGTAAGAAGTTGTGTGCGGAGGCTTTCGTTTACAAATGTGGGGCTACCGTTTTTCTGGAGGACGAGTGCTGCTATACCGGAGACATGTGGTGTTGCCATTGATGTACCTTCCAGATATCCGTAATTATTGTCTGGCAGGGTAGAGAGGACACCTTGGTTAGTACTGTAGTCGAGAAGACCGCCGGGTGCTATCACGTCAATCCAGTCGCCGTAGTTGGAATAGGATGCTGCGTGTAGATCGTGTGTCATGGCTCCTACAGCTACGACTTTGTCGTAAGCTGCGGGATAGAAATTTCCCTGTTGTCCGAGGTTGCCGGCAGCGAAAATACATAGACCTCCGGTCATCTTGGGACCGCGTGCTTTGTCGGTGAAATAGTCGATTGCGTCGAGCACGGCCTGTTCGTAGTAGCCGTCGCTATCCCAACCCCATGAACACTGGGCTATGGTAGCTCCACGTTCGGCGGCATAGACTATGGCTGCCGCAAAATCTCCTTCGGCTGTTCCGGAGCGGCTTTCGAACACCTGACAGGAAATCATTTTTACACCTGAGCCGGGGGTGCCGTCGCCGCCTGCCACACCGGATACACCGATGCCGTTGTTGTTCACGGCGCCGACTGTGCCGGCAACGTGGGTTCCGTGGTTGTGGGGATAGATTTCACCTGAGTTTGTTACAAAATTGAAGCCCCATATATCGTCGACATATCCGTTGCCGTCGTCGTCGACGCCGGGGGTGCCGTTAAGTTCGGCTTCGTTGGCGTACATGTTGGCGGCAAGGTCTTCGTGTGTTACGTCAACGCCTCCGTCAATGATGGCGACTATTACATCGGGAGCGCCGCTGATACTCTGCCATGCCTCAAAAAGATTAATGTCAGCGCCTTCGACAGCGTTGGCGAGGGTTCCGAAATTACGATAGTGCCACTGCGAGGGCAGTTGTGGGTCGTTGAACATATAATTGGCCGCATTGGCTTTCAACGGAGGCCGGGTAGCGGCGACAGCGGCGCCGCTACCTTCCTTGAGGACCATCGGACGCACTTCTTCGGCATGCTCGATACCGGCGACAGTAGAGAATACGCGGCGTGCTTCTGCCGGAGGAACTACGGTATCATATTCAATGACATACCATCTGTCGAGACCGTATGTGGCCCGGTCGGCTGCAAATTTTTCATTGTAAGGCAGCATTGGGCGTATGCGCGTAACTCCCACGCGTTCGGCGGCAATATCAAGTGCTGCCGCTCCTGTAGTGAGTTTGCCATGAGTACGACGCACCGGAGCGGTGCCTACCTGCCGGACGAGTTCGGGCTGGAGTTTCACTCTCACTATACCGGGCTTGGCCTCGACACACCCTTGAGGTCGGGCCGTTGCGGTAAATCCGAAACCTATGATGGCAAGAAATACCGCAATCCATGTAATAGATTTGTACATTTTGGAATCTTTTACTTTGGAAATGTGATTATTAAACAATTGATTACTGATTCTAAAACAATAAAAAAAAGACGAGCGCACTTTGCAGTACGTCCATTCACGAGGTTGTCAAAATTTCGCTTTTTTTGCCCTGAAATAGATGCAAAATCTTTACTTTTGCAAAGATAATAAAAAATATGGAATTATCGTCCATGGAATATTTGAATTTTGAAAGGACTGAACTCATCGCAGGAGAAGACATGATGAATCGCATTGCAAACACGCGTATTCTGATTTTTGGAGTCGGCGGCGTAGGTTCATGGTGTATAGAAGCCTTGGTACGTACCGGTTTCGGACATATTACAATGGTGGATCCGGATAATGTTGCCGGCAGCAATATCAACCGCCAGATGCCGGCGCTTGAATCTACAGTGGGGCAGCCCAAAGTAGAGGTTTTGCGTCGCCGGTTCTATGACATTAATCCGTCGGCCGAGGTGCATGCCATTGTTGGTCGGTACACGGAAGATAATGCTTCTGAATTTGCAATAGAGACATATGATTATGTAATCGATGCCATTGACTCAATTTCTGATAAGGCAAACCTTATAGTACGTTGTACCGATCCGTTTACAGCGCCACGCCGCGGTTTTTTTTCCTCTATGGGGGCGGCACGCAAGCTCGACCCATCTAAGATTGCGACGGCGGAGTTTTGGAAGGTGGAGGGCTGTCCTCTTGCGAGAGCGTTGAGAACCCGTTTTCGCCGTTCCGGTATATTCCCTCAGAACAAGTTCAAATGTGTTTACAGTCCGGAAACGATTCCGCACCGCAAAGAAGGAGAGAGAGGTGTGAACGGCACATTCGTACATGCCACAGCTATTTTTGGCCTAACATTAGCCTATCTCGTCATTGATAATGAATACAGGCAATAAACACAGAAATGATGGCAGTAAATACAGACCCTATATTTGACAAAGTACTTTTTATCGGACCCCAGATTAAGGGTGCGTTCGGCGGTATTGCGGCTGTACTTCAGACTTATAAACGCAATATCGAACACTTTAATTATCAGCAGACCAACTCGTCGTGTGGATTCGTCGTTGGCATGATGTATCTTGCTTTGGCAATGATAATGATGCCATTGCATCGTTTGTCCGGCCGCAGGATAGTTCATATTCATTATGCCTGTGGTAAATCATGGATACGCAAAAAAATGCTTTTCCGTTGGGCGCGTTTGTTGGGCTTTAGTACGGTGATGCATTGCCATGGTGGTGATTTCAGAATGCAGGTGGATAAGGACGGTGTTGATAATGTGTGCCGCCTGCTGTCGAAAGCTGATGCTGTTGCTGTCCTTTCAAAGGAATGGAAAGATTATTTCGAGGATTATATAGGTCTTCGAAACGTTGTTGTACTGAATAATCCCGTTGAGAGAGTAAAACCACCTGTCGATATTGATGCCAAATATGCGCAAAGACAGTCGCCGCGCTTTGTGTTTTTGGGAGAAATCGGGAAAAACAAGGGTGTTTATGATATGCTTGATGCTGTAAGATTGTTGAAAGATGAAGATATTCATGTCGACCTTATTGTCGGAGGTAACGGAGAGACCGTACAGTTTCAGCAGAGAGTCATCGATCTGGAATTGGAAGATTGTGTACATTTTATAGGTTGGATTTCAGGAGAAAGAAAAGACAAGGTTTTACGTGAGAGGCATGTGTTGTTGCTTCCGTCGTACATAGAGGGACTCCCGATATCTATTCTTGAGTCTATGGCATATCGGCAGGCTGTGATAACTACTCCGGTAGGTGGCATTCCATCGATTATTGAGTCCGGAAAAAACGGGATTCTCATTGCTCCGGGCGATGTTCGAGCTTTGGCGGATGCCATGAAACAGTATGTGGTGAACCCGGAACTTGCTCGTAGGCATTCCGAAGCTTCGTCGGAGATTGTTGAGAATTTCTACATAGATAAGGTTATGGAGAATCTCGTTGGTATTTTGAATAAGGTTGCCTTCCGTTGAATAAAAGATTCGCAAGCAATAAAAACTTTATAATATCGTATTATTAATATAATAAGCCTGTTTGTCAAAACCCGTTAAATTCGAATGTCGGTTCATTGGTTTTCTTCCATATTGTATCTTAAACAAGTTGAATTGTCAGAATGTTAGAATTAACAGGTTTTGAAACGATGTGACATAATGACTTTTTCTAAATTCGATAATATTGAATAAATTTTATCCTTAAATATAATGTAATAACTGACATGAAATCCAAATCTCTCATCATCTCTGCCGCACTTGTGGCTGTTTCCATTGTAGTTCTTGGTTTCGCCCTGAAGAGTGGAATCGACACATTCTCCAATCGCGACCGTGTTGTTACTGTCCGCGGGCTTTGCGAGAAGGAAGTAAACGCCAATAAGGTGACTTGGCCTATTGTTACCAAGGAAGTCGGCAACGACCTTCAGGGTATATATACCAAAATCGAGGCCAACAATAAGGCTATTCTTGCTTTTTTACATGCAAACGGCATTGATGATAGCGAAATATCCATCGATGCCCCCAGTGTCTACGATCAGACCGCCGACTCTTATTCCCAACAGGACATTAGATATCGTTATAAGGTGACTAATGTAATTGTTGTCACATCGTCGAAGGTTGACATTGTGCGTGAGCTTATAAAGAAACAGACCGAACTTATGAAACAAGGTATAGCTATTGTCGCAGGGGACTATAGCTATCGTACCCAGTACGAATACACGGATCTCAACAGTATAAAGCCCGAAATGATTGCTTCGGCAACGGCAAGCGCGCGTGAAGCCGCCGATAAGTTCGCCGAGGATTCCCACAGCGAGCTCGGAAAAATCAAGACCGCCAGTCAGGGGCAGTTCTCCATTAATGATCGCGATCAATATACGCCTTATATCAAGACAATTCGCATCGTAACATATATAACCTACTATCTGGAGGACTAAGTTCTGAGAGCCGAGGAGTTTGCTGCGGAGGTGCTTTGCGACCTCCCGTACAATGCCAACGACCAGCAGGTCGCTGTTGTCGGTGCGTTGGCTCGTTTCTGTCAGACTCCGGCCAATGACGATTGTGCCTTTATACTTAATGGCTACGCAGGCACCGGCAAGACGTCGCTAACCGGCGCTCTTGTACGGTGCCTCGAACGTCATCGTCGTCAGGTCCTCCTTCTTGCTCCTACCGGACGCGCCGCAAAAGTATTCTGTACAAATGCCGGAGGGCATCAGGCTTTTACCATTCATAGAAAAATATACCGTCATAGTCCAGATGGTGCACCATCGGGCTACGGACCGCTTGCTCCGGCGGAGAATAAATTGCGCAATGCCGTCATTATTGTCGATGAGGCTTCTATGATAGGCAATTCCGACGATACCGGGATGAATTTGCTCGAGGATTTGATAATGTATGTCTTTTCGGGTGAGAATTGTCGTCTTATTCTTATTGGCGATACTGCACAGTTGCCTCCTGTCGGTGCCGAACGTTCGCCGGCAATGAATGCCGAGGTTCTGCGTTCGATGGGACTGAAAGTGACAATGGCAATATTAACCGAGACCGCACGTCAGGCGGCGGATTCAGGGATTTTATTCAATGCCACGCGTCTGCGTAAAGTAATGGCTCTGATTGCTTCCGGCCGTGCGGGAGAGATTTTACCTGTGCCGAAACTTAAAGCGGACGGTCTGGAAGACGTGCGTATTGTCGAAGGTCCGGATTTGCCGGATGTGATAAGTTCCGCCTATGACTGTGCCGATAATGGAGCTTCTGATTCTATTCTGATAACACGCAGCAACAGACGTGCCGCCGAGTATAATGCTGCAATACGTGCGCAGGTTCTTTATCGTGAAGAGGTTATAGAACGTGGCGATATGCTGATAGTTTCGCATAACCACTATTTCAGCAAGCGTATCGAAGGCATTGATTTTATCGCCAATGGCGATATTGTGACAGTCGAACATGTCTACGGCACGGAGAATCGTTTCGGCCATAAATATGCCGATGTCCGCATTTCTCTTCCATCTCCTGCCGACAATGGCAAAACCGTGGAAATCGATATAAAAATCATTCTCGACACACTTGGTTCGTACGAGGCCGGGATGAATCAGACAGAGCGTGCGTCTTTATATGCGTGGCTTATGGCCGACAACGGACCTTACGCCAATATAAATCCCGAGAGCCGTAGATGGGCGGTACGATCTGATCCGTATTGGACTGCGCTTCAGGTAAAATACGCTTACGCCGTGACGTGCCATAAGGCACAGGGTGGCCAGTGGCGGAATGTGTTCGTCGACCTTGCATATATTCCGGAGGACGCACTTGGCCTGAGTCTTTACCGTTGGCTCTATACTGCGGTTACCCGTGCTAAAACCACTCTTTATCTTATAAATCCGCCCGAAGCGCTTATTGCCGCGGAGTGATATCTTAACATCGATATGGCGTGGAGAAAGGAATAATATCGGTGGCTTGAAAATTATAATGCGTCGGGAACTTGTAAAACCGCAAAAATTCATTACTTTTGTGTCATTAATCCAATCATTATGAAAAGCACAATTAATTTCAACTATCTTCTGTTCATTACCCTTGTAGCGGCTCTCGGAGGCTTTCTGTTCGGTTATGACACCGCCGTAGTTTCCGGCACCAATGAAGCGGTATGGTCGTTCTTTCACATAGAGAACGGCTCGTTTTTTGCAGGTTTCTTTGTTTCGGCCGCAATTATCGGTTCGATTCTCGGCGCCCTCTGTGGCGGCACGGTAAGCGAGCGTATCGGTCGTCGACAGTCGATGATTTTCGCCGCTGTCCTGTTCCTGGCATCTTCTGTATGGTGTGCGATATGCTCGTCATTCCCCGAGTTGCTTATTGCCCGTATTTTCGGTGGCTTCGGTATCGGACTTGCTTCGGTGGTCTGTCCGTGCTATATTTCTGAAATGGCTGTTGCCAAATATCGTGGCACCCTTGTGGCATCTTATCAGTTCGCTATCACATTCGGTATCCTTGTTGCATACGGTGTCAACTATCTGCTTGATTTGCACGCCGGTGGAGCTGCCGTTATTGACAATCCCGCGCTTTGGGACCGTATATGGACTACCGAGGTATGGCGTGGTATGCTGGGAATGTGCGCTGTACCAGCGCTTATTTTCCTTTTTATTCTTTTCCTTGTTCCCGAAAGTCCGCGCTGGCTTATTGTCCGCGGTCGTGTGAGTGCCGCTGAATCGGTTCTCGGGCATATCTATAGAACCAAGGAGGCTGTTCGTGAAGAAGTACGCGCCACTCAGAATATGTCGTCCGGTGAATCCTCGTCGGGACAGTGGGAATATATCCGCAAACACAAAGGAATCATCAAGGCCATTCTTATCGGTATGGCGATTGCTATCCTTGGCCAGTTCATGGGAGTCAACGCCGTTATCTACTACGGTCCGACCATATTCAAGAATGTGGGACTGGAAGACCCGCTGCTCGGCCAGGTATGGATTGGTGTCGTCAACTGCGTCACCACCGTTATCGCAATCTTTGTAATTGATAAGGTCGGTCGTAAGGGTCTCGTCTATTTCGGCGTTACAGGTATGATTATAAGCCTTATCCTTGCTGCCGGCTTCCTGCATTTCAAAGAGCAGTGGCATCTCGACGATGTACTGATGATTGTATTCCTTGGTGCTTATATGTTCTGTCAGGCTATCTCTATCAGCGCCATCATCTTCGTTATTCTTTCCGAGATGTATCCCACAAAGGTGCGCGGCCTTGCAATGTCGATTGCTTCGATGTCGCTCTGGATTGCCAACTGGGTTGTATCGCAGATATTCCCCAACCTTCTCGAAGCCCTTACTCTTGAAGGTACATTCCTGCTCTTTGCCGCCTGCTGCGTTCCCTATATCCTTATCATGTGGAAACTCGTTCCCGAGACCACCGGTAAAACTCTCGAACAAATTGAAAAATACTGGCTCGCCGACGATGTGGCAGAGGATGCCACTCTCAGAGGTGACTCAATCTAATACTTTAAACAATGTCAAACAAACTGCAAGAACTTATCGGGCAGTACCATACGGAGCTTTATGATTCCGTACTGCCTTTCTGGCTCAACAATTCCATCGACAAAGAGTACGGTGGCTATTTCACTTGCCTCGATCGTGAAGGTAAGGTGTTCGATACCGACAAATTCATGTGGCTCCAGGGGCGCGAGGTATGGATGTTCTCGATGCTCTACAACAATGTGGAGAAACGTCAGGAGTGGCTTGATGCCGCCATACATGGCGCCGAGTTCATGAAAAAATATGGCCATGACGGAAATCTGGATTGGTATTTTTCCGTTACCCGTGAGGGACAGCCTATTGTAGACCCCTACAATATTTTCAGCTATACATTCGCCACCATGGCTTTCGGCCAGCTTGCAATCGCCACGGGCAGCAAGGAATACGCCGACATAGCCAAGAAAACTTTCGAGAAAGTGCTCGCACGTGTCGACAACCCCAAGGCAAAGTGGAACAAGATGCATCCCGGCACACGCCCGATGAAGAATTTCGCTCTGCCGATGATTCTCTGCAATCTCGCACTGGAAATCGAACCGCTCATCGATCCCGAATTCCTCGCTCAGGCTATCGAAAATTCCATCAATACCACGATGGAATTCATCCGTCCAGAACTCGGAGGTCTCGTTGTCGAGAATATCGGTCTCGACGGAAAGCTTGTCGACTGTATGGACGGACGTCACATGAATCCGGGCCATTCTATCGAATCAATGTGGTTCCTGATGGACCTTGGACGTCGCCTCAACCGTCCCGAACTTATCGAGCAGGCAAAGAATACAGCCCTTACCATGGCAGAATACGGCTGGGACAAGAAATTCGGCGGTATATTCTATTTCATGGATCTCAAGGGTGCGCCTACACAGGAACTCGAATGGGATCAGAAACTATGGTGGGTACACATCGAGACTCTTATCACAATGATAAAGGGTTATGCTTTCACCGGCGACAAGCGCTGCCTCGAATGGTTCAAGCGCGTACATGACTATGCTTGGGAACATTTCCGCGATAACGAATACCCCGAATGGTTCGGCTATCTCGACCGCCGCGGAGAAGTTCTTCTGCCTCTGAAGGGCGGCAAATGGAAAGGTTGTTTCCATGTCCCGCGCGGCCTTTATCAGGTACACAAGGTGCTTGAATTCATCGCCAATGAGCGCCCCGAACTCGCTCCCGCCTTCGACGAAATTTTCAACTAAAATTGCTATCTCTTTCAGCAAAGGGTGCCAATCGGCACCCTTTGCTGTTAAATAATAATAAAAACTATGATGATTGGATTTGAAAGCTTTAATGAATAGGAATAATTGTATATTTTGCAATTATTAATTAACGGATAAGCGTATAGGCCATTATAACCACTCCATCAGTATCAATCATTTTTTTGCACCCGCCAAGCATGCGATTCCTCAGGTTTTTTACCGCAATATCATTCATCCTTATTGCCATTACTGTGATGGCGCAGATGCCGTATAAAGTCACATCCTCATCGCGTCTGAATGTGCGAACAAGACCTTCCACGTCAGGGCAGGTTATGGGAACTTTTCAAAGCGGCCAACAGATTCAGGTTATCTCCATTGAGAATGGATGGGCTAAGGTTGAATATAATGGCAAAGCAGGCTTTGTCAGTGCCAGATATATCAAAGCAATCAATGTAGCCCCGGCGCCGAGTTATATCCCCGCACCAACGCGGCATGAACCGGTGGCTGTTCACGAAGATACTACACAGGAAGATGCGCGATCAAATGCCCGTGAGAGAAAAGTAATCTTTGAAAGTGATATTGTGCCACCTCTGACATTTGGTTCTTTCATGCCGGAGAGTATGAATCTGTATTTGGCTGTAGAGGCCGGATTCGGATACTCCAATTTTCTGTGGGATGGCGGTTCTGTGAAAGGCAAAGAATCATATTCCGTCGGACTGGCTGCCCAACTGTATTTTGAGGATAAGACTATTTTCATTCCCTCGAACTGGTACTCGGAATTAGCCTTGGGCTTTAATGGTAAAGGTGCTTCGAAATTCTCAATGAATTATGTGCACATAGGTTTGTATCCCTTGGGCTACAGATTAACATTCAATCCGGTCGATGTAGTGATCAAAGGCGGTGTTGTGTTAGGAGTGCCGGTGAATAAACTTTCGACAAAAATAAATTCCTGGAGCGCCGATTTTCAATGTGGAGTCGGTGCCGGAGTGCGTGCGGAATGGCGGGAATTTTCCATTGGTTGTAGTGTTGAATATGATTTAACACAGGTTGCTTCGTCGTGTAATCAGTCACTTAAAAATTTCGCCGTTCTCGGAACAATATCATACAAATTTGCAAAACTTGGTCACAGATGAAAAGAATATTAGTATTGTCAGGGTTTAGAACTGCTTTACTGTCATTTTTTATTGTACTATCCACTTTCTCGGTAAAGGCGGTTGACGGGAGTTTTTACGTAGGTGAAGGGTTCTTTTTGGATAATCCTAATACTCCTGGACGTATAGACGCTATTGCATGGTATAGTGATAGAAATAATGATATAAGTATATCAAAGAATAATGGTGGCGCTTCCGTAATAATAGAGCAATATTTCTCTGGTACGGCAACTATTGAGTGTCAGTACGGATATACTTATTATGTAGGAAGTACTCGGAAACATGGCACAGGGCATGGTTATTTTACGGTAGCATGTAAGAAATCAGAAGTCGTACTAAATAAAAAGGAAATAACGGTAGCACCGGGTGCGGAATTTCAATTGACATATACGAATAGTTCTGGTTTTAAAGTACCAGTTCCGGCGTATAAGACGGATGATAAAAGTATTGCAAAATTGGATAGAGGTGAATGGGGTTATGGTGATCCGATAACAGTCAAAGCTATTAATCCGGGGACATGTACAATTACTTTTTATGCCAAATGTGGTGGAGATAACCCTACTTGTAAAGTTACGGTTAAAGATACCCCGGCTAAAGGTATTGAGGTACAAAAAGAAACATTGATGTTGAAAAAAGGAAAATCAGGATATCTTAAATACAAACTGATTCCGGAAGATGCAACCTCTTCAGTAACTTGGAAATCAAACGATGAGACAATCGCCAAAGTTACAAGTAAAGGTTATATCACTGCCGTATCTGAGGGCGTTGCAATCATAACGGCTACAACTGATAATGGGTATAAGGCAACCGGAAAGGTTGAAGTTATGCCACTCCCTACTTTTGTGGGATTGGAAAGCCCTATTAATGTAGTCTTAGGATTTTCGAGGTATATTACTCCGGCCCTTTTGCCCAAGAATTCTTCATCATCGTTTTATTGGAGTGTTGGAGATAATTCAATCGCACGCATCTATTCAAGTGGACTTGTTCAAGGACTTTCAATTGGAACAACTACAATTACTGTAAAAACAGAAAACAATTTAGAGGCGGTATCAAAAATTAATGTTATTGAACCTGACCCCGGGATGAGTATTGAAATAGTTAAGCCTAAAGTGCAAGAAATAAAGCGATTAATTGATAAATCAATGCAGTGTATAAAATAATGAAAAGGCTTGGTTATAGTTCCTTTATTTATATTGGAGTTTTATTATTATCGGTTGTTTCGTCTGCCTTGTTTGTTTCATGCGACGATTTGAACGGTAATAAGCAACTGGAGAATGCTTTGAACGGGGTTTCTACTGTTTTTGTAGACTGGGATATGAACCAATCCGACGTCTCCAAGAATATGAAAGGATATGTGCTTGAAAATTCAGATAATGACATACTTGTCTATAAAAATGCGAATACATCCACAATTGTTTCCTATACATTTGATAACGGACATCTGTCAGCGTCATCGATGTTGTTTCCGGCGGATTTAATTGATGTTGAGAATTTGATTGACAATGATAAGTACACATATTTGGGCGTAGTTTTAAACGCAGACGTTTATGTAAATAAGAAAGAAAATATCATTGCTACGGTTTGGAGAGAGTATGATAGTAAAGGTGAGTATTCGGCAATAGGCTATGCACCTATTAATTCGGAAAAATGAAATATTGGAGCATGAAATGAGTTGTCTGATGGCAGTTCAGATTCAGTATTTGCAGTTTTTATGAATTTAGGTGGGACAAAAAACTCTTTAACAAAAGAACAGCGGCACAAATGCCCGCTGTTCTCTTGTTTGTGGGGATGATGCTTATTCCTTGGGGGCGGTACCCGATTGGGTCGGTGAGTTGTCTGCCGTGTTGTCCGTCGTTTCGGTCTTTGTCTTGGGTTTGCGGCGGTGGCGGCGTCGGGGTTTCGGTTTTGTGTCGTTATAGGGTATTTCCGATGTCTGATTTTCTTCTGAAACAGAATCTTTTTCTGCTTCTACGAGTAATTTCGACGGTTCAGTAATCGGTTCCACAGATTCGGCGGCAGCCTTGGGCTGCTTTGGTTTCTGCGAGGGCTTGGTTTTTTCTTTGGGCTTCTCCTGGGATTTTTCCTCTTTAGGTGGGATCGATGCGGAAATAGCCGGCGTTTTAGCGCTCTGTTGTTTCTGCGCCTTTTTAGGCTGCTCGTTTTTTTGAGCATCGTCTGTGTCATCGAAACCGCGTTGTGCGGCTTTGGCGGCAGCTTTTGATGCCGAACTTTTGCCGGAGTCTTTCTCGTCGATGAGGTTAAGTTCGTTGCGGTCTTTGTCGACTACGCGGTATTGGAGATAAGCGAGCGATTCGTCAGCTATGATTTTGAACCGGCGTCCGAGATTGCGTCGCCATCGGCTATAGAGGCTTGTGAACAACCCTTTTTTGATATATGCTTCAACGTAAGGGTGTACGTACATTATGAAATCTTTTTTGCCAAGTGTTTCGATAATGTATTGTAGCTTTTCAAAAAGAGTATCAGTGAAAAGGATTGAGGGTTGCACCTCGCCTTTGCCGCAGCACGAAGGGCACTGTTCGGTGGTGTGTATGTCAAGTACGGGACGGACACGTTGACGTGTGATCTGCATAAGGCCGAATTTACTCAGCGGCAGAATGTTGTGTCGCGCGCGATCGTTCGCCATTATTTCTTTCATGTGCTCGTAGAGCTGCTGGCGGTGCTCTGCTTTCGCCATGTCGATAAAATCGACAACTATGATACCTCCCATGTCGCGCAGACGGAGCTGACGGGCTATCTCGTCTGCGGCGCGGAGATTAACATCAAGAGCGTTTGTTTCCTGATCTGTTCCCGCTTTGGCTCGGTTGCCGGAGTTGACGTCAATGACATGAAGGGCTTCGGTATGTTCGATGATGATGTATGCTCCCGATTTGAACGATACCGTTTTTCCGAACGATGATTTTATCTGTCTTGAAATGCCGAAATGGTCGAAAACGGGTATGTCCTTATCGTAAAGCTTTACAATGTCGCATCTTTCGGGGGCGATGATGCCCACGTAGCGTTGAATCTGTCCGTAGACATCGGGGTCGTTGACGTGAATGGCTTCGAAAGAGGGGCTGAATACGTCGCGAAGCATCGCTACAGCTCGATTCTCTTCTTCAAAGACGAGGGCGGGAGCCTCAGAACGCTGTGCTTTGGCGCATGCGTCGTCGAAAGCCTGAAGCAGTGTCTTGAGTTCTGCGTCGAGTTCTGCGCTGTTCTTGCTTTCTGCCGACGTGCGGACGATAACACCGAAATTTTTGGGTTTGAGGAACTCTATGAGCTTTCGGAGCCTTAGTCTTTCTTCAGCGGACTTAATTTTCTGTGATATGGAAATTTTGTCGCAGAAAGGTGTGAGTACCAGATAGCGCCCCGTGAGCGACAGTTCTGTCGTCAGGCGGGGGCCTTTCGACGATATTGGCTCTTTGACAATCTGAACAAGAAGCTCCTGCCCCGGTTTGAGAGCGTCGATGATGGAACCGTGTTTGTCGATTTCAGGTTTCAGCTTCATGGCCGATAGCTTCGGAAGACGCTTTTTATCGGTCAATAGCTGGGAGAGGAACTCGGAGTATGAACCGAAATTGGCTCCGAGATCCAGATAATGAAGGAATGCATCTTTTTCGAACCCCACGTTTACGAATGCGGCATTCAGACCGGGCATAAGTTTTTTCACTTTTGCCAGATAGATGTCGCCGACGGCATAGGCGATATTCCGGGCTTCTTTCTGAAGCGACACCAATCTGCCGTCCTCGAGGAGGGCGACGGTGATTTCGGAGGCCTGTACGTCTACGATGAGTTCGCTTTTCATTTGATGATTGTATTGATAATAAAATAGATGTGGCCGGGGCAGCTGAATCGGCTTGCCCGAGGAGGTCGGTGTGCCTTGCGGCAGCTCTATAAAAGAACAAATCTCCGCTGCGGCTACCGGTAGATGCCGCTGAGCGAAGTTTGCTCTTGTGTGCCAAGGAGACTGGCGTCTCAGAAGAATGTAAACTTGTGTGCCGACCGTTTTCCACGCAGGGGCGGTCGGCAGCAGGTTTATTTCTTCTTATGACGATTCTTTCTCAGGCGTTTTTTGCGCTTGTGGGTAGCCATCTTATGGCCTTTTCTTTTCTTTCCGCTGGGCATTGTTGTAACGCGTTAGGTGGTTAATTAATCGTATTGTCGCTTTATCACAGGGCAGAGGCACCTGTGACTGGTGCGTATATTATTTTTTTACCTCGTCCATGAACACGCGGCTGGGCTTGAATGCCGGAATCTTGTGTTCGGGGATGATGATAGTGGTTTTTTTGGAGATGTTACGTGCAGTCTTCTGCGAACGAACTTTGATTATGAAGCTGCCGAAACCGCGGAGGTATACGTTTTCGCCGTTGCCGAGGGAGTCTTTTACGACTTCCATAAAGCGTTCGATGGTGGTGAGAACTTCAGCTTTATCGAGACCAGTGCTTTTCGAAATCTCGTTTACGATGTCTGCTTTAGTCATTTTTGTTATACTTTTTGTTCGATTGGTAATTTAGGTAATCTGCCTAAGTAAATTGCCTTCCGAGGCAATATTCCTTATTTGCGGTGCAAATATCGTAATTTTTTTCTAATGAAGCATAAAAATAAGGCTCAAAATTGCTTATGACACCGCATATTTGTATGAATTTGTGGTGTTTTAGCATTTTTGAGCATTATTGTACGTCTTCCGACGAGTCTTGTGCTGCTATTTCTTTTCTGCGGGTTGGTCGTTTTGTGGTGCGGTATGTTTTTCATCTATCACGGTTTGGTTGGTGGAGTTTTGGAGCATTCTGTTGGATTGTCCCACCATGCTCCCCTCAATTACCGTCGCTGTTCCGAATACCATCAGGGATATGCCGGTCACAAGCAGATCGGTCGTTTCTCCGGCGGTGTCGGGCTTGCGCAGAAATATGTATATAGCTGCGCCTATGATGACTGCTGGAACGATAAAGAACCAGTTTGATATGCGGGTCGGACGGCTGCCGAAGAGCAAGAGGAAAATCTGGAACAAAGCGGCGAAAAGCAGAAGCACGCCGAACATAAACCCTATCAGAGCCACGAATGCGTCTTTGAAAATGAGCATCGACAGTCCGAGGACAACGGCTGCTGCCGAGGATATCCATCCGAAGGCTGTGCCGAGGGCGCCCATGCGCGAACGTCCATCCTTGTCGCGCGAAGCTAAAAATACTGTCAGATTGAGAACTCCGGCGCCGACGAATATTATGCCGGCCAGACGTACTATACCGCCATTGGCCAAAGAATGTCTGAAGATAGTAAGCAGCAGTCCTACTGCGAACACTAATACTCCAATGAGGATTAAATTTTTTCCTTTCATAATATTATTCTGATAATTTTGAATCGCTTTTCAGATTATAACAATTAAGATAGGCGATGCGGATGAAAAATGAATATTTTTTTCTAATTTTGTAATCTGATTAAATGTGAAAAATAATGACAGAATCCCCATATAAGGTACCGCCGCGCCCTATAACGGCACGAGCCGCTGAAAACGGATTATATATATCGTGCTTCATATGCCTGTTGCTGCTCCTTCTCGGAGCCGGCACTGCCGTACCGTTACTCGCGCAGCTTTTTCTTATCGGTGCAATTGCCATGCCTTTCGTCGTTTACCGCATTCTGAGCCGTAACTGTCGGCGCAACGGAAGCAATCTCTCGTTTGCCGAGATATGGGCGGAAGGGATTGCATCATTTTTTCTCGGAAGCCTGTTGCCGGCTGTGATGGCGTATTGTCTGCTTCGGTTCGCATTTCCGGATTTTATTTATAATCAGGTTCAGAGTACCATTGAACTGCTTTCCGCTATGAATACGTCCGAGGCTGCGGTATTGTCGGATACCATTGCCCGCTTACGCGATGAAGGCGCTCTGCCTACTCCGGCAGATATTGCTGCGAATATAATATCGTTCAACATTGTGGCCGGTACTTTACTCTCCCTGTTTTTGGCTATCGCGCTCAGTACCCGCAGGCGCATGGAGCAATACCGCAATAATAAATGCAATCTCTCATAGAAATGGATATTTCCGTTGTAATACCTTTATATAATGAAGAAGAATCGCTGCCGGAACTTTATACCTGGATTCAGCGAGTGATGCATGAACACCATTTCTCTTACGAGGTGATATTTGTTGATGACGGCTCTTCCGATGCCTCATGGAGAGTGATACAGAGCCTTGCGCAGTCCGACCCCGAACATGTCCGCGGGGCTTCGTTTCGCCGCAACTACGGCAAGAGCCCTGCGTTGAATACGGGCTTCCGCATGGCTCGTGGCAAGGTTGTTATTACTATGGACGCGGATCTTCAGGATAGTCCCGATGAAATACCGGAACTTTACAGGATGATTACCGAGGATGGCTACGACCTTGTGAGCGGATTCAAGAAAAAACGCTATGATCCATTGTCGAAGACGATTCCCACAAAGCTGTTCAATGCAACGGCGCGTCGTGTTAGTGGAATCGGGAATCTTCATGATTTCAACTGCGGTCTCAAGGCATATCGTTCTGCTGTGGTGAAGCATATAGAGGTTTATGGTGATATGCACCGTTATATCCCTTATCTCGCGAAGCAGGCCGGATTCAACCGTATAGGTGAGAAAGTTGTGCAGCACCGTGCTCGCAAATACGGCAAGACTAAGTTCGGTCTGGATCGTTTTGTAAACGGTTATCTCGACCTTCTGACGTTGTGGTTCACCGGTAAATTCGGTCGTAAGCCTATGCATTTCTTCGGTTTGCTCGGCAGCCTGATGTTTTTTCTCGGATTCGTGGCTGTGGTGATGGTGGGAGCCTTGAAACTCTATCATATGCATGTGGGCATGCGTTATACGCTCGTTACCGATTCTCCGTATTTCTTTATATCGCTTGTACTGATGCTGCTTGGCTCTCAGCTGTTCCTTACAGGTTTTCTCGGCGAGCTTGTTGTGCGGAATTCTCCTAAACGCAACGATTATGAGATAGAAGAGGAAATTGATTTAGCCCCCAAAGACTGAATTGTTATGAATAAAGCAGATATATTCTCCGGTATTGTTTCCGGACGTTATTCCTGTCGCGCATATTCGCCCGAAAAGGTAAGTGATGCCGATATGGCGTATATTCTTGAGCAGGTTCGTCTCGCCCCGTCGGCGTGTAACCGTCAGCCATGGCGTATCATGATTATAGGAGCCGATGATGCCGAAGGCCGCGAAGCCGTAATAAATTCCTATACCAGAGACTGGATCCGGACAGCACCCGTATATTTACTGATGTTGGGTGTCCCTGCTGAAGGTTGGGTGCGGCCGTTCGATTCGCATTCACATATCGATGTGGATGTCGCTATCGCGACCGAACATCTTTGCCTGGCTGCCGCCGCACGCAATCTCGGCACCTGCTGGGTGTGCAATTTCGATCCTGCGAAACTTCGCGATGGGTTGCACCTTGATGAGAGTATCGTTCCTGTCGCCATCGTGCCGCTCGGACACCCGGCCGAAGGTTCTGTAGCACCCGATAAGAAACGCAAGGAACTTTCCGATATCCTTATCGCACGATGAAAAGCCTGCTGCCGATAGCCACTGCCGCGTTGCTTCTCGCCGGATGCAACACTTCCGGATGCCTCGACAATCAGAGTTCCATCCCTTTGGCAGGCTTCTATTCCTCGGCTACGAAACAGCAGATATCAATCAGTACCTTGGAGATCACGGGTGTAGGAGTGACAAATGATTCCATTCTTGTTAAGGCCGGAACGGTGATGAACAGTGTATACCTGCCGATGCGCTCCACTCAGAATACAACGGCATGGTGCTTTCACTATACACAGGATGGAATCAGCACGCCTGAGTTCAACGATACAATAGAATTCTATTATACATCGGAGCCGTTCTTTGCTTCAGAGGAATGCGGTGCAATGTACCGTTACCGCATAAACAGGTGTAAATCGACAACGCATCTGCTGGACTCTGTCGTAGTTGCGGATTCCCTGATAACCAATGTCAATATAGAGCAGATACGCATATATGTCCGTACTGTCGACGCCCCGCCCGAAACAGAATAATGAAATCGAGGTTGATAACAATGGCACTTATATTTCTTCTGGCTCTTGCTCCGGCTTGGGCGAGACAGAAACGACGTGCGAGCGCAGTCAACACAGCGGCCGCTGTGACGCAGCCAATCAACGAGACGGAGGGTGATACGGCACGTTTCAATGCGCAGATGCGCAAGCGCCCTAAGACATATGTCAACAATGACGGGTTCATGGTTTATGTGGATTCGATAACCGGTGATGAGTGGATTGACAGTACCGTTATCAGCCGTGTACCCAAAATGGAATATCCGCTTTTTCATGCCCTTACGGTTGGTGTGAATGTATGGGATCCCGTGATGCGTGCTTTTGGCCAGAAATATGGTATTGCCGATGCATGGGTGGAGCTATCGCTTCATAACAGATACAAACCTGTAGTCGAAGTCGGCCTCGGAACGGCGAAGAACACTCCTGCGGGAATGAATTTCACCTACCGGTCGCCGCTGAGTGTGTATTTCCGTATCGGAGCCAATTATAATTTCCTGTTTAACTCCAATCCCGACTATAGTTTTTTCGCCGGAGTGCGCTACGGTTTTTCGCCGTTCAGCTATTCTGTCGATGACGTCAGTCTGAAGCCGGGTTACTGGGGAGACGGCGCGTCTTTCAATATTCCGGCTCAGCATGCAACAGTCGGTTGGTTGGAGGTCGTTGCAGGTCTGCGTGTGAAAATATGGGGACCTATATCTGCCGGGTGGACTGTCCGCTATAAGTCAATCCTTCACCGCAGTCATTGCGAATATGGCGATCCGTGGTATGTGCCCGGTTTCGGGTCTCCCGGAGCTATTTCAGGCAGTTTCTCTGTATCATATACTTTGCCGCTTTCGAAACTGAACAAGCCTAAGGACGATGCCGTTATTAATGAAGAGCCCGGGGCGGCAGAGCTTCCGGCACAATCATCGGAGAACAGTATAACTGACTGAACATGAAAAAGATTATAATAATTGGCGCATCCTCAGGTATGGGTATGCGCGTGGCAACGGATTTTGCCCGAATGGGATGGCGTGTCGGAATTGCGGCGCGACGTGAGGACAGGCTGAAAGAGGTGAAGGCATTGTACCCCGACAGGATAGAGTATATGACTATTGATGTTACGGAGGCCGATGCCGTCGACCGTTTTTACAAGCTTGTCGAGCTTATTGACGGGATGGACTATCTGCTATATGCTTCAGGATGCGGATGGAGCAATCCTGAACTTGATGCCGCGCGAGATGAAGAGACAATTTCTGTCAATGTGCTTGGTTTCACAAGGATAGTGAACGCCGCTTATAAATATTATAAACAGACTGCCAATCTTCACTGCGGCCATATATCAGTGATAACATCCGTCGCCGGTACAAAAGGAATCGGAGTGTCGGCTACCTACAGTGCCTCAAAACGCTATCAGTGGACATACCTCCAGGCACTCGACCAGCTTGCGTACCGCCAGCATGTGAATGTATCCATTACCGACATCCGTCCCGGTTTTGTTGATACACCTCTTCTTGCCGGCAACAGGAACTATCCTCTTGAGATGAGTGTCGATTATATCGCGCCGCGCCTGGAGAAAGCGATTCTTAAAGCACCCAGGGTGAAGGTTATCGATTCCCGCTGGGCTGTTGTGACAGCTCTGTGGAGAATGATTCCTGACAGTTGCTGGCGCCGTCTCAGGCTTGATTTATAGAATACGGTAATCGCCCGCATTGCCGTCTTGACGGACGGTATTCACGAAAAATCGGCATAATCCCAATGAAATATGCTTAAAATTATTCCTCCGTGGCTTGTTTTTAAAATTTTTTATTAACTTTGCATAACCTATAGGCTAAAAAGCAATGCGAGTAAAAATACATCACGAAGGGACAGGCATACTTATTGCAGTATTGGCGATTCTGCTGATACTGCTTGTTCCGCTTTGGGTGTGGGTGCGTCCGCTCGGATTGGCGATAGCTGCGACTGCAATAAGCGCTGTTTTTTACTCTTTTGCTGTCAATTTCTTTCGCTCTCCGCGGCGAGTGTTTACGGGCAATCCGGTAAATGCTGTTGTTTCGTCCGCTGACGGTACGGTGGTGGCACTTGAAGAAACTTTCGAGGACGAATATCTGCATTGCCGCTGTATACAGCTGTCTGTATTCATGAGCATTCTCAATGTTCATGCCAACTGGTTCCCGGTAAATGGCGAGGTTGTATATATCAATTATCATCCCGGGCGCTTCATGGCAGCCTATCTGCCCAAGTCGAGCACTGAAAATGAGCGTTCGACTGTCGTTATCCGTACTCCGGAAGGTCAGAACGTGCTTATGCGCCAGATTGCCGGTGCAATGGCACGCCGTATTGTCACATATGCGCGTCCCGGTGATGAAGCAAGCATAGAGGACCACATGGGTTTTATTAAATTCGGCTCCCGCGTCGACCTGTATCTGCCTTTGGGTACGGAAATTCTTGTTAAAATCGGCGATAAGACCATCGGCGGTATTACCGAGGTGGCGCGCTTGAAACCTTCGGTAAATGCCTAAACATATTAAAGCATACATTCCCGACGCCATTACTCTGATGAATTTGCTTTCGGGGTGCGTGGCTGTTTTCATGGCCTTTCATATAGACGAAACTTTCGGTAGGTTCCCGGGAGCGACGTGGGCGATGATAGCCATCGCTGCGGCAGCGTTTTTCGATTTCTGCGACGGCGCCTCTGCCCGTATGCTCCATGCTTATTCACCTCTTGGCAAGGATCTGGATTCCTTGTCGGATCTTGTTAGTTTCGGCGTGGCTCCGGCTATGCTTATGCTTAATGCCATGCTTGCCGGCGGTTCTCCTTTGTGGACGGCTTTTATCACTTTTATGATTCCTGCATGTGGAGCTTTACGCCTTGCGAAATTCAATAATGACACCACTCAGACTACTGTTTTCCGAGGTCTTCCCATTCCGGCGAACGCTATTTTCTGGATTGGAGCCTATGGGTGGATTGATAAGTTCTATTATCCCGGATGGATGCCCGTCGCGTTGTTGATAGTTCTTGTATCGCTGGCTATGACGGCGAATTTCAAGATGTTTTCTTTGAAATTCAAGAGTTTTGATTTTACCGAGAATTTTACGCGCTATGTAATAATTGTTGCGGCGATAATCTTTCTTGTTTTTTACGGTCTGCCCGGACTTATGTGGACGATTCTACTCTACATCCTCCTTTCGCTGTTTCGCCGTAAACATATCTGAATTCCAACAGGTCCCGGCCTTGTTTACAATCTACAAAAAGTTGATAAATGGGTAAATTACTCATCATATTATTATTTGTTTTCATATTTTGGCCTCTGATAAAAGCCATCTGGCGGCTATTTACGCAGGCGCGTCGTATAAATAAGTTCATGAACGATCCGTCGTCGTTCTTCACGGGTTTTAATGGTTCTGGAGGTGGCGAACGCCACTCCACCGGCCAAAAACAGAAACATGGAAAGAAATTCACCCGGGACATGGGCGAATATGTGGATTTTACCGATGTTGCCTGTAATGTTGGCGATAGCTCCGCGAAGAGTCCGGAAATGAATAATTATAGGAAAGAAGAGCAGGTTACCGACATTGATTGGGTCGATATCGAAGAAGAAAAGAAATAGAATGAAGAGAGTTTACGATTTTCTCGAACGTCTTGCCGCGAACAACAACCGTGAATGGTTTGCAGTCAACCGTGCCGAGTATGACAATGTGCGCGGCTATTGGCTTGATAAAGTGCAGGAATTTATCAATAAGCTCGCAATAAACGATTCCTCGCTGCGTTCGCTGTCTGCGGCTGACTGTACCTACCGCATATATCGCGATACCCGGTTTTCCAATGATAAAACACCCTATAAAACATATTTTTCGGCGCTTATATCTCCGACAGGGCGTCATTGCGACCGTGCCTGCCATTATTTTCATGTTGGAGCCGATGAGACAGCTCTTTACAGCGGGCTATGGTGCCCGGAACCCAAGGTTCTGAAAAAAGTGCGTAAGGCTATAATAGACAATGTGGAGGAATTCCGTTCCTTAACCGAGACTCCGGAGATTGAGAAATATTTTCCCGGATGGTATGGCCGTCAGTTAAAAACGGCTCCAAAGGGATACGACCGAAACCATCCGGACATCGATCTGCTGCGCCTCACCGAGTACGGCAAGATGTGCAGTCTCGACCGTTCTTTCTTTGAGCGACCCGACTGGGTTGCGGAAGCTGCCCGTCGGCTTGAACTCCTAAAACCCATGGACGAATTCCTGAACTATTCTATTGACGAATAATATAACTGACTATAAGCAAATAATATTTCGAAACAAAAAATGAAGGTTCTTAAATTCGGCGGCACATCCGTAGGTTCGGCCAAGCGTATATGTCATGTGGCAGATCTTGTGGAAGCAGCCGGTCGTAATATCGTTGTTCTCTCGGCAATGTCAGGAACTACAAATTCTCTTGTCGAGATAAGCGAGTATCTATATAAAGGTAATATTCCGGGAGCTCAGGAGGTTATCAACAGCCTATATGTCAAATATGAAGCTACACTAAGAGAACTTTTCGGTTCGGACGAAATCCTTCACGAGGACGCCCGTCGTGCAATAGGACGCGTTTTTTCGCTTCTTCGTTCATATTGCTCCGAGCCTCTTACAGAGGCCGGCGAGAAAGAAATTCTCGCTCAAGGAGAACTTATGTCGACAGCTATCATGGAGCGTGTGCTGACGTCGCGCGGACATAATGTAGGCATGCTTCCAGCTCTCGAATTCATGCGCACGCTTCCGAACGGCGAGCCGGACATGCAGCATATCAGCAGTCGCATACGCCGTTTGCTCGAATTGGAGAGCGATGCGGATATCTTTCTGACTCAAGGGTATATCTGCCGCAATGACCATGGCGGAATCGACAATCTGCGTCGTGGGGGCAGCGATTATACTGCGTCGATAATCGGAGCTGTAATTGATGCCGAAGAGATACAGATATGGACAGATATTGACGGAATGCATAACAACGACCCGCGTTTCGTAGAAGGAACGAAGCCGGTTGGAAGTCTTCATTTCGAGGAAGCTGCCGAACTGGCATATTTCGGTGCGAAGATTCTTCATCCGGCATGTGTGCTTCCCGCCAAGCTCCACAATATCCCCGTGCGATTGCTCAATACCCTCAAGCCCGAGGCGTCCGGCACACTTATCTATAATACGGCTCCCGATGGCACTATAAAGGCAATTGCTGCCAAGGACAATATTACTGCAATTAAAATTAAATCAGGCCGTATGCTGATGGCTTACGGATTTCTTCATAAAGTGTTCGAAACTTTCGAGAACCATCGCACCAGTATCGATATGATGGCTACTTCCGAGGTAGGCGTATCTGTTACAATTGACAATGATTCGCGTCTGGCTGCGATAGTGGACGACCTCAAGCAGTTCGGTACCGTTACGGTAGACAAGGATATGGTGATTATAGCCATTGTAGGAGATCTTGAATGGCACAATTGCGGTTTTGAATCAAAAGTGTTGGCCGCGCTCGCTGATATACCTGTCAGAATCATATCTTATGGAGGTTCCAACTATAACATATCCGTTCTTGTTAGTGCTGCCGATAAAGTGCGGGCTCTCGCCGCACTCAGCAGTCATTTATTTTAAATCGAAAATATTATGATAAAACACATTGTAATGTTTCGTCTTGAAGGCGAAGGAAAAGCGGACGTCTGTCGTCGTTTTAAAGATGCTATTGAGGCGCTTCCCACTGTTATTCCCGAACTTGAATCCGCCGAGGTCGGTATCGACACAGGTGCGATACACGGTAATTGGGATATAGCTCTTACAGCCATATGTGCCGACACCGAGGCTCTTACCACATATTCGGCACATCCGGCACATCTGGCATGTGTCGCTATGATAAAGCCATTGATTGCCGGTCGCGTCTGCGTTGATTATAGCTGCTAAAATTAAGGACTTTAAGGCTTTTGAAGACTTTAAAGTCCTTGTTGTTTTGCTTTAGTGAGATTTTTAATTCACTCCGCCGGCGGAGTGAATACGTAAGCTCCGATTTCCGCGGGTTCTGTTCGTGGTAGACCGTAGATGTCTGTTGCGGCCTCGGGAAGGGTGAGAAGCGGGTCGGCGGCACCTATGGCGGGAGATTCCGGCTTGAGGCGGTAGTCGAAAATATATTCTTCACGGACGGTATAGTAGAGTGGGTCTGAGTCCCAGAGGCATTCGATGAAATTATCGTCATCCTCGCCGCTGCTTTTCAGCAGGCAGCGGCGGAAATAGATATCGGTGCCGTTCAGGTCGCCATGCGACAGCTCCGAACCATTGCCGTAGATTATGGAATTTGAGAATTCCGCAGATGTGAAAGGTTGGCCCGAAAGATCGTCAAGTCCTGTATCGGGGTCGTCACTGATATGTGCGAACTGTATGGCCGGGCCTCCGAGTGCCGAGAAAAGATAGTAGTTTGCGAATGTGCAGTGGTTGAAAGTATAGCGCCCCCCTTGAAGATAGACAAGTCCGTCGGCGGCTTCTGCGAATTCGCAGCCGGTGGCTACGATATTGCTGTGGTATGACTCAAGGACGAGGCCGCCGCTGTTGCGTAGCTTGCTGTTATGAATTGTAAGCTGTGGAATGTCATCTGCCGTTGCCGGGTCGCCTTCGATTGTCACTCCCTGCCAGGTATTTCGTATGTTTGTGTGGCTCAGGATATTGCTTGTAGATGTTGCGGTGAAGAATACACCCGTCCATTGCCGTGACATGATGTCGAATGATATGTCGGCAACGACGTTTCCTGTGCGGTCGCCGGCGAGGGTTACAGGTTTTTCTACGCTTCCTTCGCTCACAAGGGTACCCCGGACGATAAGAGATGCTTTGTCATGGAAGCAGAGCGTTGTGCCCGGGGTGAGTTTCAGAGTGGCTCCGGGGGCGACAACGAGAGAATCGAAGATCTGATAGGGCAAAATGTCGTCGAAAGTGGTATTTTCGGTAATAATATCACCATTTATTCTGTGTACATTCTGGCCTTTGGCGGCAAGAACCACCGATTGGGTTCGGCCGTTTGTAGTGAAGTCGACGGATGCCTTGAAATCTGTCAGTGGAGCGGACCCCTGCGGAAGAGTTGCTTCCACAAGCACGAAAATGGAATCTTTGCCGCGTATGTCGACGTTGCTGAATCTGCGGCCCGTTATGCCGTCGACGTTGAGCCGAAAAAAATCTGCGGCATCGCCGGATAGGGATATGTCACTTATTGATAGCTGTTTTGAATGCCGGTTGTGAACGAGAAAACGGCTTGTCGGCGTAGGCTCGTCGGTAAAGACAATTCCAATGTCGAGTGTATCGGTGGAGAAAGTCGGCTGGTCGGAAGGCGAGGTTGTGTAACCGTCCTCGATGCAGGCGGCGCAGGCGACGCTCATTATCAGTATGTATATAAATTTCTTCATATTCTATAATATAACGTACGGGGGTCTTAATTATTACATATTGCAGTTAGCGAAAAATGTCGTACATTTGCAGTGCTGATATCAAACATCTATAGATAATAATGGCAGAGATAAGAATCGCCGGGGTTATGCGCGCGGGCGCGTACTCGCCGAACCATATAGGCAATGATGCCGCGATTTTCAACTTGGTTGCAGAGCAGTTGCGCAAACGAGGCTGTGAAGTGAACGTCTACAGCGAGGAGCAATTCATCGCCGGTGGCGCCGATGAGCCTGTCGTGCTTGCCATGTGTCGTGACGAACGTTCGATAAAGCGTCTTCAGGAGCTTGAGGATGCCGGCGTTATCGTAATAAATTCGGGTTATGGCATAGAGAACTGCGGACGCGAACGTCTTGCACGTATAATGAAAGGCTCCGGACTCCCTTATCCCGATACATTGGTTGTGAATACCGACGAAGGCGTGCGCGACTCTCTTCGCAGCGCCGGAATCGACGCCTGTTGGATTAAACGTGGCGACGGTCAGTCGCAGCACAAGGAAGATGTATGTTATGTGCGCCATGCCGATGAAGCCCAGGAACTCCTTCAGGAATTTTTCATGCGGGGAATAAAGCGTGCGGTGATAAACCGTCATCTTGTCGGCGATCTCGTGAAATTCTACGGCATACTTGGAACCGGTTTCTTCTATTGGTTTTATCCGATGGAGCGTAATCACAGCAAATTCGGAGATGAAAATATCAATGGCAATCCCCACCATCTTGCTTTCGATCCCGAGAAACTGAAGCATGTCAGCATGCGTGCTGCAGATATTCTTGATATCAGGATTTTTGGAGGTGACTGCATCGTGGCTTCCGATGGAACATTCACGATTATAGATTTCAACGACTGGCCCAGTTTCGCACCCTGCCGCCAGGATGCCGCGCTACATATAGCGCGTGCTGTCATTACGGCAATAAAGGAGGCCAGAAAGGATTGATAATGAATAAATACAGGAAAAATACCAAAATGCCCGATGATGGCGGCCGTTTTCCGCTGTTGCCAAAGATGATAGCGACATCGCTTGGTGTCGGTTTTCTTCCGGTGGCTCCGGGTACGTGGGGCGCTCTGCTTGCCATCGTTCTGTGGCTGCCGCTGTATCTGTGGGCGTCACCGGCTGCCGTTGTCGGTATTACGGCTGCGGCTGTTGTCTTTTTCGGTATGGCGGGCGTCTGGGCCAGCAATATATCGGAGCGTTACTGGGGGTCGGATCCTGTTGTCGCATGTATAGACGAGACGGTAGGTCAGTGGCTGTCTTTGTTGCCGGTTGTAGGAGTGGCAATCTGTCCATGGTGGCAGATTCTTCTTTCGTTGGCGCTTTTCCGCTTCTTCGATATCGTCAAGCCACTGGGGATACGTCGTATGGAAAATATTCCCGGCGGTGCCGGAATGATGGCGGACGACATTCTCGCCGGTATATATTCCGCTTTGATATTATTGGCAATCAATATTATATTCTATTATGGACAGCCGGTGTGAATTGAGGGATGAACATACATCCAAAATGGCTAAAGCCGGCGACAAGTTGTTGCACAGCGATTCGCTGCTTTTCACATATCTGCGTTCGATAGTTACCTCGCAGGCTGCCGGATGGACCGATATGTTTATCGGTTTCGCCTTGTTTGCATGGGCCGGCCTGACTCCATGGCTGTCGACAGCCCTTGGCGCCTTATGCGGAGGTGTGCTCAATTGCATACTGAATTATAAATTCACCTTCCGTGCCGATGACTGCGACTGGCGTGCAGTGATGGTGAAATATACGTTGGTTTGGGTAGGCAGTATGCTGCTCAACGCTTTCGGAACGCAGGCGGTATATTATTTGATGAGTTCTATGACATGGCTTGAGACGATAGGTTTCAGTCCGGACGGTTATTATGCTGTTGCGCGAATATTTACCTCGCTGATGGTATCATGGTTCTGGAATTTTGTCCTTCAGCGGTATTTCGTCTATCGGCCATGTCGTGTCGACCGTTATTTTGTCAAGTTTCTCTATGTGATAGGTGTCAGACTTAAATCTGATAAAAATGATAACTGATATGAGTATAAAGAAAGAGGCTAAAGAGGCTCGTAATTCACTCCAGCAAGGCATTTATGCCATAATAAACCCTTTTGTAAGGCTTCTGATACGGTTGGGCGTAACTCCCAATATGGTTACGACTGTCGGGCTCGGCGGCAATATTGCCGCTGCCTGCGTACTGGCGTACGCAGGCATACTGATAAGTCAGTATAATCAAAGTCCGGATTTCAGTTTGCTGATATGGGCCGGCGCTCTTACTATTGGATTCTCGCTTTTCGATATGCTCGACGGCCAGGTCGCCCGTCTCGGTAACATGGCAAGTACTTATGGCGCTATGTATGATTCAGTACTCGACCGTTATTGCGAGCTGTTTACTCTTGGCGGCATTTCCTATTATCTGATTTGTTGCGGAAATGGCTATGGAGCTCTTATAACCTTTCTCGCTCTCGTGGGCAGCATAATGGTAAGTTATGTACGCGCACGTGCCGAAGGCCTCGGTATAGAATGCAAGATAGGATTCATGCAGCGTCCCGAAAGAGTGGTGGTGACGGCTATAGCTTTACTTGCAACGGGTATTACCGGCAATAGTCTTTCTCCCGAATCGACTTTCGACCCTAATATGATTCTTGTAACAGCCATGGCTGTTATTGCAGTTTTCGCCAATCTGACAGCCTTTGCCCGTCTCACACACAGCCGCCGCTGGCTTAAAGAGAACAACAGAGCATGAAATTTGGTACGCCAACTGCCGGAGAAGCCTTGTGGTGTGCCGGGGCGCTTGTGTTCTGGCTTATTGTAACAGCTCTTTTTGTCGGATTCCGTCCCGAGCATCTCGCTCTGGCGGCTTTGATTTTCGCGCTGTTCTTTGTAGCGGGTACTACGCGACGCCTGGTTATAGCCCTGCTTCCATTCATAATTTTCGGAATATCATACGACTGGATGAACATACTGCCGAATTATAAGGTAAATCCGGTCGATGTCGCCGATCTCTATAATAACGAGAAGGCTCTTTTTGGCATAGCCACAGCATCGGGCATACTTACGCCGAATGAATACTTTGCCATACACCATTGTACGGCAATGGATTTCCTCGCAGGGATATTTTACCTCTGTTGGGTGCCTCTGCCGATTGTCTACGGCTTGTATCTTTATTTCAGCGGACGCACAGACGCGTATCTGCATTTCGCAATTGTTTTTCTTCTTGTCAATCTACTGGGCTTCGCACTTTACTATGTTCATCCGGCTGCGCCGCCATGGTATGTTGCCATGCATGGTTTAGAGGCAGTTGAAGGTACTCCGGGCGAAGTCGCCGGTCTCGGGCGTTTCGACGAAATGACAGGCCTGGGCATTTTCAACGCGCTCTATGCGCGCAATGCCAATGTATTTGCAGCTATGCCGTCGCTGCATTCCGCATATACGCTTGTGGCATTTATATATTCCCTTCGCAGCCGTTCGCCTCTTGGGTGGAGGATTACTCTCGGTATGGTTACACTCGGAATCTGGTTCACGGCTGTATATACTTCTCACCATTACATCCTTGATGTCCTCGGCGGAGTAGCCACTGCAATCGCAGGATATGTGATTTTCGAGTATGTGCTGATGAAGATCAAACCTTTCGCCGTCTTTGTAGGCAGATATGCCGTATATGTGGCACTAATCAAACATTGATTATGAAAGAACAGGAAGATTATAGCGAATATGAAGTCCGGCCGGACGTCCTCAATTATGACGATATACGTACCATGGTGCCGGCACTCAACGGACATGAGAAATTTGTAAATTGGCTTTTGCATTTTCTCTCGGTCGATAAAGTGAACCGTGTGCATAGAAATTGCTGCGATACTCCGGGCCCGGAATTTGTCAAACGCCTACTTTTTGATGAATTCAAGATAAAATTACGTGTCGACGGCCGGGATATCCTCGACAATCTGCCCGAAGGTCCGTTCATAACTGTCAGCAATCATCCGTTCGGAGCTCTCGACGGGATTATCCTTATTTATCTTGTCACCCGCCATCGTCCACGTTTCCGCGTGATGGTGAATATGATTCTGAACAAGATTTCTGCCATGCGCCCCAATTTCATCGCCGTCGACCAGTCGGCATCCGACGACCCTGCCAAGCGAGCTGTCAGTGTTGCGGGCATACGCAAGGCCATATCCATGCTTCGTGCCGGCGATCCTGTCGGATTTTTTCCGGCCGGAGCCATGAGCAAGACAACGCTACACGACGGTTTGCAGGATCGTCCGTGGCAACCTTCTATTCTCCAGATAATACACCGTGCGAAAGTTCCGGTAATCCCGATTTATTTTCATGGGAGCAATAGCCGGTGGTTTAATTTTCTCGGACATGCATGCTGGCCTGCACGCTCGCTGCGATTGCCGGCGGAAGTGTTCCGTAAATGCGGAACGGAAATACATGTGAGTGTAGGAACGCCGATATCAGTAGAAGAGCAGGTGGCACACGGTGCCTCGCCTGAAGAACTTGGACTATTCCTGCGGGAGCGTACTTATGAACTTAAAAAACTGAAATAAACCTAATGGATAACAATACCGGTTCATATAAAGATTCTCTAAAATCGCTTGATACGGAAGAGCATATCGATCTTGCGTTTTATCGTCCGATAGGTTATGCATGGGCTTGTCTGGCGAAAAAACTCGGCGTGACGCCCAACGCCATCACAATAGCTTCGATTTTTCTTGGCGTTGGTGCCGGTGTGGCATTTTATTTCAATGACATTTGGGTAAATATCCTTGGCATGGTGCTGCTTGTGTGGGCTAATTCCTTCGACAGCGCCGACGGCCAGCTTGCAAGGATGACGAAACAATACTCGCGTATCGGGCGTATTCTTGACGGTGTTAGTGGCGACCTTTGGTTCGCAGCTATATATATCGCCATATGTCTGCGGGAGAACAACACATCATTTTTCTTCCAGTCGTATCCATGGCTTATCTGGCTTATTGCGGTTGTTACCGGTCTTTGCCATGCAAAACAGGCTGCCATGGCAGACTACTATCGGCAGTTCCATCTTTATTTTCTTAAAGGCGAGGGCGGGAGTGAACTCGATAGTGGAGATGCCCTTCAGACCAAATACAATACAATGAGCTGGAGGAAGAATTTCTTTGCCAAGCTTGTGCTACTGTTCTACAAGGGGTATACGCGCCAACAGGAAGCCACGACCCCTGCTATGCAGAAGCTGCGCGCCGCTATCCGAAAGCGCTACGGCAACGCTATGCCGAGCGATGCATTCCGTGCAGAATTCCGCCGTTTGAGTCTTCCTCTGATGAAATACACAAATATCCTGTCTTTCAACTGGCGCTGCATAGCTCTTTTCTGCGCTCTTTTCGCAAGAATGCCGTGGCTCTATTTCGCTTTTGAGCTGGTAGTGCTCAATTTCCTGCTTGTATATATGGTGCTCCGTCATGAATATGTCTGCAAGCGTATGACTGAATGGCTCGAAAAGAATAAGAAATAGGGTATGATAAAAGGTATAATATTCGACTACGGAGGGACTATCGACAACTGCGGCGACCATTGGGCTGTAATTATACGCGAGGCGTATTCGACACTGCCAATTGATGAACTGCCGCTCGATACATTCTGCAAGGCATACGTTTTTGCGGAACGTGAGCTTGCAAAAGTACGTCATATATTTCCCGAACATAATTTCCGCGATATGATGGAGATAAAGGCGCGGTTGGAGCTTGAAGAATTTCGGCGCCTCGGTGTGGCTTTGACAGATGGCGATATACGAAATTATGCAGCGGCTATCGCGGACTATACTGACAGGCACGCCCGTGAGTGCATCGAGAAGGCACGACCGACGCTTGATTACCTCTATAACCGCTATCCGATGGTGCTCGTGAGCAATTTCTACGGAAATATCGGTGAGGTTCTCAGAACATATAGTCTGGACCGCTATTTCAAGACTGTAGTAGAGAGTGCTGTAGTCGGAGTTCGCAAGCCTGATCCGGCGATTTTCCGTCTCGGCGTTGATGCCCTCGGTCTAAGACCGGATGAGGTTCTTGTCGTTGGCGATAGTGTGAGCAAGGATATTCTACCGGCCAGGACTATCGGCTGTGCGACGGCTTGTATTCAAGGACGGCCTTGGTTCAATGAGCCTGCTCAGGAAATCCCTGGACTGTCTATTAAGAATCTGTCGGAATTGAGAGAGCTGTATTAACTTGCGATAACAATATTACGTAATGATAGTCGTTGATTTAAGAAAAATTTACACAAACAGGCTTAAATTATACAACATTAGCAAATCTTTAACAAATTTGTAGTAAAAAGATTTTTGCATAATCAAAACTATTACTACTTTTGGGCGTCAAAAACAGTGCACATCTGTGCACCGGCCTTACGTTATGTATGGGCTTATATATAATGAGAAAAAGTAAATAAATAATAATCAATCACTTAAAAAGTAAATCATGAGTGAAAGTAAAGTAAAGCCAGCTACCGGTAAGCTCGGTGTGATGGTTGTCGGCCTCGGTGCTGTCACAACTACTTTTATGACCGGTGTCCTTATGACACGCAAAGGCCTTGCCAAACCTGTTGGTTCCATGACTCAGTACGACCGTATGCGTGTAGGGCAGGGTGCCGACAAAAAATATCTCAAATATAACGAAATCGTTCCTCTTGCCGACCTCAAGGATATTGAATTTGCCGCATGGGACGTTTACCCTGCCAATGCTTACGAATCCGCTATCAACGCAGAGGTTCTTAAAGAAAAGGATATCGAACCCGTAAAGGACGAACTCCAGAAAATAGTGCCTATGAAGGCTGCTTTCGACCACAACTATGCAAAGCGTCTCGACGGCGACAATGTAAAGGACTGCAAGACCCGTTGGGAAATGGTTGAGGCTCTCCGCGAGGATATCCGCAATTTCAAGAAGGCATCCGGTGCGGAACGTATCGTAGTTCTCTGGGCCGCTTCCACCGAAGTCTATGTTCCCGTTAACGAAAAAGTTCACTATACCCTCGAAGCTCTCGAAGCTGCCATGAAGGCCGACGACCGCGAGAATATCGCTCCTTCTATGTGCTATGCTTATGCAGCTCTCAGCGAAGGCGCTCCTTTCATCATGGGTGCACCCAACACTACCGTAGACATTCCTGCAATGTGGGAACTCGCCGAAAAGACCGGAATGCCTATCGCAGGTAAGGATTTCAAGACCGGCCAGACTCTCGTTAAATCGGGCTTCGCTCCTATCATCGGCACACGTTGCCTCGGTCTGAGCGGATGGTTCTCGACCAATATCCTCGGCAACCGCGACGGTCTCGTGTTGGACGAACCCGCCAATTTCCGTACAAAAGAGGTTTCCAAACTCTCGACACTCGAATCAATCCTTGTTCCCGAAAACCAGCCCGATCTCTACGGACATGGCAACGATGAGGATAACCAGTACTACCACAAAGTACGTATCAACTACTATCCTCCGCGCAACGACAACAAGGAAGGTTGGGATAACATCGATATCTTCGGCTGGATGGGCTATCCCATGCAGATCAAGATCAATTTCCTCTGCCGCGACTCTATCCTCGCAGCTCCCCTCTGCCTGGATCTCGTTCTCCTGAGCGACCTTGCAGCACGCGCCGGTCGCTTCGGCATCCAGCGCTTCCTGAGCTTCTTCCTCAAGAGCCCGATGCACGACTACACCAAGGACGAAGTGCCTGTAAACCACCTCTTCCAGCAGTATGTAATGCTCAAGAACGCTATTCGCGAAATGGGCGGTTACGAAGCTGACGAACTCATCGACTAAAATAAACTACACATATCAGCATAAAAAGGGCGTCCTCGGGGCGCCCTTTTTATGCTGATATGTGTATGGATATACTAACCAATTCTAATGTTCTACCCAAATAAGACTCTCCGTATCGTAGCCGCGACGTTGCGCCTCGGATAGTATTATGGTCTTGATGCTATCAGAGAGTTGCGGCGTGCGAGACAGAATCCAAAGATACTTGTCATTTCCGCTTCCAATGAGCGCATACATGTAATCAGAGTTAATAAGCATAACCCTATAGTCAGAATAAAATGAACCGAAGAACGACACACGTAGCATGGCAGGCACATCCGTCAACTTAGCCTTGCCCTTGGCGGTCTGTGGCTTTCCGTTCTTAATACCCGTGTTAAGTACATCAATGTTACCGTCGTCGCGCAACATATAGTTGGCCTTGGTCTGCTCCATGCCCTGTTCAAATCTGTGGTCGAAACGGGCAATTTCGTACCATGTGCCTAAGAATCGCTGCAAGTCAAGCTCACTCACGACTGAATTGTCTACTGTCAACTTACTACATCCCGTCAGCAGGCCGGCTATGAAAACTAAAAAAACAATCTTCTTCATAGTCAATAATAAGGTAATTAATTAGGCTATTGTCTCTCATATACAAAAATCCGAGAAACATTTCAGTTATGAATTTATAGTACAACAAACAATAATTAACGTGAGTTCGACGAAATATAATTGTTTGTGAATTTGGCGTTTCTGTAGTTTTACAGGGTTGAAATCATTGATGTTGTAAAACATATTTCAATTCTAATCATTTTCGTCGGACTAACTCTAAACAGTCTGTACTGCAAAATATTGAGATAGAGTTTTTTTACCCTTCGCCTTATTTGTCCTTTTTTAATATGCCGGTACGATATAAGGAAACTAATTCGTATCTTTGCATAAATTGTTTCGGAATTAATCCGGATATTGTCTACCGAATATATATTTCGCATGTTATACAGGCTAATTAAGGCTAAGAGAGACGAATGGTTCTGTTCCGATGAATGTTCCGTAAAATCATTGACGGATTATATGGAACGTCACGGTAAATTACGTGATGCTCAGTTGGATGCTATCAAGACATATTTGTACCTAAAAATAGCTTGTAATAATAAACCATTATGGGAACTTATGTATGATGGCTGTTTCAATTCTTTGAGCGACAAAGATTTGGATGAATTACAGCTAAAGGCATCAAGCCGCAAGTTTATAAAAGATAGTCCGGCGGCTAGGGCTTTATATGAGTATGCGACATCAATGGATGATAAAGGAATTTCAACATCTGCCACTCTTGCAGCCTTGATTGCTGATACTCCTTCGGCGCTTGATTATAAGAAGATAATAAAGGCTCTCTTTTATGGTATAGAATATCCTGATTATCTTTTTAGCATTCCTATGGGTGCGGGTAAGACATGGCTTATGGCTGCATTCGTTTATTTAAATCTATATTTTGCTTTAAACGAACCCAATAATAAAATATTTGCTCATAATTTTATTGTACTTGCTCCAGCAGGCTTAAAGTCATCGATTATCCCGAGTCTGAAAGATATGCAAGCTTTTGACCCGACTTTTATTTTGCCGGAGCCTACAGCATCTCGTATAAAGGCAAAATTGAAATATGAAATACTGGAAGATGACAACACGGCCAAAAACAGCAATAAAGTAAAGAATCCGAATGCGCTTAAAATACAAGTACATCAACCGTTTGAAACTTTGGATGGGCTTATTGTGATTACGAACGCAGAAAAACTCTATGACAGGATAAATCATAAGCAGAATTCTGCACCGTCAATCCCAAATCTAATGAGTGAAAAGGAACGTGTTGAATGGCTTAAAGCTGAAATGGCGAATGAACTTCGTAAAATAATAGCAAAGATTCCGAATCTCTGTATTATGATTGACGAGGTTCACCATGCAAGTGAAGAGCAACTTTTAAGGCAGGTTGTAGAAAGGTGGGTGGCAGAGAATACTTTTAACTCCGTACTCGGGTTTTCTGGTACCCCTTATCTGTCGATTCCTGAAAAGATTGTGATATCGGAAAGTCTGACGATAAAGAATGCTATGTTATCGAATGTCGTGACTTATTACCCGCTTGTAAATGCAGTGGGCAATTTCTTGAAAATTCCTGTAATAAAATCCTCGGATGTGTCGATGGAGGATATTGTGCGGAATGGCCTCGAGGAATTTCTGTCATTGTATGGAAATAAGGTATATCCGAAAGTTGGGTATGCCAAACTTGTCATATATTGCGGAAGAATAGCGACTCTCGAAACACAGATTTTCCCATTGGTGGTCTCTATCTGTCGCCATCATGGAATAAACCCTGACGAAGCAGTATTGAAATATTATCGGACTAATAAGGAGGGCTTTTCATGTCCATCGGATTCAGAAGCTCGTTTTAAATCGTTGGATACGGAATTGTCAAAAACACGTGTTGTGTTGCTTGCCCAAATAGGTAAAGAAGGATGGAATTGCAAGAGTCTCACTTCGGTAATACTGCCTAACGAAAACTCGTCCCCGAGAAATATGGTGCTTCAGACAAGTTGCCGATGTCTTCGCGAAGTTGTCGATTCGGGGAAAGAGCATGCTTTGATATGGCTTAATAAATTCAATGAACAGAAACTGGACGAGCAACTTAGAAAGGAACATCATTCATCTGTCTCAGAAATACAAAGTCCGATTTTAAATCAGAAACTTATCCGGAGGTTTTCAAGACAAGATATAGTTCAGCTTCCGGAGCTATCGTATATTCAGTTACATTTTTCATATGCGGTGGTTTCAGCAGGAAAAGAGAATACCGAACAACGGTTGAAGGCTATAGTACCAGAGAAGAAAACATGCGCCATTATTATTGAGAAGAAGCTCGATGGCTCGGAAAGAATAATCGGGAAATCAAAGAACTACGATGATCTACAAGCGATGGAATATAATCATTGGATTAATCTTATTGCGAAAGAATCATTCTTCTCAATTTCTACGGTCGAATTAGGAGGGTATAGTCAAATTTTGAAATCGCTTTTCGATTCAGTTACTATTCTTCGGCCAGATAATGTAAGAGTTCTTAATCCGGCGATAGCTCAACATAAATTACGATCGGATATCAGGAAATGCTTTACGGACCGTTATGATGTGAAATTTTCGAAAGAAGCAATTCCAAAGGATGCGTCGCTCCTTAAAGTAGAAAAGCTTTCACTACCATATTTTGCTTCTTCTGATAGAATAATATTTCCTCCAGAAGATGAGGCGCAAAAAATATTAGAATCCGATAAACCTAAAGTTTTGCCGGAGGCTATACGTGTTGCCGTGGAAACGTTGGAAATGTCCGGACAAATAGAGGCAGCCAATGTACTCCGGAGTCAATATATTCCGAGTGCGCGAGAAAGTATCGAACGAAGAACGTATCATTATTTACCGTATTCATTCGACAGCGGTCTGGAGAAAAGCTATTATTCAAGAATTCTACGTTCTTTATTAGAATCTGATGATAAGTTAGAGGCATATTTTAACGGAGATGATTCTTTGACGGATTTTTATATCGAATGTTTTAAATTCGATGGTAAATTTTGGAAAAATATAGGTAAATATTATCCGGATTTTATTGTCCTTAAACGTGACGATGCAGGCCGCATATTAAGAGTTATATTGGTGGAGACAAAAGGTTCCATTTTTGAGAATGCTTTCAAGGATAAAAAAGATTTTATGAAAGATTTTGTCGACATAAACAACGAGCAGGGGACTACTAAGTTCGAGTTCCTTTATATTCCGGAATCGATGCCGGAAAATGAACGATATCAATACACAGAACAAAAAATTTCAAACTTTTTAAATAGTTGAAGGATGCCTGTCAAATACGTTTCATATTCACCGACTATACTTCAAGGTCAAGCTATACTTTCCAATTTTACAAGATCACGAAAACTTCTTACTTATAAGGATGATTCAGAAGTAGAAGCGAGAGTCCGCAGAGGTATGCCACTTTATGAGGTGGCAGAGAAAGAGTTGGTTGGAGAAATCTCGGATAATTTGATAATCCAAGGGGAGTGTGTGTCGGCTTGTGCATATCTCCGAGAACGAAACATAACGGTTGATTTAGTCTATATAGACCCGCCTTTTGCCAGTGGTGCCGATTACGCAAAAAAAGTATATCTTCGTCGCAATCCAAAGTTTGCTGCTGAAAAGGATACCGCGCGAGCCACTCTGGACAATGACGATATACGTACTTTCGAATCCAAAATGTATGGCGATATATGGGATAAGGAACGCTATCTTAATTGGATGTACGAGAATTTGCTAGCCATAAAGTCGGTGATGAGCCCTACGGCTTCGATTTATGTGCATTTGGATTATCATATAGGACACTATGTTAAGATTCTTCTTGATGAAATATTCGGTGAATCGAATTTTCAAAGAGAGATTGTTTGGGATATTCAGGTCTTGTCGGGTTTCAAGACAATCGCGCCGAATTGGGTGAGAGGACATGATACCATTTTTTATTATTCAATGGGGCAAGATAGGATTTTCAATAAATTGCGGCAGCCGCATAAAAAAGAGTATCTTGATTCATTCAATCGTCAGGATGAAAACGGACGGTGGTATATGGTCGCGCATGGTACCACAAGATACCGCGACGAGGTGGAGGCAAAAGGAAAACCGTTTGGGGACGTTTGGAATGATATAATGTCTTTTCAACAACAGCCTACCTCTGAGGAAAAGGTGGATTATGCAACTCAGAAACCGGAGTCTCTTCTTGATCGAATAATCCGAGCCAGCAGTAATGAAGGTATGGTTGTTGCGGACTTTTTCGGGGGTAGTGGAGTAACGGCTGCAGTGGCATCGAAACTTGGACGTCGCTTTATTCATGTCGATATCAATGCAAATAGTATAAGCACCGCACGCGACCGTCTTGTGAAAGAAAAGGCTTCATTCCGCCGTCTTGTGGTTCAAGACGGAGTTTCGCTATTTAGAAATCCGGTACAGACGGATGAAATCATTCCGACTCTTATAGATGGGCTTGTCAAAGAACATACTTTAGGGGCTGCCTGGGCCGGGGTGATAAACGATTCGAGGTATGGAAAAGTTCCGGTATATATTCCGAGATTTGTCGAAGGTGCCCAGTCTAGGGTCCTGACAACAGCATCGATTCATAAACTCTTGTTTGATGAGGTCTTGCAACTTGCCGAATTAAATATCAAGAAAGTGATTGTTTATTATGTCGATGTAGATAATCTTGATGCAATAAAAGAATACGTTAATCAAAATAACGATACTTTGATAGAATTTGAGTACAGGGATTTGAAAGAGGAGGTACTTGATAAATTAGTTGCTCAAGATACAGCGAGATTAACGCTAACGGAAATCAAGGACGGTGTTATATCCAGATGGAAAGTTGAGGTGGTATCTTTTTTTAGCGACAGGGTAAAACGTAAGATTGACGAATATAATCAGAAGGCCTTTTGTAATCCGTCGAAGAGTTATCGTGAGATATTATTAAGTGATAACGGACTCGAAACTATAGAATGGTTAAGCCTTGATAGCACTACGGATGATATTAATGCACCTTGGCATTCCGATACGGAGATAAAAATTGAGGATAATAGCTCAGTGACATGCGATGGCATAAAAACTAGCAGACTATGGGACGGAACGATATGTTCCGATTGCAAACCGTTGCGGATAAAAATCCGTAATATATGTGGTGATGAATCAATTTTTGTTCTGTAGCAGATACAATATCTGATAGATAGTTTGTTCTTAATCCAATCTGATATCCGATGCTTATGAAACGTCTTTTTAGCTCTTTCTTCTTGCTGATGCTGTTATATTCAGCCTTCGCCGTGAAGGCTGTCAATCCTACAGGAACTATCCCCATTGTGTACATCAATACGCAGGGCGGTGCGCCTGTGGTTGATAAGGTTACGAAGATACCGGCAACTATGAGGATTGCAGTTCCCGACGGCTATACGACTCTCAACGGCAGGACGGCACAGAATCTTCAGAACGTTGTATTGTCTATCCGAGGCCGCGGAAATGCGTCGTGGAGAATGGATAAGAAGCCTTACAAGCTGAAATTCGATGCCAAAACGGAGATTCTCGGGATGCCCAAGAGCAAGCATTTCGCCCTTATACCATATGCCGTGAATCTGATAAGTTACGGATGTGTCGCAGGAATGGAGCTTGCCAGATGTACCGGCCAAAGCTGGGCTCCTTATTCCGAACCGGTGGAGTTTGTGCTGAACGGGGAATATTTAGGCCGTTATTTCATGGTGGAGAGTGTCAAGATTGACAAGAACCGTCTGAATATCGCAGAGCAGCCCGATTTGAACGAGGACGAAAGTATTATGGACGGTGGCTGGCTTGTGGAAATAGACAATACTGTCAATGATACCCAGATAGTGATACCCGAGACGGCCGAGATGAATCTTCGTGTAACCTATCATACTCCTGAGGCATTGTCGGCAAAGCAGAAAGAGTGGCTTACCGGGCAGTTTACCAATATGAACTCGGCTATATATTCAGGAGATACAACAGGCGCAGGCTGGGCCGAACTTATCGACCCTGTATCCGTAGCGCGGTATTTCATTGTGCGCGAAGTTCTCGGCGATACCGACGGTTTCAACGGCAGTTTTTATCTGCATAAAGACCTCGGCGAAGGCACAAAATGGGTATTCGGCCCGATGTGGGATCTGAGTCTCGATACCAAACGTGACTGGATATTCTATGATCACCCTTCTTACTCCAAGGTACATTGGATTGAGCCGATGTTCAATACCGAGGTATTTTTTGCCAACCTCGTCGAGCAGTGGGAAAACATCAAGGGTCGCATGAATCAGGTGTATGACTATATCGATCGACTCGGGGTGCTGACTAAAGATGCCGATGTTGCCAACAACAAGCGATGGCCCCAATACGAAAGCGCCAATTCCATAGAGCGTGCCGAACGTTCAAAAAAAGTTATACAAGATAATATTGAGTGGATTGACAGTGAGATATCCTATATGGCGGGTACGGGGGTAGCGGTGCGTCCCGACGATATGTCGGCCATTTCGTTCGAAGACGGCAAATTCCGTGTCGGATTTGTGCGTGGAGGTCTGAAACTTGATGTTTTCCGTGTCGACGGCTCCCTTGTGCGTACTTTTGTCTGCAATGGAGGTGAAACTTTCGATGCCGGCATATTCGGTAAAGGAGTCTTTTTTGTTCGGGCTTCGGGCGAAACTGTCTGGCCGGTTACGCTAAAAGTTGTCAACTGACTTTGCTTTTACACTCCTTATCCGTATTTTTGCATAAAATCTGAACGTTGTACCTTATGAAACAATATAATTTCGACAATGTTATAGACCGTCACGGCACGTCGGCAATCAAAATCGAGCATCTCGATATGGTTTTCGGTCGTCATGATGTAACGCCTCTCTGGATAGCGGATCTCGATTTCGCGGTATGTCCGGAGATAACAGATGCACTATTGGCCCGTCTCCATCATCCTGTACTCGGATATTCCGAGGCTTCGTGCAGCTATTGGCAGTCAATAATAGACTGGAATCTGCACCGCCATGGTTTCGGTATCGCCCGGGAGGAACTGTCCTTTATTCCGGGAGTTGTCAAAGGTATAGCATATGCAGTTAATTTCTTCACCGGCGAAGGAGATGCCGTTCTTATTCAGCCGCCTGTCTATACTCCATTCCGCACGGTAGTGGAAGGTAACGGGCGCAGAATCGTTGAGAACCCATTGCAATTCGATGGCAAGAGCTATTCTATGGATCTCGAAGGCCTCCGTGCAGTAGTTGCCGAGGTGCATCCGAAGCTGATGATTCTCTGCAACCCTCACAATCCAATCGGTATACAATGGGATGTAGAGACGCTTGCAGAGGTGGCGCACATTGCCCGGGAGGCGGGAATGATAGTTGTCAGCGACGAGATTCACGGCGACCTTATGCTCGGGGGACGGAGTCACATACCCTTCCTCAGTGCCGGTGCTGATGCCCGCGCGGTCGGCATAATGCTCGGAGCGCCCTCCAAGACTTTCAATATTCCGGGTCTTGTAAGCTCGTGGATGGTTATAAAGAATCCCGAGCTTAGGGAAAGATATTACAGATGGCTTGAAATAAATGAATTCAATTCTCCGGTGATGATTTCCACCATCGGAACCGAGGCTGCTTACCGTAATGGCGAGTCATGGCTCGATCAGATGCTCGACTATGTGGCCGGAAACATTGATTTTGTCGAGGATTATTGTCGCAAGTATATCCCGGAGATTAATGTAATCCGTCCGCAGGCTTCGTTCCTGATATGGCTTGATTTCCGGAAACTCCATTTGTGCCAGCGCGAGATTATGAACTTGTTGCTCGACAAAGCGCATCTCGCCCTCAACGACGGCTCGATGTTCGGACGTCAGGGTGAAGGATTCGCCCGTCTCAATGTCGGTACGCCGCGCTGTGTCCTTGCAAGCGCCCTTGAAGACCTTCGGGCCGCAGTGCATGGAATCTGTAAACCATCTTTAAGCAGCAATTGATTTATGGACTATAGAATATTTCCCCCTGAAAGCATTCTTGAGACTACTGTCGACTTGCCGGCAAGCAAAAGTCTTGCCGTACGCGACATTATGCTGAGTTTTCTTTCCGACCGACTTTCTTTGGCCGCACCTCTTGCCACGGTATGTGCCGACACCCGTACGATTTATGATATTCTTGCAGCAGGAATCCCGACGGATGGCTCTACAGTGGATGTCGGGCCTGCCGGAACCGCCATGCGTTTTCTTGTGGCCCTTTTTGCCGCGACGGACGGCGCCGACGTGCTGATTACCGGCACAGAACGCATGTGTCACCGTCCGATAGGAGCGCTTGTAGATACATTGCGGGAACTTGGTGCCGATATCTCTTATAAGGGCGAGGAAGGCTTTCCTCCGCTTTATATAAAAGGCAAACGTCTTTCCGGAGGTGCGGTGACTGTCAATGCTTCCGTAAGTTCACAGTTCGTGTCCGCGCTTATGATGGCAGGGCCTCTTATGGCTGCGCCTCTCACAATTATGTTGCAGGGCAATGTCATGTCGCTGCCATATATAGAGATGACTTCGCGCATGATGCTCCGTTACGGAATAAAGAACGAGGTCGACCGCGACAAAGTTGTGCTTTCCTCCGGAAAATACAGCGGTGCATATCCGCAGGTTGAAGCTGATTGGAGCGCTGCGGCGTTCTGGTATGAGATAGCCGCTCTAACCGCCGGATGGGTGACACTCAAGCATCTTAAAGAAAATACTTTGCAGGGTGATCGAATGGTGGCGCCGCTTTTCGAACGTCTCGGCGTCCTTACCGAATTTACCGATGAAGGCGCGGAACTGTCTGCTACCCCCGATCTGTACAGCACTCTTGAAGCAGACTTGTCGGATATGCCCGATACAGCGCCCGCCCTTGCTGTAACGGCCGCTCTCGCAGGCCTGCGTTTCCGTCTTACGGGTGTCGGCGCCCTGCGCGACAAGGAGTGCGACCGGCTACAGGCTCTTGTCGAAGAGCTACGTAAGATTGGAGTGATTGCCGATATTGATAATTACGGCAATACACTCGTCTGGGAAGGCGGACGCGTCCCGGTTCAAGTCGTTCCATCTTTCGATGTCCGCGGCGACCACCGCATGGCAATGGCTCTTGCTCCGGTTGCTGTATTTTATCCGGGTGTGAAGATAAGCAATGCAGAGGTTGTGGAGAAGTCATATCCGGGCTTCTGGAGCGATTTGCAGAAGGCCGGTTTCGTGCTTATTGACACAGAGAAACTTAAACAGATTCAGGAAGCAAAGGCAAAAGAAGGTAAAGAGTGACTGTTGCGCTGATTCTAATAATATCTATTGTCTCTACAGGCTTCCTCCTGTGGATGTTTGAGCGCCGTTGGCGAAACCGTCACAGGCAGGAGGATAATCCCACGGAAGAAGTTCCCGAGGAATGCTGTGGCATGCATATCACATGCGAAAAGGATTCTCTGCTTGCCGCTGTTTCGAAAGAGATTGAATATTATGATGATGAAGAGCTCGACCGCTTTGCAGGCCGTAGTCCTGAAGAATATGGCGAGGCCGAGACAGAAGAATTTCGTGATATACTGATTACTATGCGTCCCGACGATATTGCCGGATGGGCCCGTAGTCTTCAGCTCAGAGGGATAGCATTGCCGTCGCCTGTCCGCGACGAGCTTCTGATGATTGTTGCCGAAGCCCGCGACGCACGTTTAAAACCTGTAGCCGATGCTCCGCTTTCTTGAATACGCATTTTTCCAAAACGCGCTAATAGGCGTTGTGCTTATCAGCATCTGTTCGGCTATTATAGGCACCTACATAATAACCAGGCGCCTTGTTTCTATCAGCGGAGGCATAACGCACGCCTGTTTCGGAGGCCTTGGCCTCGGCTATTTTCTGGGTTTGAATCCCGTGTTGATGGCAGGTGTATTCGCTGTTGGCTCATCGTTGGGTGTAGAATGGATGTCGAGGCATTTCAGCGTGCGTGAGGACTCTGCCATTGCCGTTATATGGGGCCTTGGGATGGCGCTTGGCGTTCTTTTCGTTTTCCTTACTCCCGGCTATGTCCCGGAACTTAATTCATTCCTTTTCGGTAACATACTTACTATTTCGATGTCAGATTTGAAGGCAATAGGTATTTTTACGGTCGGACTTGCCGCTTTCTTCTTTTGGCAGAGACGCAATATAGTCGCAATAGCTTTCGACCGTGATTATGCAATCGTATGCGGGTTGCCTGTGCGTTTTGTTTCCTATATGATGACTGTTCTTGTGGCAATGGCGATAGTACTTACAATCCGGCTTGCAGGTATAATGATGCTTATGTCTATGCTGTCTCTGCCTATTATAACTGCCGAGATTTTTTTTCGTCGATATACCGGGATAATGGCCTGTGCGGTTGTTCTGTCGCTGCTGACTTCTGTTGGAGGATTATTCCTGTCGACGGTGATAGACGTGCCGTGTTCGGCTCTGATAGTGCTTCTTATGGTAGGATTGTTCTGTCTGTGCAGGGCTGCGGCGGCATTGCGTACCTGATTACAGGTAACACACATAGGTATTTTATAAATCGACTTAGAACAAATTTACAAACCAATGAAAGGATATCTTGTAGCGGTTTTTCTGTTCTCCTGGACTTGTTCCTCGGCACAGTTGCTGTCGACTGCTCCCGACGGCTCATGCTCGCGTGCGAGGCTGATGCTCTCCCTTGATGATGCCAAAGGAGCTTCTGATCAGCTCATGACTCTCGACAAGGACTTTGTCGATGGAAAGGCTCTTTTTGCCGAAGGCTATTACCGTGGTGCCCTTCAGAAATTTATGGATTATGCGACTGATAACCCTGCGTCGCCACTCGCGGGCATTGCCCGTGCCGGAGTTGCCGACTGTCTCTTTGCATTGGGTGACTATCACGCAGCCTTGGGAAAATACCTCGCGTTAGATTATCCGGCTTTAATGCCGGCGGAGAAAGCAGTTGTTGATTTCCGTTCCGGTGTCTGCGCGTACCACACCGGAGATATAGCTCTTGCCGAGAGTAAACTTACCTCAGCTCTCTCTGAGCCGTCAATACGCTCAGATGCTCGTTTCTTCCTCGGGGTAATTGCTTTCGATAAAGGCGATTATGCCAAATCGCAGTCATATTTCCAGCTTGTTAATACGATGGCAGAGCCGGGTTCGCGTGCTCCATATTATCTTGTGCAGATTGATTTTGCACAAGGGCATTATACCAAGGCTCTTGCCGGAGCTCGAAATCTCCTGCGCCATGCCGACGGAGTTGAAGTGCCGGAGATGCTTCGTATTATAGGCGAATCGCTGTGTCACCTCGACAACAGATCGCAAGGAGTCGAGGAATTGCGCCGCTACTTGAAATTATGCCCGGAGCCTCTGCCTTCGGCTTTGTATTATGTCGGGCTTGACGATTATGAAGATGGTGATTATACCGAGGCCCTTGCGAAACTCAATATAGTTGCACGTGACGCTTCGGGAGCTTTGCAGCAATCGGCGTATCTGTATATTGGCCAGTCTCTTATGCAACAAGGAGAAAGTGCATCCGCCCTGCTCGCTTTCGATAAGGCCGCTTCAGTCGCTTTCGATCCGGCAGTCAGAGAAGCGGCGTATTACAATTATGCCGTTGCCAAACTTGAAGGTGGTACGGTGCCGTTCAAATCTTCCGCACAGACTCTTGAGGATTTCCTCCGCCAGTATCCGACAGGATCTTACAGTGAGCGTGTCGCTACCTGTCTGGCCGAAGGATATATAGCCGACAAGGATTATCAGCTTGCTCTTGAGAGAATAGAGAATGTTGGAGGCAGTTCCCCGCGTTTGCAAAAAGCCAAGCAGAGAGTTCTCTATTGTCTGGCGCTTCAGGATCTGCAGCGTAATGAGATTGAAAATGCTTCTGCATATATCGACCGCGCATCCGCTATAAAAAACGGGGATAGCAATCTTCAGGCGGAGATATCGCTTGTAAAAGCCCGTGTGCTTGCCGCGCAGGGGAATAATGCAAATGCTGTAGATTATTTCCGACGATATCTGAATATGGCTTCAAAAACAGCAGAGAACCGCTCTGTTGCAGAATACGGACTCGCATACGCTCTCTACGGAACCGGAAAGCGGGCTGAGTCGGAGAAGGCTTTCCGCGAATTAATAGGGAAATTCGACCGTCAGGAGCTTAAAGCCGATATTTACAACCGGTTGGGCGACCTCCGCTATTCCGGTAATGATTTTACCGAGGCCGCAGATTTCTACAGCCGCGCCTATGAGGTATATCGTGCCGGTGGCGACGCTCCTTTGCTCAACCATGCACGTATGCTGGGTAATTTGCGCGACTATCAAGGTAAACTGAAAGCTCTTGAACTGTTCAGACGCCAGTACCCCAATTCGCTTCTTACCGCCGATGCCCTGATGGAAACCTCACAGGCGCAAATCAGTCTTGGACGCAATGAAGATGCAGTTGCCACTTATCGTACCGTTATTGACAGCTACGGCGGCACGGAAACAGGGCGCAAAGCATATCTGCAACTTGCCATGACATTGCTTGATAAAGGCTTGCGAAAGGATGCCGTAGATACATACCGTTCACTTATCAGTGTTTACCCTTCGTCGGAAGAAGCACGGCAGGCTGCAACCCTTCTGAAATATCTCTCCGTGGAAGATGGTACAGGTGGAGAATATCTCGCTTTCATGCGATCTGTTGAGAATGCACCTGAGATAGACGTTGCCGAAGCGGAAAACATAAGCTATGATTCAGCGGTAAAGCGTTTCCGTAACCGGCACGATATAGCTGCTCTTGAGGATTTTATGAGTGAATATCCGCAGTCTGGACGCAATGCCGATGTCCTTGGAATGCTTCTTAATGATGCCTCCATAAGCGGCGACAAAGACCGTGCTCTGGAACTCGCCACAAAAATTCTTGAGCGTTATCCCGATTCGCGGGCGGTGGAGCCTGCAATGGAGGTGAATGCGCAGGCGCTTTATGACAGCGACAGGCTTCCGGAAGCTTTACAGGCGTGGGAAGCTCTTGAAAAACGTACCTCCGACCTTGAACGTGCCACGACTGCAAGACTCGGCGCAATGCGTGCCGCAAGAGATATGGGTGACAATGATACTGCATTGAGCAAAGCCGAGGATATATTGGATTCCGCTGTTACGGGAGATCCTGTCGATGAAGCAAGATTTGTGAAAGCCTGTATGATAGAAGCGGAAGGAAATGCTCAGAAAGCAATCGATATATGGCACACACTGTCATCAAGGACAGAATCTGTTTTCGGTGTAAAGAGCGCCTATCATGAAGCGGAAGCTCTCTATACGCTCGGTAGAAATGCCAAGGCTCTGAAGGCTGTGCAGGCTCTCGTTCAGTCCGGTTCGCCACATCGCTATTGGGTGGCTCGCGGGTTCATTCTGATGAGTGATATATATAAAGCTCAGGGGAAGGATTTTGAGGCTCGTGAATATCTCGAGGCTCTCCGTGACAATTATCCCGGCAAAGAGACAGATATTATCATGATGATAGATAGTCGTCTGAACCCTTCAAATGATTAACCGCTATGAAAATCAATAAGCTACATATCGCTTTGCTCTTTTCGTCATTCTCTCCGGCTTTTTTTGCGCAAGGACAGGACTTGAGTACGGAAGTAGTTGTCGACAGAACAGTAGATACTTATCTCCCGGAAGCCAAACCGCTGAAAAACATATTTCCGGAGCTTCTTCCTGCCCCTACTCCTGATATGACTCTCAAACCGGCTGATTATAGTCTTTGGTCAAATTTCAAACCACTGGTACAGACCGGTAAGGCACCGGATTATACGGGTATAGCCAATCCTGATAAGCACCGCGGCTATGTGTGGCTCGGTTATTTTCCGGCATATAATCTCGGAGTGGCAGCAGGTTACAGATTCATTGACAAAGAATGCACCCGAGCCGGCGCGTCTGTAAATTTCGACGGATTTTCGTACAAAAACCGTTTCAATGACAGTAGAGTAGGCGATAATGCATTTAAAATAAGTCTGTTTGCCGATCATTGGTTGAAAAACGGATTGAAATTCGGTGCATATACATATTACAGTTTTGACGGACTAAAGAATCCCGGGACTTATGATGGTTACAAAAGCCAGTCAATCAATAATTTTTATATAAAACTCTCAGCTTCGCGCTCAACGGACGATTTATCATATTATGCAAATCTCGATTTCCGTTATTTCGGACTTGGCAAAGATATCACTCCGGTTGTATCCGCACCACATGAACAGCTTGGACGTCTTAAAGCCGGAGTGCTTTCGGGAGTTTCCGATGGAATAAAAGTCGGAGCCGATGTGGAAGGTAATATTCTTGGTTCGTTTGATAATATGGCCTTGGGTGCTTTAACTCCGAAGGTCGTGTTAAGCGGCGACGTATATGAGCTCAATATGGGCTTGCGTCTCGATCTTGCCATTTCCGTTCCGGGTAACAAGTTTCATATAGCGCCGCAAATCAACGGCATATGGCATTTCATGCCGCAGGCATCTATTTATGGAGAGTTCAAGGGTGGCAACCGTTTGCAGACTATGTATAATCTCTATTGTTACTCGCCTTTTGCTTCCGGTGCGTCGTTTGCCTATCCGTCTTATAGTCCTGTCAACGGACTTGTCGGTGTGCGCCTCGGTTCTTTTGCCGGTTTTAAATTCGATGTTTTTGGTGGTTGGTCAAAAGTAAACCGCACCATGATGCCTGTCGCGGGAATCAGCGGCACATATGCTTCAATGTCGTTTGTCCCGACTGATATTTCGGGCTGGCATGGAGGTATTGCTGTAGCTTACAGTTATAGTACACGTTTTGATGCAGCGCTCCGTTTCAATGCCGGACCGGAGGGCATTGCTTCCGAGGATGGCCGATATTTCGACCGCGCCAAGTATTCATTGGATTTTACTGCGAAATATCGCCCTTCCGGACGATGGTCGTTCGACCTGCGCTATTCATTACGCGGCGGGCGTCGCTATGGAGTCATTGGTACGAATTCCCTGGAATACAATATGGGAGATTTACCGGAATTGGGATTTGGCGCAAGCTGGAAAGTTACGTCAGGAATAGGGCTGTTCCTTCGGTTCGACAATGTTCTCAACAGACGTGAACTTGTGTTGCCGGGACTTGAATGCCAGGGATTACATGGCCTTTTTGGGGCGGATTTCCGTTTCTGATGTCCGTTTTGTCTGTCTGAAACCCAAAAAACGGCAGTACCTGTGCGGCCAATTGTAGAATAATATGTATATTTGCAAGCTGAAAATATATCGAAAACAATCATTAATAATTAAACCATAAATTTTACATGCAAAGCAAAGGAAAATTGGGTAGCATCGTCGCAGGTGTAATCGCTATTTTCTTGGTGTTAGTCTGCTTGTTCTATCTTTCGTTCACATTCATCTCAAATAAGTACGAGAATCAGGCGGCAGAGTATGCACTATTGGAATCCGGTGATAACGATGACGCTGCCTACAACCAGGCCTACAAGCACTACATGGACTCGCTCGGCGAAAAGAAAGTGTATTTAGGCTATTACAAACTCAATGATGTCCGCAAATGGGGTGTTGGTCTCGGCCTCGACCTCAAAGGCGGTATGAACGTTATCCTTCAGGTAGATATGCCCGACATGATGCGTTCGATGAAATCCGGAGAGACCGACTCTGTATTCGAGGCAGCTCTTAACGGTGCAAACAAAATGGTTACGAATCACGAGAGTGATGATTTTGTCAGTAGCTTCATCCAGCTTTACCGTCAGAATAAACCACAGGCCGATTTCTCGGTAGTTTTCCAGGACGTAGTAAAAGCCGGTATGAGCGACGACGCTGTGCGAGCCACACTCAAAAGCCAGGTAAAAGACCGTGTCGACAACTCGGCAACCAATGTGCTCCGTAACCGTATCGACCAGTTCGGTGTTGTTTCTCCCAATATTCAGGTTCTTCAGGGAAAAGACGGACAGATCCTTCTCGAACTTCCCGGTGTAAAAGATCATGAACGTGTGCGTGACCTTCTCCAGCGCTCTGCAAATCTTGAATTCTACGAAACATACCGTGCAGAAGAACTGGGCAACGCTTTCAACGCTCTTATCAATCGTATTGCAAACGATACCACGGTAAACGCTGCACCTCTTCTCGCTCTGCTGCAAAGCGGTGGCGGTTATGGCGCAACTATAGGCTTCGCACCCGATGCCAAGGCTACCGCTGCCATCGACGAGGTTCTTGCTTCTCCGGCTGCAAAAAGTGTTCTTCCCTCCGATCTCCGTCTGCGCTGGGGTGTGAAACCCACTACTCGTTTCGATGACAAAGGCGTGGAACATAACATCGGTATTGCACTCTACGCTCTCCGTGCCAACGGTGGCAAGCCCGCTCTCGACGGCAAGGCTGTCAGCGACGCTTCCTCGAATTTCGATCAGCTTCGCGGCAACGAGGTTTCGATGCGCATGAATGCAGAAGGCGCCCGCAACTGGGCTCGTATCACAGGCCAGAATGTTGGCAAGCAAGTTGCCATTGTCCTTGACGACAAGGTTTACTCTGCTCCTAACGTGAACGATAAAATCGAAGGTGGTCAGTCTTCGATTACCGGTGATTTCTCGATCGAAGAAGCCCGTGACCTTGCAAACGTACTGAAATCCGGTAAGATGGATGCCAAAGTGCATATCATCTCCGATATGGTTGTCGGTCCTTCGTTGGGTAAGCAAGCCATCCATGACGGTTTCGTCTCTTTCGTTGTGGCTCTGGTGCTCCTTATGATTTTCATGATGGGCTTCTACGGATTTGTTCCCGGACTTATCGCCAATATCTGCCTTATCTGCAACCTCTTCTTTACTATCGGTATTCTCGCATCTTTCCAGGCAGTCCTCACCATGAGTGGTATTGCCGGTATCGTGCTTTCGCTCGGTATGGCTGTCGACGCCAATGTGCTTATCTTCGAGCGTACCAAAGAAGAGCTTCGAGCCGGCAAAAATGTGCGTAATGCTCTTGCCGATGGTTATAGCAATGCATTCTCCGCTATCTTTGACTCGAACCTCACATCTATTATCACCGGTGTAATCCTTCTTCTTTTCGGTACCGGCCCTATCAAAGGATTCGCGACTACTCTTATCATCGGTCTGATCTGTTCGTTCTTTACCGCAGTTTATCTAAGCCGTCTTTTCTTCCTTTGGTTCAGCAAGAGCCAGAGCTTCGGCAAGCTTACTTTCGCTACAAGTCTGTCGAAAAAGGTGTTTGTCAATGCTCACATCAATTTCCTTAACCAGCGCAAAGTCAGCTTCACGATATGCGGCATATTTGCAGCAATAGTAATTATCTCACTCTGCGTCCGTGGTCTTAACCAAGGTATTGATTTCTCCGGTGGACGCAATTATATCGTCAAGTTCGAGAAACCCGTAAGCACTACAGAACTCCAGCAGGTTCTCGCTCCTCAGTTCCCCGGCGCTTCCACATCGGTAATCACAATCGAAAGCTCCAATCAGGTGCGTGTTTCGACTAACTATAAGATTACCGATGAGCAAGCTGATACCGAGCGTGAAATTACCGATAAGCTCTTCAATGCTCTCAAACCGTATCTTCGTGAAGGCATGACAGCTGCCGAATTCTCGACAACCGACGCATCTCAGGGTATTGTAAGTTCTCAGAAAGTTGGTCCGTCGGTGGCCGATGACATGCGTACCGACGCTTACATCGCCGTTGCCATCGCCCTTATCGCGATGTTCCTTTACATCCTTCTCCGATTCCGTAATGTCGCTTTCTCGCTCGGCGCTCTTGCCGCTGTCGCATTCACGGCATTCACTATCATCGGCTTCTATTCGCTCTTCTACGGAATTCTTCCGTTCGCTATGGAAGTGGATCAGACGTTTATCGCGGCTATTCTTACAGTTATCGGTTATCAGATTAACGATACCGTGGTTGTGTTCGACCGTGTGCGTGAGAACACCGCTCTATATCCCAAGCTCGATTTCTTCACAACCATCAACAACTCAATCAACACTACATTAAGCCGTACTATCATGACATCGGCTTCGACGCTGTTGGTTCTGCTCTGTATCTTTATCCTCGGTGGTGATTCAATACGCAGCTTCACATTCGCAATGATTTTCGGTGTAGTCATCGGTACTCTCGCAACAATCTATGTTGCTTGTCCCGTTGCCTATCTTACTGACGCTCGCCGCAAGGTGGTTGCCGCCAAGAAATAAACTATCCGTTTATCTATATAATAAAAATAGCGCCGCGATTGAGTTGCGGCGCTATTTTTATATGGGTAGTTCAGATTCTGAAACGGAGGGTGGCGCCGAAGCGTAGTGGAAAACCTCGCTGGACGAAAGCATTGCCCATGGAAAGGAAATAGAAAACGTCGTAGCGGGTATTGCTCAGATTGGTTCCCCAGAGAGTCAGATTCCATTTTTCGGCATTGAATCCTATTGTCAGTCCCGGCAGACAATAGAAGGGCTGTGACACGGTGTTGGCGTCATCCCAAAAAATGCGACCGGCACAACGGGCTGTCGCTGAGAGTGACGGTGTGACACCGAGGAATTCCAATGGAGTGGCGCGCCATGATATTTCTCCGAAGAGAGTGTTTTCTGGCGCATATGGAAGATGTTTTCCCTTGTAATTCTGTTTGCCGTCATTGTATTTAAGGAATGTGGCGTTGGTATATCCGTAGGAGGCTGATACTCTCAGGTCTTCCACCGGTTGCCAGTTTGCCGAAAGCTCTATTCCGAAACTACGGGTGCGGCCGGCATTTGTCATCATTCTTCCGGTTATAGTACCCGGAGGAAATACGGTAAGCTGTTGGTTGCGGCAGTCGATGTAGAATAACGCCGCATCCAGATTAAGGTTCGCAGGACGCAGTTTCCAGCGGAAGCCGGCTTCGTAGTTGAAGCTTGTTTCGGGTTTGTAGCTGACAATATGTTCAAGTGTCTGAGTAGCCGACATTCCCATATATTCCATTATACGTTGCTGGAGCACCTCGCTGAACATCTGAGTGTTGTAGCCGCCGGCTTTGTATGCTTTGGAGAAACTCAGATATGGTTCAAAATCGCCTTTGTACGAGATGCTGACTTTTGGCAGGAACTGAACGTATGTTGTGCTAAGATTTCCGTTGTCGTCAATTTTGACAGGAGTATGGCCGTAAAGTTCCGATGTGCCATCCGGCAACAGATGGTATGTTTTGAAACCTGTGTCCGCGTGGCTGCTGTAGATTAGCGTCGGCTTCTCGACATCGAGGCGGAATCCGAGTTCGAAAAACCATTCCCCGGCTTTGTAGGTGCTTTCGTGGTAGACTGCGAACCCGAGATTACGTTGAGTGAAATCGCTTCCGAGTACAAAGTGTCGAGTGTCCCATCCTATGGGATAGTTGGGATTGGCTTGATTGCGGTTTTTCTCTATAAGTTCGGCTATGCCGGTGTCCTTGAATGTTACCGGAGCATGCATCGTACCGTTCTTATAGAAAAAATATACGCCTCCAAGCCAGTTGTAATGGCCTCTGTTACCTCGTGTGAAAAGATCCTCTGTAAAAGCCCATTCACGTCGCGCCTGTTGGAGGGTAAAATAATCGTCGGGCGTGAAATCCTGATCAAGATCCATGCAGTCGTCAAGATATTGGACGGAGGTTATTGATGTCACGAGGACGCGGTTGCCTGCCCAGGCGAGCGTCAGTGCGTCGGCAAAGTTTGTGCGTCGGTAAGAACAGGTATCGTTGTAGTCAATTTCTCCGGTAGAGAGGCGCGCGTAAGGATATCCGCCCTGGCGGGCGGTGGTTGCGACGGCTGTATTGCTGACGGATAATGCCGCCGACGGACGCCATACCGTTTTCCATCTCAGGGTACCCGAGTTTTCGTGGTCGAGCAGTTTGCCGGTATGTGCGTTGCGGAAGAATCCGTCTGTATGTCGGAAAAGACCGCTGAGGCTCATACCGAGTTTCGGACTGAGAGTGCCGTAGTATGCCGCAGAGGCTTTGATACTGTTGGCTCGTCCGTATTCGAGCATGGCACGCCATCCTTTTGCACTTAATGGTGAAAGGGTGCGGATGTTGATTTGGCCACCCATGGTGTTGCGGCCGTTTAACACTGCCTGTGCGCCGCGAAGCACTTCAATACTCTCGATGTCGGCGAGGTCGAAATCATAGTTGTCTTTGTTAAGATACGGGATGTTGTCGACATTGAGTCCTACTACGGGCTGGTCGATGCGAGTGCCCAGTCCGCGTACATAAATTGAGGACGTCATTCGGGAACCGTAGTCAGGCATGTAGAAATTGGGGGCGACAAGGCTGATGCCTTTGGCAGCGTCGATACCGAGACGGCGTGCCGAAGCTCCGGAGATTTTGGTTACGGCTTCAGATATAATACCGCTTCCGGGAGTCTGCTTTAGTCCGAGCACCTCGACCGGCTTCAGTCTATGGGCGCGAAGGCTGTCGCCATCATCCGCATGAACGGTTCCCGTGACAGTAATTGCCATTGCGGCTATGAATATTAGTCTTAGAGTCATTCTTTTTCGGACAATTCGAGCCAACGCATTTCTTTTTCGTCAAGAATCTCGGATATTTCGTTGTAACGTACGGTTTTAGTTTTAAAATCTTCCGGGGAGGCATTCTCTCCCGATGCAAAGAAACTTTCCAGGCTTTTCTTTTCTGTGGTGAGGCTGTCGATTTCGGATGTCAACGATTCAAACTCCTTTCTCTCCTTGAATGTCAGTCTGTTTGAGGTCTTTTCGGATTTTTCCGGTTTAATTTGTTTGTGCGGCTTTTCAGTGTGTCCTTCTTTTGCGGATTTTTGCGTTTCGATGAATGCGCGGTAATCACTGTAATTTCCCGGAAAATCCTTTATAGTACCATTACCTTCCATAACGAATATGTGGTCGACTATATTATCGAGGAAATATCGGTCGTGGCTGATGATTATCACGCATCCGTTGAAATCACTAAGATATTCCTCAAGTATGCCGAGAGTTACGATATCGAGATCGTTGGTCGGTTCATCAAGGATAAGAAAGTTGGGTTGCCGCATCAGTACTGTCGCCAGGTGCAGGCGGCATTTCTCTCCGCCGCTGAGGGTATATATGTATTTCTGCTGGTCGGCAGGCGGAAAGAGAAAACGTTGCAGGTACTGCATCGGTGAAAGGTGGATGCCTTCTTTTATTTCTATGTCTTCGGCCATTTCTTGAACCGCATCGACAACGCGCTTGCTGTTGTCGAAACTTATGCCTTCCTGACTGTAATATCCGAACCGCAGGGTCTCGCCCAACTCCCATCGACCGCTGTCGAGCGGTACAAGACCTTGGAGAAGTTTTATGAATGTTGATTTCCCTACGCCGTTCGGTCCTACTATGCCGAGTTTTTCCCCTCGGGCGAAAGTATAAGTGAAATTGTCAAGGATCACTTTATCTCCAAAGCGCTTGCATACGTTTTCGGCTTCGAAAATCTTTGAGCCTATGCGCGAGGAATTGCCTTCGAGTCGTATATTTTTTTCTATGGATCTTCCTCTGGCCCGTTCGCGGAGGTCGTAGAAAGCGTCAATTCTGTATTTTGCTTTTCCGGCACGTGCCTGTGGCTGTCTGTTCATCCATTCCTGTTCTCTGCGCAGAGTATTTCGAGCGCGCGCCAGTTCGGCATCCATGGCTTCGATTCGCTCGGCACGCCGGCGTAGGTACATATTGAAATTACCGACGGTCAGATAGGTCTGCCCGTTGTCTATTTCGAGAATACGGGTGCATACCCTGTCAAGGAAATATCGGTCGTGAGTAACCATCATCAGCGTGGCGCGCGAGCGTTTAAGGTATGCTTCAAGCCATTCTATAGTGGCTATATCGAGATGGTTTGTCGGTTCGTCGAGGATGATGAAATCCGGCTGAGATACAACCAGACACACTATTGCGAGCCGTTTGCGCTGTCCGCCCGACAGCTTCGATGTGTCGGCGTCAATATCAAGGCCCATTTGGGTTATAAGCTGACGCAGACGTTCTTCGTAGTCCCATGCATTTAGCTGCTCTATCTCTTTATAACAGCGGTGGATTTCGTCGTCATTTCCGGACTGCAGTGCTTTGTGATAAGTATCCACGGCTTTGGCGGCCGGGTCGTCACTATGGTTTATTGCGGCCTCGAAAAGAGTTTTAGAACCGTCGAATGCAGGCTCTTGGGGCAGATATCCTATTTTTAAACCATTGCGGAATGTGATTTTTCCGCTATCCGGTGCTTCTATACCGGCGATAATACGTAGAAGAGTAGTCTTGCCGGTTCCGTTGCGGGCGACGATTCCTATTTTATCGCCCTGATCCATTCCGAAAGTTATGTCAGCGAAAAGAATGCGGTCGCCGTAGCTCTTGGTAAGATTTTCTATATTTAGGACGTTTGCCATTGATGGATGTCGGTATGAAAAAGTTAAAAAGCACAGACTCCGGTAGGGGAGCGAGTGCTTGCAGTTATTTTTCCGGATGAATCCGGTGACGGTTACAGAAGGCTGTCAGCGGCGGTTGTCGGTCTCCCCGCGGTCGCGGCTGAGCCGGCGGTGGTGCCTTACAATCCACTGTGTGAATCTGCGCTCGCTGCTTTTAAGTTTCAGCAACTGACGTGGTGACAGAATTTCTTTGAATTTATCATAGTAGGAAAGCTCTATCTGAGCCTCTTTCTGTTTCTGTTCGAAGACGGCACGCGACGCTGCTTCTATTTCTATTTCGGAGGCGTCATTGTTTTCGCTGACAGAGCGCTCGAGCCGACGGGTGTCTTCATTGATTTTCAGAAGTTCGTCGTCCATTTTGTCGTATATGGGCAGGAAATCGCGTTGCTGTTCTTTGGAGAGGTCAAGATCCTTCACAAGAAATTTGTGTTTGTAAGGTTTTAGCTGCTCCATTATCTTGTCGCGGTCCTCGTTATCTGAGTTCACCTGCTGTGCCGCGGTATTCCATGCCGCTATCGCTATTGCTGCGGCAATAAGACCTGTGCGTATGCGTAAAGGTATGCTCATAATTATGGCAGTATGTACGTTTGGTCGGAGTTTTCGGTATCGTCCCCGAATAAATCGTCGAGTTCAAATGTGGAATCGATTTCTTCCGTTTCGAGCATGTCATCTACTATATCACGTTCGTCAAGGTCGGGATATACATAATCGAATACAAAATCTTCGGTCGAAAGAGCGTCGGCAAGTACGGGATTGTCCTCTACAGGAGCAAGCGACCTTCCGGGATTGATAGAAACAAACATCTGAAGCATCAGCCAGATACCTGCGAACATAGCCGCCATGTAGACATACGGGCGAAGCCTCTCCCACATAGTGCGCGGTTCTTTAGTTGCGGCAGGCTTTGTGAGCTCGGGGCGCTCCGGAAGCATGGCTGCAATATTCTCGGAGAAGGACGCAAAATAACCGTCGGGCACTTTCATGCCGGCCGATGGGGTCGCGAAGCCTTCCGCACGGGCTTTTTCGAGTATGTTCTCTCTGTCTTTTGCCATGTTATGATTGTTATTCTATTTTTTGACTGGATGCCGGCGCCAAGGTTTAATCGTTGTTTTCAAAATATTGTTCAATCTTTTTGCTGGCGATATGGTAGGATGCCTTCAGCGCTCCGACTGACGTGCCGAGAATTTCCGATATTTCTTCGTATTTCATGTCATCGAAATATTTCATGTTGAACACTATTCTTTGTTTCTCCGGAAGTGTCGCTATGGCATCCTGTAGTTTCTGTGCCAAGGCGTTGCCGTTGAGAGACGTATCTGCCGATATGTTGTGGATGTTCGCGGCCTCCGGATCGTCAAGCGATACTTTCTGACGGCGTTTCTCCCGTTCGAGAAATCCGAGGCTCTCATTGATGGCGATTTTATATAGCCAGGTGGAAAGCTTGGCTTCGCCGCGGAAATTTTCAATGGAACTCCATGCTTTCATAAAGGTATTCTGCAGGAGATCGTTGGCATCGTCGTGATCTCTTACGAGCCTGCGTATCTGCCAATAAAGAGGCTCCGTGTACAATCGCGTGGCTTCGGTGAAAGCCGAGCGCACGGTCGAAGGGTCGCGCAGACGCGCAACGAGTTCCGGATTCTCTTTGGGAAATGCAGATGCCATAACTTATGGCTACAAAGGTAAAAAAAAATTGCGTTCTCTACAAATGCTTCGGTATAGGGCTTTGCAAAGGAACGGTGATAGTCAACGGATTTGTGGATATTGGAGATTCATGGATTAAATAGATATAAAATTCGGACAGCCTTTCATTGCAATTGCAATGAAAGGCTGTCCTGAAAAGTCGGGGTGAGAAGACTAACGTCCTGCAATATCGACATCTGATTATTTGATGTCAACCCTGTTGGTCGTACATTATTTATTGTTGTTGTCCCGATTTTGTCCCGGCACAACAATGTTGCTTGCTGACATAAGTATTTGAATAGTACGTTCTTTTTCGGCGATTAAATTTTTCTGAGCTTCAATAATCTCTCGGAAATTTTCACCATTTGTAATCTTGACAGAAGCATTTCCGTGCTCTGTCTGAGCCGAGATATCCGAGAAACTTTTGTTTACCTCTTGAGGTACATCGAAGACTATTCCCGGATGTAATCCAACAGCGACATATAACTTTTCCAATAAAGCAGCATCCATGGTTTCCTGCTTGAATATTGTTGAAAGATAATTATATGTAATGCCTGCTGCATTAGCAACTTGCTTTTTGACTAAGTGGTTCTTCTCAATATGTTCCTTGAGTAAGCGACCCGCGTGTTTCATTATCTCCTTTGTTAATGTATATTAATTAATATCAGAATTAATGTCTGAAATGGTTAATGTTTGAATTTTTTGTTATTCCTTTGTAGTCGTAAAAATACAAATATAAATTGGAATTAACAAGAGAATGTCAATTAACGAAGCTTTCGACCATTATATGGCGTCATTAGATTGGTTAACTCGCATAGCAGTATCGCGTGATATACGTGTTAAATGTGGTGTGTCCCCAAACGTGCTTTGTGCTTGGAGACGAGGACGTACCAAAATTAAGCCCATTTATGTTGACAAAATTAACGAGATATTAGGCATCGATCTTAGAATTCATGTCGGAAAATGATTATATTACCACGAATATGGTATTGGCAAATACAGAATTTTTTGCGTACGAGAATGAAGTATGGCTTAGAGATGCTGACGGTTCGATTCGTCAGTTACTCGAAACAGATTATGATATTGTGCGTGAAATGGCTGAACAGATTGAGGTGTTCTATCCGAAAGCTTACACGGCGCTGTCGGAGGAATATAACGGCTGTTTACGAAACCAATCATATTTTCGCTTTCGTGTTGTATGCCGTTTTGTACGCTGCAATTTTGCTGCGCTCGACAACGTGCCTGATATTAATGCTTCACGCCAATACACTTTTGAACACATCAACTGCCCTCTGCGTGGTGAGTGCAAGTATGACCGAGTAATTTGCCGTCCGGAGTTCGATCATAAGCTGAGTTCGGCCGAGATGAGGGTAATGGCTCTCGTATTTGAAGGTTTGACAGAAGAACAAATAGGCGACCGTCTATGCCTCTCTCCGATGACTGTGCATACACATGTGAGAAATGCCTATGTTCGTCTGGGCATCCATTCAAAGGCCGAATTTATCAAATATGCCTCTAAGTACAGCCTTTTTCTATGAAATACAGTAAATTTGAGATTGACAAAGTAAAGTCTGCGGATATTCGCCGCGTGATTCCTGATGTCAATATGAATAGGGCGACACAAGAGATTGATTGCCCGTTTTGCGGGAAAAAGAAATTCTATGTCGACGTTAGAAAAGGGCATAATTCTGCGCGTTGTTGGGTATGCGAGCAAGGCTTTTCGAATTCGATTCAAGCTTATGCGCATTTTGTCGGAAAAGATATTGAACGGGACTATTTGGAATGTATCGAAGGAGCTGCACGCGCTTGTGGCGTAACTATCGTTCCTGAAGAAACAATAAGGCGCGAATCCGTACAGAAAGCCAAGGGCACTACGAATCAAACTTTTTGCGCACAGCAGCTTGAAGGTTCCGGCATAGAAATCGAGGATATAATGGCGAACGTCATTATCAACAACCAGGAAACTTTGTTGTGCCCGATGCGTCCGGGCAGAATTGGGCCGAACTTTACACCGGATGTGCAAACGGGCGATGACATGCTCATTTTCTATTACGATTTGCAGGGGCGTCCGATGCAGTATTCTGTCAAAGGCGCAAAATCTCTCCGAAATTATGTCCGTGTACGTTACTCGAATCCCGATTTACATGTAGCGCAGGACGGATCGAAAATGAAATATCAGACTCCGCCGGGAGCACCTACACAGGTTTATGTTCCGGAGGTCGTCAGGCGCCTGTATAAGTCGAAAGCAACTATAGAGGTTTTGTTCCTACAGGAAGGCGAAAAGAAAGCGGAAAAAGCGTGCAAGCATGGCATGATTTCGCTTGGCATCCAGGGAATCATGAATATCGGTAACAAAGAACAGGGCCTTATTCAATCTATTCAGGATGTTGTCAAGACGTGCCATGTTAGGCATGTTGTGCTTGTTATGGATTCCGATTGGAATAACCTATCGCGCAATATTACTCTCGGCGATAAGGTGGATCAACGCCCGGTGAGTTTTGCGGCTGCGGTTATCAAGTTCAAGCAGTACGTCGAATCGTTCCACAACCTGGGGCTGAATGTTGATATTTGGTGGGGGCATGTAAATCAGAACGAGCATGACGACAAAGGAGTCGATGATTTGCTCGTAGGTTCGCTCAAAGGCAGAGAGAACGAGCTGATGAAAGACATCGATCACACCATGCACTCACATGACGGACGCGGAACATGGCTCGATGTACATAAAATTACTACTTTATCCGACGCCAAAATACGCGACTTTTGGCATCTTAACGACCGAAAGGCGTTCTTTGAGGCTCACAAAGAGCGCTTGTCTGATATCCCGACATTCAAAATTGGGGGGCTTCGCTATAAGGTCGAAAACGGAGAAATGGTGCGTATCAGCAGCTATTCTTCCGATGTCGATATATATTCAGTCGAGAAAGACAGCAAAGATAATGATAAAGTAGTGCTCAACTATACGGAAACTTTTCGTTTCCTTTCCGCGTCAGGATTCTATCGATTGCGCCGGAGCGATGAAGCTGCGTCAGGATTTGATTTCATTCATATTGATGAGGGTATAATCGACCGCTCGGCATCTTATGAGCTTCGCGACTTTATCATTCAGTATATCATGACAAACGTAAAGAATCCGCTTGTACACGAATATTTCAATAGTAAGATTGACGTGCTCCTACCGGACAAGAAGCTCGAACGTCTTGAGCTCCGTTCTGATGATTTCAACCATTTTGAGCCTGATGTGCAAAGAACATATTACAATAACGGACAGGTTGAAATCACGGCGTATAAAATTACTCCGGGACAACCTATTGCAAACGTGTGGCGCAGTCGCATCGTTCCGCGCAATTTTCGTCGTATTCCGGTTATACAATCAATATCGAAATATGAAAACGGCTACTGTTGGGAACTGTCGGAAGACGGAAAGAAATGCGAGTTCCTGCAATATATTATAAACACCTCGAATAATTTCTTTCCACATGACGCTCCTAGGGAAACGACTGATGATGAGACAATAGAGTGGATTCACCATGTCGTGAACAAGATTACGACTATAGGCTATCTCTTATGTGACTGGAAATATGCCTCTGAGCGCAAAGCTGTCGTAGTCCAGGACTACCAGATGACTGAGGTAGGGCAGAGCCATGGCGGCGTCGGCAAATCTATTCTCGGTAATGCGCTGAGTCATATCCTGTGCCAGTTCTTTATTAGTGGCAAGGATTTTAAGAATGACGATGATTTTGTGCTTTCGGGTGTTACCAAGGCGACGCGCAATATTTTCATCGATGACGTCAAGACCAATTTTGACTTTACAAAACTTTTCACGTGGGTAACCGGTCCCATGCCGATAAACCCGAAAGGCAAAGACCGCTTCACAATTCCAATCGAGGATTCTCCCAAGATTCTCGTCACCACGAATCATACTATCAACGGCGCAAGCCAAGGCTCGACAAAGCGCCGCATATCGTATATGGAATTCTCGACATGGTATAATCCGAACCATCGTCCCGTAGATGACTTTCACCATATGCTGTTCGATGACTGGGATGAATATCAGTGGGCTTTGTTCGACAATCTTATGGCCGAATGTGTCATGTACTATCTCCGTTCATTTGAAGAAATGTGGGCGTGTGAAGGTGAAGGCGCCGTGCCACCACCGATGAAGAATATTGAGCGAAGAACGTTACGGCAAGAAATGTCGGAAGTCCTTTACCAATGGGCGGAGGAATATTTCGATCCGACAGGCGATAAACTCAATACCCGATTGGTGCGAAAAGAACTGTTCCTTGCTTTCATTGAATTTGCCGGCGGTCCGAATGGCCACGGCGTCACCCGTACGAATTTCAAGAATAAAATCATAGCATATTGCAAATTCAAAGGCTACGATTTCAATATAAACCAGCCTGTCGACAAGAAAGCTGAGGCGAAAGAGTTCTATTCCGATTGGAAAAGAACGCATCGCGACGAAACATTTATCGGCGACGAAGACAAATCTGGCGGCGTAGAATATTTTACAATATACTCCGCCGCAAAAGATAAAGGATCACGTCCATTCTAATCTCCATATATATGTTACTCCCTGATTTAACTTTTGAAGCCGTAGCATACGCGTCAGGTATCTGTAAGCGTAAAATGCTTTCACGCTCTCGCCTTTGGCCAATTGTCGAAGCTCGTATGCTTTTTATCATGTTGGCCTGCCGGAATGGAGCAACCGACCAGTCAATGGCATGGCTGTTGAACCGTTCCCGAACCACAGTACTGAAAGCGCGGCGAAATGCAGAATCCTACATCAAAATCAGTAAGACTTTCAACGAAAAGTACCTAAAAGCTTTTGCTTATTATGAAAAGAAGAAACCAGTATGATTATCTCAAAATTGAGAGCCACGATGCTGTCGAGCCGGTTGAAGCGACGGCATCATGGCAAATCACGGATTCGAGACATGAAACGATTACTATTACAACGGCTGTTCTTCCTGATGGTACATGGGTTTATGGTTATCGTGTGTTCTGGGCAAGCGGCGATGTGTCCTCAACTAAGCCATCTCCAAGTTTTGGCACTTTCCGCTACCAACGAGACGCCAATCTCCACGCACTCGGCTTCATGAAGAATTACCTTTCTTATTTCACGTCCGAATCTCGGGACGCGATTAAGAATGCCGAGAAAGATTTGCTACAAACCGAACTTAATTTTAATTAAATATAATCAACATGCAGAAATCAATTCTACTTTTACTACTATTAGCGCTCTCCGCATGCACTCCGTCGGCAGAGCGTAGCATATCGACATACGCTAACCCAAACACTGTTGTCGTAGCATACACAATGCCTCAGGGCATAACTGTCTCTGAATATAGCCCGTCGGGCTATTTCATTCGCTTGTCCTCGCCCGAACGCCCGTCACTTACTACAATCGCAGAACTTGCCTCGAATCTTTCTGAACAATTCGATCGCATCGATTTCTGCCTCGACAGCGCCCATGAGCGCGGCGACGAATATCTTTCAGTCATCGAAGGAAAGGTCTACGACCATGAGAACGACAAAATATATTCATTCAATATAACATCAAAATGAAATCTAACAAATCGAAATGGATGCTACGGATCCTTATTCTTGTTGCCGTTGCCACATCTCTCGCGTTCATCACACTCAAACTATCCGGAATCTTCAGCTGGTCCTGGTGGTGGATTACGGCTCCGCTATGGGGCACAGCTGCCGCTATAATCTTCGTGACCGGCGTATTCTCGCTTATCGTTATCGCCGCTGCGGCTCTTTCAGGAAAGGAGGGCTCGAAATGAAATCGTTCGCCGAACGCCTCAGGGAGGCATGTGCCCCTATCGACGTAGAATACGAGGACATAACACCCAAAACCGGCACCTCGGAAGATGCTAAAGAACGCCGCAAAGACCAAATCATGGCGTTTGCGACAGAGAAGTTTCTAAACGTCCCTGGTTGCGGCATCTCCGGACTAACAAATTCATTCGCTTTCACCGAGGGCGCAGAATGGGCGGATGAACATCCTTTCAAAGGCCGCAGAACTAGGCAGGAGCTTGCCGCGTGGAACCGAGCTCAGGCGGATGAAGTCAAACGTATAATATCACGCGCAGACCCGGATTTAGAAGACCCGGTACTGTTTGCAATGTTTCTCTTGCCCTTCCACTTAGGAGCCGAATGGGCTGAAAATAATCCGATGAGCAAATGAACGCCAAACAACGAGAAATCATTGCGGCCCACTACCGTAACTATCTGGAATGTAACATACGGTCCGACCCGGTAGGTGGTTACATGGACTTGAAGGCTCTCTTTTCTGACCTCGCGGCTACTGATGTCAAACTCGGACAAGAACTTTGGACTATCCTCGATGACTTTTTTCCCGATGAAGCCGCCGTAACAGATTTTACTCCACATGCCCCATAAGCTATCAAATGACCTGATAAAGTATGCCTCGCAGCTCGCTTCATTCCAAAGGGCGGTGGTGGGGCTGCAAGGCATGATCGTCTTCTTTGACGAAATCCGCAAGATGTTAATTTCTGTAGAACAGCTTAAACAATCAATTGCTCTCCGGGACGTGGCTTTTTGCTCTAATCCTACCGAAATGCTCAATGCCAGGATCAGGAATATTCGAGAGCTGGGCCCCACTTGCGATTTGTGCTGTCATTATCAGGCCCACCCACCCCGATGTGTGCTCTGCAAGCGTCCCATTTCCCCTAAACAATTCTCATGTAAGAAATACTCACCTAAATACAACACCAAGAGATGAAAGTAACAGCAGACATCACAAAAACTCAGTTGCTCAAAGTCGCAGCGCTTATGAACGCAACTGAAGAACAGACTGTGGCGATTTTGCTCGCCGCAGAAAAGACGCCAGAAATCGACGTGACCGAATATCTCAAAGACGGTGACAATGATTATCAATCAATGCTTCTTGTCTTCGCTTCAGTAGGCGTAGCAGCTCTCGCAGAAAAGGAGGGTTCCAAATGATTTTCAAAGTATTTTGGAATATCTCTACCCCCATTCCCGGTGGCCGATAATGGAATCAAGACTTTTCATCTCTGTTTTGCTGCTGATAATGTTCCTCTGCGGCATATATGCAGGTTATAGAATTGGGCATAGCCGAGGTTATTCAGAAAGGAGTTCCTATGAGCGCTGGCAGCAGAATCGTAATCTAATAAACCATATAGTAACAGAATATGAGCGTGAAATATGCCGCTATTTTCCGGATTCAATCTTGGCTAAAAGCGTAAAGCTCAGGCTCGAGTATCTCCGTCTTAAACGGGAAATCTTCAGATTTAAGAAAAAAAACAAAATATGAGTGTCAAAGTATTGCAAAACGATTCATCAATCGAACATCAGAGGAAGCTTATAGCAGAAGCTCTTCCCGAACTTGAATCAATCTTCATCATTGGCCGTCGAAAGACCGGCCATCCTGATAAGAAAAATTTCTGTTCATGCTCTTTTTCGGAGGTGGATTTGAGTTTCTCAATCGGGAATTTCCTAATAAATGCTCCTACGTCTATTGTAAAGTCTTTCATAAATGGCGTTATATCCTATTTGAAATTCATAAAAGCTTAAAGTTGAAAATGTCACAACAACTAATCTCAAAAATCAACGGCGTAGACATTGTTGCCGTTGACTATGACGATGAAATCTTCGTCCCCGTCAAACCAATCTGCGAAGCCATCGGGATAGATGTCGAGTCTCAGCGTGACAAGATCCAGGATGACGAAATCCTAAGTTCAACTGCGGTGCTGACCACCGCAGTTGCCGCCGACGGCAAGGAGCGCGAAATGTATTGCCTGCCCCTCCGCTATGTCTACGGTTGGATATTCACTATCAATCCTAAGAACGTAGCCCCGGATGCTCGTGAGTCCGTCACTCGTTACCGCCGCGAGTGTTACGATGCCCTGTACGAACATTTCACAGGCTCGATGCAACGCACCATCGAAACAAACAACGCCGAGATTGAACTACTCAATCAGATCAATTCGGCTATCACAGAAGAAAAGGAAGCCAAGACCCGGCGCAAGAAAGCCTAGGAAGCCCTGTCGAAGCTCAGAACTGAGCGCCTTAACCCTCAACCGAGCCTATTCTAATATGATTGAAACTTTATTCCTTATACTTGGATTCGTTGTAGGCCAAGGTCTCGGACGGGTTATCTTTTATCGTCGCGGCTATAAAGCCGGCAATAAGGCTGTGTGTATTCCTCCGGATATTTACGCGCCAATTCCGATGGTTAAAACAGCGGATAAATATTCTATTGCTCTGCGAACCCACGTTGGCCGTACTCCGGAAGACCGAATCAGGGTTAATACATGGGCTACAGAAAAGATATGCGAAGATATTGCATATAAACTGTTGGCCAACCGCGTTATTCGCCCGGTTATTCTTGAAGATCGGGATGGAATAATGGAGATTGGCGCCTCAATTTACGCCGTTTCTAATCCTGCATTCAACCGTTATCTGGCTCTCGTATTTTTCGATAGGGATCCAATGCAATAAGGCGGTTTTATTTTAGTGTTCAAAAAAAATACGAATTTTCGTAATCTTTTTGCCCCGCAAGTTTGTTTAATACGAAAATTCGTAGTAACTTTGTGGTGTCAAATTAAACAAGCAATCACAATGGCTAAGCGAAAAAAAGAAACTATTAAACTGACTGAAAAAGAGGAGGAGCTAATAAGGGCTATCCGCAACTATCAAAAGAGCTTCCCAAACGGATATCCCCAATTTCTCTACTACATTCAGCAGCTCGTCGATGAACTAACCGACCTTCCTTGACAAACCGTCCTCCCCTCTCGAGAGGGGAGGACTTAAAAATAAAACGATATGGAAACAGTCATTCAGGCAAAAACACTTATCCCGGACGTAAAAGCCAAAATGTCCGACATACTCGTTGCTATCTCCTGGCGCGAGGTTGCAAGAACTTATTTCGGTAAGTCAAGTTCGTGGCTGTACCACAAGCTTGACGGTATCGACGGCAATGGAGGCGCCGGCGGATTTACTCCGGAAGAGGCTCTTCAGCTCAAAGGTGCGCTTTGTGATCTATCTGATCGCATCCGCCGGGCTGCCGACACACTTTAATTTGCCTTGTTTAATTTGACAACGTCCGTCAAGGCCGGACACCCCGCACCCTCGCCCATCGCGGCGGGGGTGTTTGGTTTTGCAGGTGTGCATTTCTTATTGTATATTTGCGGAAATAACATTATACGCTATGAAAATAAGTAAACTAATCACCTGTGCGATTATGGCCGGAGCGATTGCTTCCTGTTCATCGCCCAAAATCCCGTTTAAGCAATATGCCTATATAGTCGATTATGTGGCCGCTGGCCTCGACGGCAAAGTATTCCTGACAGAAGCTAATTCAGTATCTTTCGACTACGACCCTATCGGCTCGCTCATCGTGACGGAAGACCCGGGGTATGAGATTGTTTCAACTGAGATCAAAACCAAAGCAAGACAAGAATTTGGCGATACATACTATTCGCCTAACAAGGTGGTGTACGAAAACATCACAAAGAATAAATACGGCGATTATAAATATGCGACAGCACAATCGGCCCTGGAGTATGCGTCAAGAAAAGCGCTCGAAATGGGCGGCGACGGTATCATCTGCCTCTCTATCATGCCCGAAGCCGAATATGACAAATCCGGTAAAATTATAAAGCGCTATGTCAACGTAAAAGGCATGGTTATCAAACGCAAATAAAAGTGGCTAATATGGAAATCATATTAATAACGCTCATAATAGCAATCTTTATCGTTGGGATAATGAATGTCCATAATGAAAGGAAAGCAAAAGAGCGAAGAGCTGAATGGAAATTTAGAGAGTTTCTCAACAAGGAGAAAGAAATTCCACTCGAAGAAACTCAAGAGCCTGATGAAGAGAAATCGTTGCAGCTAAAAAGGCCTGCATCTTTAATCGCAAAGATTAAGGGCACATCATATCGCACTCCTGAAGAAATCGCAGAAGCACGATTTGTTGATGTTGGCGACAATATGGCCTTAGAGAAAGAAGAGAACAACCCATACGATGATTTCGCTGTAAAAGTAATTACAGGAAGAGGCTATCATATAGGCTATATCGAGGCGGGGTTATCAGAGTTGGTTTCGAAGAACATCGGAAATATTGATTCTTGCGTAGTTGTTAAGGCTACTCGCCATGAAATACCATATATCGATGTAAAGATTACTTTTGGAGATAAGCAAACATCCCCAATGCGCACTATCCCGAAAGAATATCAGGTAAGTCCGGAAGACAGAATGGCGCATGGTTTACTCGAAAAAGACCCGAAATATAAACGAGACCTTGTCTTAGTCGAAGGCACTTATGAAACTAATCGAGAAACAATTGCCATAGCCCGCAAGTTGAGAAAAGGAGACCCGATTGTTCTCGAAAAGCTTGAGCCGTCTGAATACTATCCTTATCGCATTAATGTCTATACAGAAGCGAAAGTGTACTTGGGGCGTGCCACATCCATGCGCTTAGAATCCCTGTATAATAGATTCGATGAAATAGTTGCGACTTTCGTTGACAGCGCAATTTCAGAGGAAACAGCCGACCGCTTGGCAGTTTCTGTCATTTTCCCAAAAGAAACCGAATTAAGAGTGCCGGAAGACTTCTCTGACGAGCCATTTGACTATGGCGATTATCCGGAACTGCATGAAGCATCTAAAATCAAAAGCGCCGACCCCCAGGCTGCTCTTGATATACTTATGCCGATAGTGAAAAAAGAAAGAGGCATTTCGGCAAGATTAGATTGTATTTCATGCATGTATCATCTGAAAATGTGGGAGGAGCGGGCAGAGTTGATAAAATCAACGATTGAACATATAGAGGCTTTAACCTCGGCCGATTTTCCCGTTAGCGATTTGCGTCTTATAAAGGCGCAATTACCAACTTTAGTAAAGCAGCTCGAATTTTCTATAAAAAGAGCAGATTCGCAAATCCGGAAAACTAAAAGAAAAATAACACCTTAAAAATCGAGCATTGCGCATATTTTACCGCAAAACAATCCATTTTTTTTATGCAAAGATTTCATACATTTACCGCTCTCGATTTCGAGACATTTACAGCTGAACGTTCAAGCGCCTGTGCTATCGGCCTTGTTAAGGTTGTTGCCGGGCATATTGTAAATAGGTTTTATTCGTTAATAAATCCAATTCCGGATCATCGTACAGAAGATAACTCGGCTGTAAACGGCATTACACGTGAAATGGTGGACGTCGCTCCCAATTTCCAAGCCTTGTGGCCTCTAATCAAAAAAATTGTTGGCAATGATGTTATCGTATGCCACAACGCCGAGTTCGACCAATCTGTATGGAACGAGCAACTTCTGACCTATGGTATTGGAGAGCCTGCAAATTTCCGCTTCTTCTGTACTTACCAGATGACCGGGCTGTCATTGAAAGACTGTTGCGCAAAACACAACATCGACATGGGCGTCCATCATGATGCTCTCGATGACGCTTTGGCTTGTGCAAAGATCCTATTGGCCGAGAATGGGAGTATTCAAGTCTCTACCTTTAAAGGCGGTTTGTCTTCCGTTATGAAGATGAAAGAAAATAAAAAGTATGAACGTGCCACATTGGACGCTATAGATGATTCTCAGGTAGAGAACCAGACAACACCTTTCTTTCATGCCCGGACTGTAATAACCGGTGTGTTTACGGCCTATCCGAATAGAGATGAATTAGGTAAACTCCTTCAATCGCTTGGAGCTGATATAAACACCTCCATCTCAAAAAAGACAAATATCGTTGTTATTGGTAGCGGAGCCGGTCCATCCAAGCTGCGTAAGATAGAGGAGCTTCACGCTGATGGAAATGACATACGGGTTATATATGAGCCGGAATTAATTTCTCTTCTTTCGTGAAATTTTTCCTATAGAAAAATTTTGCCAAGTGCGTTACTTATTGTAATTTTGCGATGCGATAATTCATAACGGTTTGTCCGTTACTCGGAGCGCGGTTTAGACGCTCGACATAACTTTCGGGCATTTTTTATGCCCGTACATAAGTAGCTTTCTACGGCTACCATTCCGAATTCTTAATATCGCCCTTCGAGGGACTGACGTTATGAGTTATCGCAACGGAGTGGTAGCCGTTTTTAGTCTGCCTAATTGCGATAACTCATAACGTCTGCGTTATGCAACAAACTATTTCAATTAAAGCGCCCGGGCGCAGCTCTAACCGCCCGCTCGTTATCATGGAGTACATAAACATGTGCTCCGAGTTCTCATCCTATTCAGCCGGATATCGCCTCTCCCGCGCCCTCTCGTCGGTATGGCATTGGGCTAAGTGCAACTGTACCCCTGCTCGAATCCTCGGCGCTATGTTCTCCGCACCGGCAAGCATGGCCGTCATGCTGACTTTTGCGGCCTTGATATGGTGGTTCAACATCACCATCGACAGCGTCGCTGAGGCTCAGCGCCGGATTGCCGTCGCCGCCATGTGCGCCATGCCCTGGGCAATTGTCTGGGTTATCCGCGCTACTGTCATGTCGATGCCTAAGAAAGGAGGTCGAGCATGAAGAAGCATGTCATCTATCGATTTGAATCATTTCTCTACCCGGCAAACGTAACTCGTATCGAGGTGGAGAAAGGTTCTGCCGACTGGCGTTACATACGTCGCCGGCATATCCAACTGGCCGATGAACGCAAAGAGCAGGTAATGCTCTATGTCTATAATGATGCGTTGCACCGTTGGGATTACTGCGGCAAGGCCCTCCCCGGTGGTGACTGGTACGATTTCCAAGGCGACGGGCCTTACCAACTCAATGAAACAGCTGACAGATATATCAAGAAAGGAGATGACAAATGATGGGGTACACAGAAGATCTGCTTAATTGTGTTATAGCAGATATCCGCGATAATTGGGAGCTGATGGACGGCAACGTCGTCTATTTCGCAAACCGCGTCCGCAAATCCGGACTTACAAACGCCGACCTTGATGATTATCTCATCGAACGCGGCAAAATCGGCCCGGTATGTGTTACTACCGTATTTGACTATATCGTCAATACTATCGATGACGAGGAAGGAGGCGAAGGATGAAATACTTTGTGACAGTCAATCTTCTCCAGTCGACAACCAAACTCGGCCGCCTCTTGGCAGATTCCGTATTTCGCAGATATAATAATGCGCTGATTTATTACGGAGAGGCATCACAAATACCGCAATACATCAACGGGCAAATTGCGGCTTTGTGTGCCGAAAATAGGCGCCTGAAGCCTATGTCCGTCCGTACAACCGGATTTACAGCGGGAAAACTCAATAAAGGAGCGTCCTCGCAAATATATGTAGTCACTGAAGCCGGAGCAAAGGCTTTCACCGACAATCGCCCGTTTACCATTCATCTAACACCTGTAATGAAAGATTATACCGAGAAAGGAGCTAACTCATGAACAATATAGATCTCACACCCGCAATGCAGAATGTGCTCGACGCATATCTGGCCGAATATGTACCCTCTGAAACATATGATGAAAACATCGACCGCCTCATCAGCACCGATATAATTATCGGCGATCTCCTGGGTTCAATGGATTTTGAATTCAACCCGGTAGGCGAATATCTCTACGAGAAAGGATTCCGTTATTTCTGCAATCCGCGCGACGGCATCCATGGCTGGATTATGCGTCCGGTGAGCAAGCTCTTAGCCGCCGGAGAACATTCATAAGTTGCCTCTGTGCATTCAAAAGAGGCTGTGTCAAAATAGGCGCGGCCTCTTTTTGTAGTATGTTTAAAAACATAAAACAAAGCCCTGACTTTCGCAAG
>CAJTJV010000007.1 GCA_910576775.1 uncultured Muribaculaceae bacterium | reverse complement strand
TGTCGCAGTTACTCAAAGGCATCTTTTACCCCGTCAAGGATTAAGCGGCAACCTCCGCCTCAACCTCCGGCGTGGCGTTCTTCCTCGGACGGCCACGCTTTTTCTTTGCCGGAGCCTCGCTTTTTACGCCTCCGTAGAGGACGTAATCGAGGACTTTGCGGTTAGCCTCATCGACCTCTTTCATATCGTATTCGATATAAATGTCGGTCACATCGTGGCTTCCGTGACCGAGGGCGAGAGCAATTGTATCTTTGCTTACTCCCAACTTACGGGCTATTGTAGCCCAGGAGTGCCGCGCCCAATAAGTTGTGAGTTCTTCGAGGTCGAGCTGACCTTTTATTTCTTTCAATCCCTTGCAGAGATTGTTGTAGAAATGGCGGTAGTTTGCGTAACTCTCGCAGAAGTTGACAAGCAACTCCTTTCCGGCGTAACGGTCGATTATTTCCCGTGCCTCTTTCTCCACCTTAATAGAGTAGGGCCGATGTGTTTTTGCGCGGAGGTATTCGACACGCCCCTGTGTAATCTTCTTCAAGCCGCAGAGGTCAACAACATTTATACCGATTAGCATAAAGGAGAGCTTGAAGAAGTCAAGGTATTTTTGCTGCCACTCTTCATCGCAGGTGTGCTTGAAGATACGGCGCAGAGTGTCGATGTCGAAATTGCGCTTGCGTGTTTTCTCGGACTTGATTTTGAAGCGGCGAAATGCGTAGTAGCTTGTTACCTCGTTGTCGATAGCGTAGTTTACAACAGCGCGGATATTGCGGAAGTGTATGGCGTTGGCGTTAACTCCGGCTGTCTGCGAGAGAAAATCCTCGAAGTCCTCCAACCACGAAATCTTGATGTCCTCGAATTTGACTTTGCCGAGTTTTTCTTCTCCGAGCCAAGCTACAAGGCGGTTGCGCGTGGCGGTATAGATGCCGTTAGTGCGACCCGACTTTCGGGCTGTGAAGCGGTCAAACCACTTTAAGAATGTGTTCGGGTCTTCTTTCGGCTTCTGCACTTTCTTTGGAGTGTCTGCCGGAGAAAGTTTGCTTACTAAATAGTCGCGTATCTCCGTTGCAGACATCGCCGCCAATTTTTGCGCGTCCTCGTCCTCTAATTTTAGAATAAGAGTGTCAATCTCGACCTTACGCTTGTTGATGTAGTTATTCCAAAACTTCGCCTCGGGGTGATTGATTATCGAGAGTGTTTTGGGTTCCCACTGGTGCCTTTCGAGTTTTATCCCGAGAGGGTAGGCCGCAGTTTTTGTGTGCTGGCAGATGTTGATGCGGAGATTGTGGGTCTTCTCCGAGGCTCGACGGCAGTCGAGGTAAAATTTTGTTGTTGCCATAGGCTTAAAAATTTTCCTACGATACCGCTCTGGAATCGGACTTGCAACATCTACTTGCGCAACTTGCGCAAGTGATGCGCAAGTAAACCTCGGTAAACTTCGGCAATTTCCGTCAACTTTCGGTATCGGAAGGCTTTTTTTTAAGTCACTTGTCGAGGCTAAAAACAAAAGTAACACGCTTAAATCGTGCTGATTTATAACGTGTTACTTAGCGGAGTGAGGGGGATTCGAACCCCCGATACGCTTTTGGCGTATACACGCTTTCCAGGCGTGCCTCTTCAGCCACTCGAGCATCGCTCCTTTATTTTGCGCTGCAAAGTTAATGCTTTTTTTTGATATTTCATCATTCCGGCAAATTTTTTACCTGTTTTCCGAAAAAATTTGCCCGAAACATCAGCGATGGCATAATATCCAAGAGCCTCCCAAACTGAAAATCATTGGCCAGTATGGAATATCGCGCATACCTTTGCACCGGGTGCCACGGTAATCTTTGCTGATGAAATAATATTGCCGGCAACATCTTCCGAAATTCTTGTGTTGACATTATTCCCCGTTGAATCATATACAGATCCCTTCCCGACAAAAGACACACACCAGCATATCGGTTTAGCCGTATTGTTTGTGAGCGTACTTGATACCCTGCCTTCATGGCTTATATTAATAAATCCTCCGCAGAATGGCAGATTCTCAATAGTAGATACGGCAATTGGATTAGCACACCGGTTACATGTGGCGACAGATGATTCCGATGCCGACACCCTTATACCCATTGCTCCGCCGACGATACCTTCTAAAACTCCGAATGATACTTCTGGATAATCATTGCGCCTAATCGTCGGTAACACGGCAAGTATGCGCCCGGCTTCATCGTAATAGCCGAGACGATACAGGAATACCGGGAATGCAGAAAGGTTCTCCACATTCCACTCTCGTGACAGGACATCAGATACAGATGCTCTCATACGTTCCGGCTCACGCAAAGCTTCAATCAGCAGGAGATAAGGAATGCCCTCGCCACGGTGAAACTCACCGTTTTCTTTATAATATGTGTTGTATCGGTTGTTGGCGGCATCCCACCACTGCCCTTCCAGCAGTTCGAGGAAAGATGCAGCTCTGGAACGGGCAAATTCGACCTCGGCTTCATCGTTTTCCTGCCGGCAGAAAAATTCATATGCCTCATATCCGGTCATTATGGCTCCGATAAGATCGATGGCGACAGTAATTCCCGAAAAATTTTCGGCATACGACGGCAGACCCCGGCAAGTATGGAAACTTTTGCGACGGTCGAAGGGTTCGGGAGTATTCATGAACCGGCGACGTCCCATAATGCTGTCCGGCGTCAGACTCCAGCGTTCCGCATAGTCGCGGGCTGTACGACGGTAGAAATTCACAAATTCGGGAGAAAAAAGATATGTACTGTCACCGGTCCATTCATAAGCTTCCCGGCAAGCACGCATTACATCGAAATTCGCAGGCAGATTATACCAGAATTCCTTGTCATTGTCAAAATCGCACGGCGCAGGGCGGTCGAATTTGTCAATTTCCCAGAACGAACACCAATCCTTGCTCTCGCTTATGCCTTCAGCAATTTTACATAGCATATTCTTATTATATTCCCCCAACCCGAGCATTTCCGCTGCCGGCACCTGATGTGAGAGATCGCGCATACAGAACGCATCGCGCCCGGGAAGGGCAGCTTCATACCATAAGCCGACAGGATCCGAGCCGTCGTGAACATAACTCATAGCCATGTCACGTGCCCAGGCAAAAGTCTTTTCAAGTACAGTATCGGTAGAGATGAACGAGAGCTGACGGGAGCTTGCCGTCAAAGCAATAAAAGAAATAACGGTGGCAACGCCGAGTCTGTGAATAGTTGTCTTATTAGAAATCATGCCCAAATTTACTGTTTTTTTCCCGAACAGCGGCTATAATCATTGCGCAATCACTAACTTTGCAGATAAACAGCTTTTCTATGACAGCAGACAACGCTCTTGAAATTTTCCCTATCGTAAATCCGGACGGAACAGTAATCGGCAAGGCGACACGCGGTGAGTGTCACAGCGGTTCCAAACTGCTCCACCCGGTAGTGCACCTCCATGTATTCGACTCCAAAGGGAGACTATACCTTCAGAAACGCCCTGCATGGAAAGACATACAACCCGGAAAATGGGATACCGCCGTCGGAGGACATATCGATTACGGCGAAGAACTTGCCGACGCGCTGCGCCGCGAAGCTCGCGAGGAACTGGGCCTTGAAGATTTCATTCCTATTCTGATAGACCGCTATATTTTCGAATCAGAGCGTGAAAAAGAACTTGTAAATGTGTTCATTACTGTTACAGATGCCACACCCCGACCATCCGACGAACTTGATAGTGGCCGCTTTTGGGAAATCATGGAAATCGAAAACATTATAGGTCACTCTGTTCTAACACCAAATTTCGAGTCGGAATACCGCCGCTGCCACCTCTCCTCCACTTTCAAAGAACATTCCTGAATGTCCTCAAAGGCAGAGAGTGCGCCACTTGGTGACACACTCCCTCCATCTATATATCTATCTTATGCTTTTTCAGTTGTTTCCGGCATGGCGCGGAATAAGCGTCCATGCTCGGTAGGCACTCCCGAGTTTTCCTACGGTGCGGTGCCAATAGCTGTCCCCGGCAAGAGTTAGCAGTTCTGCCGGATTCGCAGGAGAGGGTGCCTGTGCCCAGCTATCTTTTTTTATCTCGCGCTCAAGCTGTCCTTCAACCCAATTGCTGTAGCCGACGAAGAAACGTAACGCGCCTTCAATATCATAGCCGGCATTGACATACTCGATTACAGCATCGAAATCACCACCGACATATAGCCCGGGGGCATAAAGGCGTGCACCTTTCACGATTTCGGATCCGAGTGTATGTATAAAAAACAGCCTATCCTGTCCTACAGGTCCACCGCAAAACACAGGTATACTTGTCGAAGGGTCTATACCGTCAAGAAGCTCATCAAGCATGTATTCCGTGCGATTGTTCATAACCACACCGGTAGCTCCTTCTTCAGGAACGTAGTCGACAAGCGACACTACCCCATGGTTAAAGTACGGTTCTTTCATAAACGGTTCGGCGACGAGCAGACCGCCACATACCGGACGGTGAGCCGGGACGCTTACTTTAAAGAGGTCGGTGGTTATGTCTTTCATATCTTCCGTATTAGTTAAAACGTTGAAAAATATAAAATAAAAACACGTTCCGGCTTCTTTTTGTTGAAGCGGAACGTGTTAAAAATCGTAGTGGCGGCTTACCTGAGTTTTCCGGCAATCATCAACGCATCAAGAATAGTCATTGCCGCCATTGCCTCGACGACAGGCACCGCACGCGGTACGACGCACACATCGTGCCGCCCCCCGACCGTCAACTCAGTGCTCTCAAGCTCATCCGTCACAGTCTCAAGCGCTCGCGGCATAGTGGCTATCGGTTTGAAAGCAACTCGGAAGGTTATATCCTCTCCGTTACTTATACCTCCCTGTATCCCACCCGAATGATTGCTGCGGGTATGGACTCGGCCATCTTCAACATAGAAAGCATCGACCGACTCGCTGCCACGCATTCCGGCGGCGGCAAACCCATCGCCATAGTCGAAACCTTTTGCCGCATTTATACTCATCATTGCAGAAGCAAGCATTGCCTGCAGTTTGCCGAATACAGGTTCGCCGACACCCGCCGGCACACCTTTTACCGTACAGCCCACAATGCCGCCAAGGGTATCGCGACCGGCTTTAGCATCAAGAATAGCTTTTTCGGCAGCCTCCATATCGGACATACTATGAATCTCAACCATGCCTATCTGTAAAGGGTAAGCTTCGACCTTGATTCCGCTATTTCCAAGCACCTGTGCGGCAAGAGCTCCACCAACGACACGTACGGCCGTCTCGCGCGCTGAAGCACGCCCTCCTCCGCGATAATCGCGGATTCCATACTTTGCCTCGTAGGTGTAATCGGCATGATTGGGTCGGTAGGTATTGCGGAGCTCTCCGTAATCTTTCGACCGTTGGTCGGTATTCTCAATCATAAACGCAATAGGCGTACCGAGAGTACGGCCTTCGAAAATTCCGGAAAGAAAACGCACCTTGTCATCTTCCTTACGCGGAGACGCCAGTCGTCCTCCGGGGCGGCGGCGCTTTAGAAAAGCATCTATTGCATCAAGATCGAGCTGAATGCCGGAAGGCATGCCATCGATAACTCCACCTATGGCATCTCCATGGCTCTCTCCGAAATCGGTAAGCCTGAACAATGTGCCGAATGTATTCATTTCACAAGGTCGGTTATTTCAGCCTTCACAAAATCGATAAGAGCTGTCGGCGAAATTTTTAACTGCAAGCCTCTCACACCGGCACTGACATATATTGTATCAAAATTCGTGGCTGTAGAATGGAAATATGTCGGAAGCGTTTTTTTCATACCCACGGGCGAGCATCCTCCACGTATATAACCGGTTGTCGGAAGAAGCTCTTTCATGGCAATCATCTCGGCTTTCTTGTCTCCGGCAGCCGATGCAGCCTTTTTAAGGTCGACCTCGCAGTTACCGGGCACAACGCATACAAAAAGGCCTGTCCGTTCACCGCGAAGCACCAAAGTCTTGAATACCATATTGATATCCTCTCCGAGCTCATCCGCCACATGTTGTGCCGCGAGATCATTCTCGTCATAATTATACGGTATAGCCTCGAAAGGTATCTTTGCAGCCTCAAGCAGACGCATGGCATTGGTTTTAACCGCTTTTGCCATCTCAGCCCTGCTTCATCAGGAAACGTTCGGCATCAAGAGCGGCACGGCATCCCGCACCGGCAGCAACCACAGCCTGCTGATATACCGGGTCGGCGACATCACCGGCAGCAAAAACGCCTTCGACACTCGTAGCTGAGCTTCCTGCCTTGGTGACTATATATCCTCCTTCGTCAAGCTCTACCTGCCCTCCAAGGAATCCGGTATTCGGTTTATGGCCGATAGCGAGGAAAAATCCGTCGACATCTATCTGAACGGTATCTGCATTGTCTCCATAGCCAACTGTCACAACAGCGCCGGTAAGGCCGGAGTCATCACCTGTAAGACTCTTGGTGACGGCATTGAAAAGAACCTCGATTTTAGGATTTTCGAGAACACGTTTCTGCATCACCTTGGATGCTCGCAGATAGTCCTTGCGAACTATCATATATACCTTCTTGGCGAGGTTGGCAAGATACATAGCTTCCTCACATGCAGTGTCACCGCCTCCAACAACGGCCACTACACGGTTACGATAGAAAAATCCATCGCATGTGGCACAAGCCGACACGCCGAGACCTTTGAAACGTTCCTCGTCGGGCAAACCGAGAAAACGGGCTGCAGCGCCAGTGGATATAATCACCGTGTCCGCTTCGACATAATGGGTGTTATTGTCGATTCTAGCTTTGAACGGACGCGAGGAAAGATCAATCTCACTTATTTCTCCACCGATTATCTTCGCACCATATCTCAAAGCCTGGTCGCGAAGGTCTTCCATAAGTTTGGGACCTGTGACACCCTCGACATATCCGGGAAAATTCTCAACCTCCGTAGTTGTGGTAAGCTGGCCGCCGGGCTGGTAGCCTTCCACCAGAAGCGGCTCGAGGTTGGCTCGCGAAGCATATATGGCGGCTGTATAGCCGGCAGGACCGGAGCCTATTATGAGGCATTTTGTTTTGAATTCGCTCATATAAGTTATGTTTTATCTTAAATCAATGATTTCTGATGCCGGATAACGCTTGGCATCATATCGGAATGTCGATGACGGCACCGCGGCAACAGCCTTTATTGAATCTACCCTGAGGTCGATACGGCGATTGTCATCGAAGGTTATTTTTACTGCCGACGGCCATTTGGTCTTTATGTCACAGAAAATTACAATCTTAGATATTCCTGAAATCTTCGACACCGGAGTAAGCTCCACCCGATAGCGGCCATCCGAATCACCAAGACGCCGCGCCCTGTAGCTCTCATGGTAGCTATTGAGTATTGCGAAAGGATTGGAGACACTGAGTTCCTCTGCCGTAGGCTCGGTTATACTTACTTCCTTCGATGAATTCAGAAAAGTCCATTGCGTCTTTCCATCATACCATACAGACATCTGTGGAGTATGAAACATAAAGGAAGCCCCCGACAGGACTGCATTTCCCTGCACGGAACCTTCATTGCCGGGAATTGTAAACATTATTTCCACGGCTTTGGCCGACACCATCTTGCTGCGCATGGCCGACAGAATATCGGACGCGCTCGTTGCTGCCGACACCGTAATCGATGCCATCGCGACCATCATTATTGTAAACAGTCGGAAAAATCTTGCCATATTATGCATAATATAATTAAACGGATGCCGTGTGCATGAGGTTCAGTCAAGGATACGGGCCACCTGGTCGGGAGTCATGAGCACCTGACGCGGTTTGGCACCATTGGCAGGTCCTACGATACCCAGTCGCTGCATCTGGTCCATATAGCGGCCGGCTTTGTTGAAGCCAACCGAGAAATTGCGCTGAAGGCTTGTTATTGAAGCGGAATCCTGTGAGGCAATGAACATAGCACATTCGCGGAACTCCTGAGTAATCTTTATGTCGCCGCTCTGAATATCACTCCCGCCTTCCTCCATGGCAGGTTCCGGCAATTCATAACAACTTACAAAGCCGGGCTGCACCCCGATGAATTTGCAGATATTCTCCACCTCTCTGGTCTCGACAAGAGCGCACTGCACACGCTCTATCACACCGTTAATCATCACAAGCATGTCGCCCATACCGGTAAGGCGTTGGGCACCGGAACGGTCGAGAATAGTCTTGCTGTCGATGCCTTGAGTAACCTTGAATGCGATACGCGCAGGGAAATTATTCTTTATAAGACCTGTAACGACATCTGCCGATGGTCGTTGCGTGGCAAGTATAAGATGCAGCCCTACTGCACGCGCCTTCTGGGCAATACGACATATTGGCGTATGCACCTCTTTTCCCGCAACGGTGATAAGGTCGGCATATTCATCGACAACAATCACGATATAAGGCAAATAGCGGTGTCCCAATTCCGGATTAAGTTCACGGTTGACAAAACGTTCGTTATAATCCTCCACTACGCGCACCCCGGTCATCTTCAACAACTGATAGCGGCGCTCCATTTCCTCGCAGAGAGAATTAAGGGTGTCGACAACTTTGAGAGAATCTGTTATAACAGCCTCTTCCTCATTCGGGAGCTTGGCAAGGTATTGTTTGTCAATAGTGTTATATAGCGAGAATTCCACGCTTTTGGGGTCGATAAGCACAAACTTGAGCTCGTCAGGATGCTTGGAATAAAGCAGCGAGGTAATAATACAGTTCAAACCCACCGATTTACCCTGACCCGTTGCACCGGCGACAAGAAGATGCGGCATCTTTGTAAGGTCGGCCATGAAAATCTCATTGGAGATAGTGGCGCCGAGAGCCATCGGCAGATGCATCTTTGTGTTCCTGAATTTAGGTGATTCGAGAATGGCTCGCATCGACACTACCTGACGCTTCTTGTTCGGGACCTCTATACCGATTGTACCCTTGCCCGGAATAGGAGCGATTATTCGGATACCGAGGGCTGCCAGATTCATGGCTATATCATCCTCAAGAGCCTTGATTTTAGAGATTCGCGTACCTGATTCAGGCACAATTTCATAGAGTGTCACAGTCGGGCCTATCGTAGCCTCTATCTTTACAATTTCTATATTGTAGCTCCTGAGGGCGTTAACAATAAGATCCTTATTGGCAGCCTGCTCTTCCTCGTTGATTTCAAATGTCTTCGGACGCTCTGTAAGAAGATCAAGGGGAGGGAACTCATAACGCGAATGGGAGGCACGGATATCGTAAGCCTCGTCAACTCCGATATGATCACCGTCGCGGATAACACGACGTTCCGGTTCTTCTTTCTGCTCCGGAGCTCCAAGTCCGTTGTTGACAACAATCATTTCAGGGCCGTCTCCGGGCAGAACCTCGTTGACAACCTTCGGAACCTCCGGAACACCGGAGTCCGTAGCATTCACTACCGGTTTTTCAACTATTTCGGCAGCCACGGCATACGACTTATCGCCCATCGTGTCTAAATCGGGATTGTCGAACACGTCGAGCGCCGGAACAAAACGTTCATGCTCTTTGGGAATACCGCCTCCGTTCAAACTATCCTCTTCCGATTCGTCCGCGACAGCATTCTCTTCAGGATTCTCGTCATCGTCAGAAGGAGCAAAAGTATCTATCGAGGCGATTTCGCCTGTTTCCTCGTCGACAATCTCTTCTTCAACCGGTTTAGGCTGAGGACGGAGCTTGGCAAGCAAACCGGAAATAAATCCGAACATCGACTTTATAGGATAGAGGAATACTGCGATAAGCAAACCGGCCAGCAACACAGACAAGCCGAAAGCTCCGAGAGCATCTGCATAACTTAATACTATTCTGTTTATATATTCACCGTGATAACCACCAAGAGGGAAAGTATCAGCTCTGTTTAATGAAAAGAGCCCGAGAATTATCGAAAGTGCCGCGGTGGTAAACAGACAACGGAATGTCAGGCTGAAAAAACTGCATTTGCGTACATGCATGCACGCCAGTCCAATCACAAACAGATAGAACACCATCACGAAAGACGCCAGTCCGAAACTGTCGACCATCAGCCATTCGGCGACCCGCGCTCCAAGAAGCCCTCCTACATTGGCTACTTTATCTCCTGCATCAAGAGCATCCTGTACGGTGCGGCCATGCATGACGCTCTGATCGACAGAAGCGTTGAAAAGGAAAGAGACCGTTGATACCGCCATCAGCAGAGATACCATACACAGAATCAGGCCGAAAGCCAGATGCGTACGGTAATCGCAGAAAAACGATATAATATTATACTTTTTTTCAGGACGCCGTTTCTGCCTCGGACGCGCCGCCGTTCGTTGTCCGGCTCGCGGTCCTTCGCTGTCGCGTTTGGGACGTACGTGCGAGGAAGCTGTATCGGGATTGCGTCGCGGGGCGCTTTCCGCACCCATGCCTCCAAGTGCAGGATCGTTTATAAAATCCTCATTAAGGGAATTTTGTCTTTGCATGAAAATCTGAAGGAGATTGGTTTAATGGAGAGAATAATCTAAAGCCGCTGTCAGAGAGCGGCAAGCTCGGCAATGGCGGCACATGGGTCGGACGCCTTGAATACAGCATTTCCGGCCACAAGAACATCAGCACCCGCAGTGGCGCAGCGTGCGCCTGTCCGGGCATTGATTCCACCGTCGACTTCTATAAGAGCCTCGCTGCCGGTCGCATCGACAAGGGCGCGGAGCTCTGAAATTTTCTTTACAGTATGCTCTATAAATGACTGTCCTCCGAAGCCGGGATTGACACTCATCAGAAGCACCAGTTCAAGGTCGCCGATAATATCCTGAAGCATCGACACAGGAGTGGCGGGGTTGAGTGTGACACCGGCTTTCATACCACTGTTGTGAATATCCTGAACTACACGGTGGAGATGTGTACATGCCTCATAGTGCACATTCATGATTGCGGCGCCGCTATCGCGGACCTGTCCCACATACCGTCCCGGATCTACTATCATCAGATGCACGTCAAGAGGCTTGGATGTGTATTGCCCTACAGTCTTTATGATATTGAACCCGAAAGATATATTGGGAACAAATACACCGTCCATAACATCGCAGTGAATCCATGCGGCGTCACTGTTCTCAAGCATCGTCATATCGCGGCCAAGATTGGCGAAATCGGCCGAAAGTATTGAAGGAGAGACTATCATTTCCTGCTATCTTTTTTCTTGCCCTTGAAAGCATTATATAAAATATAGACTACACACAGACCGAGAAGCACAAGACCGCCAATAGTAAGATAGGAGTTATATTTCTCGACCGCCTCGTATAGCTGAGAAAGACTTACCTGCCTTGACAGCCACCATCCGAGGGCAGCAAGAACCGCATTCCACACAAGGGCTCCGAGAGTCGTAAACAGAATGAAAACCCATATGTTCATTCTTGCTATACCTGCGGGAATAGAAATAAGCTGACGGATGGCGGGAATCAGTCGTCCGATGAAAGTAGACGCCGCACCGTGCTTGTCAAAATAGGCCTCGGCCTTTTCAACTTTAGCCCTGTCAATAAGACAGGCATGCCCCAGACGCGAGTCGGCAAACGCATAAACTATAGGACGTCCTATCACAAGGGACAACACATAGTTGACAAGAGCACCCACGAGAGCGCCGGCTGTGGCAGCCGCCACGACGAGAAAAATATTCATATCACCTTTCTGCATCGCAAGATACGCGGCAGGAGGGACAACGACTTCCGAAGGGAAAGGAATAAACGAGCTTTCTATCACCATGAAAAGAAACACGAAAAGATAACTCGCATTCTGTACAAACCAGTCAAAAAAAGTTGCCGCATCAAGATAATCCGTTATGGCGAGCGGTATCAGCAAATCTATCATCTGAGTATGCTTTTTTATTAATATGCAAAAGTAGTCATTTTTTTCCACTTTATAATAATCATTGACGGCCAACCAAAAACTTCCCGCTGAAAAGCGGCACTGACACAATAAATAACAACCGGAACACCATCCTACGGCATCCCGGTTGTTATTAATTACGAAAAACTGCGTCAGAGCGACACTTTCATTGCTTCGGTACCGACCTTTACAATAAATACACCGTTAGAGTCCGGACGGACAACAACAGAACCTTGTCCGCTAAATATGATGCGGCCGCTTACATCATATATGCATACTGCTGTCTCACATGATGCAGTCACTGCAATAGTACCACGTTCCACCTTGACGTATGCTGCGGTTGCCATTTCCACAAGTCCGTCAGGAACCGGACGCACCACCTGCATCGCCTCCGGTTCAAGACTATAGATATATTCCACTGTATAGCTGTCGGAGTAAACTCGTCTGCTCTTAACTGAATAGCTGAATGAATCGCTCTCCGGCCAGTCGGAGATTACAACTTGCCTTGATACCATTTCTTTTGCAGCCGACGATGCCACCTCCGCAGAAAAATACGGCAATGTTATCTCTTCGTCTTTGGCAAGGCTTAATGTCAGTTTGAGAGCGTCTATAAAAAGAAGCCCGTTCTCGGAAGCCGGGACTTCCACCGAAACATAGCACGGCTCTCCATTCACAGGTATTTCAAGTTTGTCTTCGAGCCATTCGTTCATGGCAGTCATTTCCTTGGAATATAGCTCTGAGCCGTCGGAACTTCTTATAACCACATTGAATTGCTTTACACCGAGTCCTCTATGAGTAAGTGCGAACTTGAGCGTTCCATTTCCTGGATTGTACACCGGCGAATGCAACCATGACGTGCCGTAGTCGGATATATATCTGTTGTCGAGAGCTATGGCACTGTTAGTGTATGCGAGGATTCCTACCGACCAGCCGGCTCGCGAGATGTAATCATCAAGCGTCCCGTTCAGGCGTGAACTTTCCACCGGTTCCGACAAGGAACCTCCGCTGTAGGCATCAAAATCTTCCTCGACAAGCACATAATCCCCGGCATCATCGGCACGGTGCGTAAGATATGTTGTCAGCACATAGGCCGTAGCCCTGTCGGATGGTTTCCAATTGGCAGTAAAACCTCCAAGACTCACTTCGGTGGGTTCGAGCAGTTCAGGCGCGACAAGACCGAGAACTCTTACCTCATTCGATTCGTTTGAAATCTTATCTCCCTGCACTGTTTTCACTGCATAATAATAAGGTGCGCTGATATCAGCATTCTCGACAGTATAATTTGTACCGTCAACCGGCTGATTCTCCAGAAGGTATGCCCGTTTGGTATTTTCGTGTCTGTACACACTCAGAAGGTAGGAATCGGCACCATCGACGGCATTCCATCCGACGGTAAAGCCTGTTGCATGCATCTCTGTCCACCCGGTCGCACGCGGAGCTTCAACCTCTGAAAGGGGCTGCACAACAGCAATATTATCGATATAAGCTTCTCCAAGCCCGGATGTAAACCGCAGGTAACAAGCCGGCAGACCGGACGTAAATTCTACGGAAGCTTCGCCCCATTCCGACGTTATATCGGCATAATTATTGTAAACTTGCCGTCCTGTAGTGGCGTCGTAGACACCTATGTTTATATATCCGAAACCGAACCCGAAATCGTATTCGCGAGCCTTGAATTTAACAGTGTAGCATCCTCCGTTGCCCGACAAATCCAACACCGGCGTATCGAGATATGCACCCTTCGGATCGTCCGACGAACCATAATGACCGAAATACGCACATCCTCCGGCCTGGAAAAGTCCTTTGCCCTTCCATCCGGGAACCGATGTAAACCCGGCCGGAATCTCACCGTTCTCATCATTGAATTTTACAGGTTCCGCCTCCGTTCCTTCGGAGAAAGCATCGAAAGTTTCAAAAAGAACGGCACCTTCCGGAGCTGTGACAGGATCTTCGGCATTGTCTTCATAATAAATAACAATATCATCAATATAAAGCGGATTATTCACGGGGGTGAATTTTATCTTATCGCCTTCCGCTCCGTCGGTGAAGGTGATTGCATAATCTTTCCACTCGGTCGATACCTTCACCGTCTCTTTGGAATCAGACGTACGTTTCACCTCCAAATCATCATCAACAATACCGCAGGCTCTGAACGACACTATATAAGTGCCTTCATTGACCGAGCCGTCGAATGGCGCGGTGACAAGATAACCGGGATAAAATCCGAAGCCTGCCATGCCGATATAGCAGGAGCCGCCGGCGGCATACAGGGCTTCACCATCCCAACCGGGAGTCTGTGTGTAATCGCTGATTCCGGCCCAGGAAATATCATTATCCTCATCAGGAGCTCCGAACGATCCCGACGAAAATTTAGCGAAATTTTCGCTTAACAACTCGGTGTGGCCTCCGGAAGCGCCATAAACATATGGCACTGCCGAGACAGACAACAGTACGACTGATAGCAATGTGTAAAGTTTCTTTTTCATATGCATTTTTATTTAATGTGATTTTCCGTTATGCAGCAAAAACGCGCAGCATTACGCCACAAAGTTAACAAAAATCATTACACAGCATACCTTTTTCCAGATAAATATAATTTCATGTTGCATTTTTCTTTAACACATGCCATAAAAGTCCACAATAAGCAAAAAAAATTCCGTCCCGATACCGGAACGGAATTTCCTAATAGATTTATCCTTGATTTTATTCGGCGACATTGAAGATTACGATGCGGTTCCAATTGTTGACATCATAGGGCTGTACATCGGAGCCTTCCGCCTGAATTGCAAGACGGTCTGGGTTGATACCATATTTATTTGTCAGGGTATCGTAGACAGCCTGTGCGCGGCGTTTGGACAGACCCATGTTGTAAGCCGATGTACCGGTGTCCTTGTCGGCATAACCTACGATTGCGACATTCTGGTCGGGGTTAGCCTTCATCCATTCGGCGATATTATAGACATTCACCATTTCGGTATCGGTTATCTTGGAAGAATTGAGAGAGAAGCGTACGGTAGCCATCAGAGGTGCTGATTCAACAACGACTGTTTCCGATTCAACCACTTCGGGGCACGGGAGTTGTGCTTCAGCTGCTGCAAGAGCGGCAGATGTTGTCGCGAGAGCTCCACGAAGGTCATTAACCTGGCTGTTGAGGTTGTTAATATAGCCAAGATAGTCACATGGATTGTACTGCTGGTAGTCGCGGCCTCCGAAAGTCACTGTGAAACCGCCGTTGACAGTTACATTGATATCGATGGGACGGCCATATGCGATATTGTTGAAATTGTCTCCATAGAACTGAGCACGGCCTTCAGCGAAGAAATCTACATATTTGCAGAGACGGAACCGAAGCTGGATACCACCCGATACCGGGAGCGTCCACGAACAAGTACGAGGTTTGCCGTCGCGGTCGATTACATTTGCATCGTTAGGACGGAAATGCCACGCATACGTACCACCGAGACCTACAAAGGGAACAATTGAGAATACGCGCTTGCTGTTCACTCCGCCGAGAGAGTTGAACATATCCCACATGAAATCAAGATTTCCGGTGACATAATTGAACTTATTCATCTGGTCGCCATATTGGTAATGCAGCGGTCCTCCCTGGAAAGAAAGACGCCATCCCATATAAGGAGAGAACCATTTGCCGAAACCTACATTATAGTTCCAGCTGAAATGACTTTTCCGTTCGCCTTTGGAGCGGCCTTCCATGAAAGGAACGGCAGCGCCGGCGCCGAACTGGATGAACCAGTTATTCTTCTTATCGACATAATAATGTGTCTTGCACGGAACATCCGTCACAATAGCGGTTTCTTCCACAACAACAGTCTCGTCCTGTGCCTGGGCTGCGAAAGCCGGCACTAACATTGCACAGCATGCAGCAGAAGTGAATAATACGTTCTTTTTCATTTTTGTTAGGTGTAGTAGTTTGACTTGTTTTTTAATCAGTTTCCCGGACGGCTTTTCAATCCCTCTTTCCGTGCGGTTGAATTTAAAACACAAGCTTTTTAAAGTTTGTTCAAGATTCGACTGATTTTTCCATCTTTTTCGGACATTTCGCAGTCTAATTTATAAAAAATGTTAACACCAAGCATTTTCATGACATAAAATTATGTTGTAAAACATAAAACCTATAACTTTGCATCAGTTTTTCATGGTATTAGATTTAAGGTGAAAAGATTATTCGTCGTGATGACGGATAATTTTTTTTGTTTAAGCCTCAGGGCATATTCTGAGAAGGCTTTTATAGCTATAAATACCACATAATTGTTTCGTTTATCATATCAGCGAATATCTGTCGCTTTTTTTCATTAATTTTGCACGCATTTCAAAAACAGGAAAAGATATGAAGATTGGAAATGTCGAACTTTGCGACAAACCCGTTATGCTTGCCCCGATGGAAGACGTCACAGACGCCTCTTTCAGGCTTATATGCAAAGAACAGGGAGCTGACATGACATATACCGAGTTCGTCTCCGCCGATGCCCTCATCCGCAATATCGCAGCAACGACACGCAAGCTTCATATAAATGCCGCGGAACGGCCCACGGCCATACAGATTTATGGCCAAGAGGTAGGACCGATGGTAGAAGCCGCAAAAATTGTGGAGGAAGCGCATCCCGATATCCTCGACATCAATTTCGGTTGTCCTGTGAAAAAAGTGGCCGGAAAGGGTGCCGGAGCCGGAATGCTGCGTGATATTCCTAAACTGCTCGAAATCACCCGTTCAGTTGTGAATGCCGTAAGCATACCTGTCACTGTAAAGACAAGACTCGGATGGGACTGCAACAACAAAATCATTGTCGGGCTGGCCGAACAGTTACAGGACTGCGGTATTGCAGCCCTTACAGTTCACGGACGTACACGCTCACAGATGTACACGGGAGAAGCCGACTGGACGGAAATAGCACGGGTGAAAGAAAATCCGCATCTACACATTCCTGTAATCGGAAACGGCGATATAACCAATCCTTATAAACTTAAAGAGGCTTTCAATCGTTATGGAATTGACGGAATTATGGTAGGACGGGCATCTATCGGGGCGCCATGGATTTTCAGAGAAATGAAATCATTCATGGAGACCGGCGAGATAACCTCTATCCCGGTAGCGGAAAAATTCTCACTGCTACGCCGACAAATACGGGAAAGCATCGAGCGCATCGACGAATACCGCGGAATCCTCCACATAAGACGACATCTGGCGGCATCGCCTCTGTTCAAGTGTATCCCCGGCTTCAGACCCACAAGGATAAAGATGCTTCAGGCGGCGACATTCGACGAACTCGAGAAAGTCCTCTCTTTTATTGAAAATGATATTATCCCCAACCTGACTGACAACAATACATTAGAATGATTCATAAAATACAATCTACATTATGCAAAAACATTTATTTTCGTTCATCATTGTATTAGCATCTATGATTCCGGCATTTGCCGCAGACGGCGAACCTGCACAATATAAACTAAACGTACAGGATTTCGGAGAACTGTCGGTGGTCGACGGTGTGCCTGTAGAATATTACTGCCGTGCCGACTCTGCCGGATGGGCTGTTTTCACCTGCATGCCGGAAATGGCATCGCATATCATGTTCACTAACGAAAACAACCGACTGACTATCCGCACCGACAGCGATGAAAAAGCAATTGTGGGTGTTCCTAAAATCAAAGTGTACTCTGCCGCACTCCGGAAAGCAAGCAACAGCGGAGATTCAATTCTCACCGTGCACCTTGATGCCAGCATTCCACTGAAAGAATTCAAGGCTCAGCAGATCGGCAACGGAAAAACAGAAATATACGCACTCAACTGCGAGAACCTCGAAGCCGGTATCACTGCAGGAAACGGCACAATAGCAATCGACGGTAAAGCACGCAAGGCAAAACTGAATAATGTCAGTAGCGGACCTGTCGACGCCAAAGATCTCGAGTCAGTCAATATGAGTTGCTTCGTATTCGGCTCAGGAAATATCGAATGCAAGCCCACCGAAAACCTGCGTGTCTATGGTGCAGGCTCCGGTAAAGTGATATACCACGGTTCTCCGAAAGTGACAATGCGCAGTATTGGCGTTAAGGCTATTCCATATTCCGACGGATTAGCATATACACTTTATCATAAAAAAGACCGTTAACATATAAAGGACGAACCTCCCGAACAAGTTTCCCGGCATAATATAAACCGAATCATTATCGAAAGAAAGAAAGATCTCAAGACAAGAACAGCCCACTCGCTGAAATGGAACATCATCGACCGGCTTTCCACGCAGATACTCTACGCGGTAACCGGTATTGTGCTTGCCCGCGAGATATCACAGGAAGAATTCGGTCTTGTGGGAGCACTGCTCGTCTTTCAGGCATTTGCAAGCCTCCTTATCGACAGCGGTTTTTCCTATGCTCTTCTGCAGTGCAAGCGCCCGACTCGCCTCGACTATTCCACTGTGCTGTGGTTCAATCTGATCATATCTACTCTTCTCTACACAATTCTTTTTATCACAGCACCCTTGATAGCAGACTGTTTTCAAGGCGACATGCGCCTTGTCCCACTGGCAAGGGTGATGTTCCTGTGCCTGATTTTCAATTCCGCCGGCATTGTCCAGACCAACAGGATGATGAAAGCCATGGATGTACGTATGGTGGCGGCATCCAACGCTCTCGGTCTTATCATTGGCTCTGTCATCGGAATATGGCTTGCCGTCACAGGCTATGGAGCTTGGGCAATCGTATGGCAGTCTGTAATAATAGCAGCTGTTAAATCGATTGTGCTATGGACATCGTCGGGCTGGCGACCTTTGTGGCGCTTTTCATGGAAATCGCTGCAATCGTTCGCAGGGCTTGGAAGCAAGATGCTGTTCTCAAGTTTTCTGAATACTCTTTTTCAAAAAGTATATGCTCTTGTAATAGGTAACAGAGTGAGCCTCACCGCACTCGGATATTATACCCAGAGCGACAAATGGAGCACAATGGGGGTAGCATCATTGTCACAGATTTTCACATCGTCTTTCGTCCCCCCGCTTTCCGCAGTACAGGACAACAATGTGCTTTTCACTGCTATGGTGTCGAAAATCAACCGCTTCACAGCATATATTCTCTTTCCGATGATGTTTGGACTCATGGCAATGGCGACCCCGGTATTCCACACATTATTCGGTCTGAAATGGGATCCCTCGATAATTCTCTTTCAGATTCTTATTCTCCGAGGTGTATTCACAGTCCTCAACTCACTCTACAGCAACTATCTCCTTGCCCTCGGCCACGGCTCGGCGATCATGAAACTCGAAATCGTACGGGACACTGCCGCAATCATCGCCCTCGCCGTCACATTCCCTTTCATGAATATAAGTACTCCGGGACAACCCGTACTTGGCATCGAGATTCTACTTTATGGTCAGCTCGCGGCATCGTTTATCACCTGGATAGCATCTCTTGCAACCACAATTCGTCTCACCGGCGTCGGACTCAGGCAATTCATTACCGACATGACTCCCTACATAGCCCAGACAATACTTATAATACCGGTTATGCTTTATGCAGGCTCCATGTGCGATGCCTCCTGGCTGAAATTGTGCGTAGAAATAACAGTCGCACTCGGACTTTATATGGGTGGAAACCACATTTTCCACTCCAAAGTACAGACCGACGTGATAGCCTTTATCAGCGGCCGCAAAAAAAACGTCCTTTAGACACTTATATCCATACTTTTTTCTACCCTTTTTCTATATTTGCTGTATTTCGGATTTGAATCCGATTAATTTTTGTACTTTTGCATAAAGTACATTTCCGTTATAAACCAAATACAAATTTCAATATAAAGAATGAAAAGAATCTCTACCCTCTTCCTTTCATCATTGTTTTCAATGATTGCATTGGCCGAAGGCTCCATCACATTGACAACCAATGCCCCGGTAGGCACAGAAATTAAAATGACCGTACAGGTTCTGTCTAAAAACAAACCTGTAACTGTCGACTGGGGTAACGGTGTAGAAACAAAAACAACTATCGACCCTGCCCAAGGTGCATACAACCGAAAAGTAAACGGTACTGTCGAAGGCGGCACAATCACTATCAAAGGTGACGTCACACAACTCGAATGCTCCGAAGCCGGGTTTACATCGGCAAAAGTCGACGGTATGACATCGCTCGAGAAACTGAAGCTCCAGAACAACGAGATCGAATCATTCGAGCTCCTCACGCCAACCCCGCTTACAGAACTGAAACTCAGCAACAACCGACTCTCGAACTCTACATCATACATGGCGAACATGTCGCTCGACAAAGCCGGATCAACACTTGTCGACCTCGACTTGAGCGGTAATAATGGCCTGATATGTTTCGACGCCCGCGACCTAACCGAGCTTACATATCTTTATCTGAACGACTGCCCCAACCTTGCGTCCGTCTTTATCTGCGCTCCGGAAGAATCACGCGAAAAACTGCGCCAGATAAAAATCGCCAACTGCATGCTGTCGCATTTCTATCCCGTCGATCTACCTGCACTTCGGGTTCTCGACCTGAGCAACAATATACTTACGACAAACGACGGCGACGATTTCCGCCTCGGCAATTATCCTGCGCTCAACCAGTTGGACATATCGAACAATAAATATATAACCGAACTTGATGTGACAGCATGCCCGGCGATAACTAAAATATACGCTTCAGGCTGTGGACTCTCGGAACTCAATCTTTCGAAAAACCCCGAATTGCAGACTCTTAACATCGGCGACAACAACATAAGCTCCATCGATCTGTCGGCAAATGCCGCACTCCAGGATCTTTACATCAATGGCAATCCAATCTCGAAAATCGACCTGACCATACTGCCAAGATTGCAATCACTTAATATCTCCGATACGCAGATTAGCCGTGTTGACCTATATAAAAGTTTCTACCTCAACGATTTCCGAGCTTCCAATTCAAAACTCGAGTTCGTCGATTTCAACGGACAGCAACAGGATCGCATGATGCGCATCGACCTGCGCGACTGCCCCAATTTCACATACGAATCGATGGCATATACCTGCAAGACAATGCCATCGGGCCGTGAACGCAACGCCCGCCTCTACCTGAGCGGCTCCAATGCCGAACACGCCGACCTCGACAGGCTTCGCAAAACCGACCAACATTGGGAAATCGATATCGAAGGCGACGGTACAGCAACCCACGACCCCATTGATGTCAATATCCTTGATGCAACCGACACAGGAGAGAACAAACAAGGCTCTGTAAAGCTATGGGATTACATGGGCTATGTGATGAACTATGATTTCGATGTAATGCAGACTGAAGGCGGCAAATTCATAATCTCCCAATGGCTGCCAGAATGGTTTGAAACCATGAACAGCGTATCGACAAAAGCCCTTAAAGGCATCCCCGTACATATCCACGCATATCCGGAAGAGGGATTGCGTTTCAAGAGTGTCACTGTCGGTGACAAAGAGATTGCATCCCCTTGGTTCATCATTTCCGAGCCGTGTGACATCAAGGTGAATTTCGCGCCGGCAGAATCATCCATGACATTCACGGCACCCGCAGGCCAAAACATAACCATGCTCGTCATGACAGCTGAAGAAAACGGAACAGTTGCCGTAGACTGGGGCACAGGCGGACGGACGGAATACTCCGGATTGCGCAAATATGAAACCGGTGTCGTTGAACTTAAAGGGACCCGCATCGAAGGTACTCCGGTTAACGGCACATTCACAGTATACGGCGATGTAAGCGCAATAGACCTCGGCGGATTTGGTCCCGACGGAGAATTCCTCGGTCTATGGGATAACGCGATAAGTTCCGCCAACATATCTTCCAACCCCGACCTCAAATACCTGAACCTCTTCTGGTGTCCCGTATCAGCTCTCGATCTCTCCAAAAACACAAAACTCGAGGTTCTCGACATTTCAATGACTAATCTCAGCACCCTCGACCTGAGCAACAACACAGCACTGATCTGGCTCGAGGCCTACAGCGACGGCTTCGGCGACCCGGACGACAATATCGCCCTCCGCAAGGTTCTCGACATTTCAATGCTTCCGCACTTGCAGTATCTCGACATACACAACAACAAAATGCAGACCCTCGACCTCGGCGGAAACAACTCGCTCCACTGGCTCAACGCCGGAGGGAACCAACTCACATCAATCGAACTTAATAACGCGCCACAGCTCCTTACACTCGATATAAGCCGTAACAAACTGACATCTATCGACCTTGCGGCAAACACTATGCTCACCGGACTGTCGGTAGAGGCAAACGACCTCACAAACCTTGACCTATCCCACAACCTGCTGCTGACGGAGCTGGGATTTGCGGATAATCTTATAAAAAGCATCGATCTATCGGAGCATACAGCTCTGCAGAACATCTCAATGACCGGCAACGGCATGAACGCCGAACAGATGAACGATTTCTACTACACCCTGCCTGTACGCACCGATAACGGAGAGACCGGCGTACCCGGCACACAACTGCCATATAATCTTCTGGTATACCGCGCCGGCGACCGCGAGGCTAACGAAGCAATGCGTGCCGACTCTTCGATTGCAGAAGACCGTCTGTGGACTCCCTCGCACCAAGGGACGAACGGCGGAGCTGACAATGCATATCTCGACATTCTGCCATGCGCCAACGGTACAATAAAAGTTGTCGATGAAAGTGGAAACGAATACACCACCGGCTCAAAAGTTCCAAAGTATATCAAACTGAATATCATAGCAACTCCGGCCGAAGGTTATGAATTCAAATCCTATTCGCTGAATGGCGAGACAACTGTCGGAGAAACATCCTTCGATATGCCGGGCATCTACTCCAAACTTGCTGTATCTTTCGGTATTTCATCCGGTATTGATGAAATCACAACAGAGAGCATCTCCGCTGAGTATTTCGATATATACGGACGTCCTGTCACCAAACCTTCCACTGGCGTATATATCATCCGACGTGGCGACAAAACCATAAAAGCATTCGTCAAATAACCGATACATTGCACCTATAAAGCCGCACCGTCAACCGATGCGGCTTTTATAATGTCCTTACTCAACCGCCTTTTGCAAATTCATTTTATTTCTCTATATTTGCGATAGTTTAAACCTTTTTTATAATACCAATAAAAAAACTTTCATGAATCAGTACAACTACGGACAACAGAGTCCCTATCAGCAATTGGGTACAAACATCGTATCCGCTCTTGTCTATTTCTTCAAATCACTTGTCTATATCCTGTTCATCTGCCCCTTCGAATTCTGGGCCGCAGCAGCAAACCGTCTTGCCGGCGACCATAACGCCTGTAGCCTCGACATTCTCAAGTATACCAGCCGTTGGCCTTATCTGTCTTTCTGCAAAAAGGTAATCTTTGAATTTCTTATCGACGGCGCTATATTCATTTCCTATTTCGTAGGTGTCATTGCCGCGATAATCGCGCTTATCGTAGGCCTATCAAACGAATCCACAGGCGCAGCCTTCATCGCGTTCTTCGGAGTCCTCATCAGTACTTACTATTCCCCGTTGTTCATATCCTTCATCCGCGACTGCCTGACTCTCATCCTCCTACCTTTCCACAAATTCCTCAGCTGGGTATCCAAACCCGCTCAGCAACTCGATATAGACATGCGCAACCACCCTGTCAATACCGTTCAAACCGCCATTTCAACCCCGATAGCGGAACAGACTCCCGCAACCACGCCAATGGCAAAAACAGAAAGCGCTCCCGTATTCACAATCGACCAGACGTGGCAACCTTACGTCGGCACAGAATTCAATGTAACACACCGTCTTGTCAATGGCCAGATCGAAGCATTCAAAGCCCCGTACAAAACTTTCGAACTGACTTCAAACGGAATCTTCGACGGTTCATTCCTCGGAGCGACACGCTTCGAAACCGTCAATGGTGCCCTGCGTCTGTATAACGGCAGCCGCTTCCTCGGAGATCTACAGATGATTAACCCGAACAACAACGGTCTTGTGGAGATTGCCGATACCAAAGGCATCCACTATTACCTATATCGCAACGCATAAATATCGTAAAAAATAAAACCGGACGGCCTCCTCGTGGGACCGTCCGATTTTCTATGATGATTATTCTCAGCCTACTGTTTCCACATCTTCCTCTCCGACTTGAAACACATATGCCTTTTTAGTATTCTGATTGAAAACAAGGTATATCCCGTCGGTAAGTCCGGTATACGTAATACTTGCAACACCATTACGGCTCACCTTACGGTCTCCTTCAATAGCATTCTCGACAATATCGCGATAATTGAACTTATAAGATTCAATATCACCATCGGTATGTGTCCGGATACTCATAAGCGTTATCCTATTGTTGGCGTCGACAGCACGCATAGAGAGTGTAATCTCGCCATTCTCCGGACTGACTGCCACAGGTGACAAAGAAATTTCATCGGCAAGAAATTCCTGTCCGTCCTTTATAGGAACGAAACGAGCCGGAAGCATCTCTTTGCCATTGACAAACACAACGCTGTCTTCGGCAATAAACAATCCTCGTCGTGGAGTATATAACGAATTACGGGATTTTGCTTTCGACATAAGCCTGACGGTCTCAACCCGCATATTCTCTTCTCCCTTTTTGTAAGGATCATAGACTTCCAGATATAAATCAGGTTTTCCATCTGTCCTGTAATTCATATACGTGATAATGCCGGTTAAAACCAAAGGCTCACCCTCCGGAACCGAGACAGTCAACTTGTCAAGAAATTCAATCTGAGTCTCTATTCCGGAATCCGGATCAAGCGGCAGACGGCGCAAAGAGGCAATCTTATTGGATGGAACAATCTCCACCACATCACCGTCAGTCAGTATTCCCTTACCTTCTGCACTGTCTTCAACCAACTGTCCTCGTACAATTTCTCCGTCGACAGTCTCTATCTCCGTAACAATCCCGGTTATATCAAGTGCATCGCGACGTCCGTAGCGCACAACTCTTATATCTGCATCCGCAAGCGTTGCCCCTCCGGGAGCTATTGTATAATACTTGATATATTCAGGGCTACGTGAAATAAGAAAGATATTTGTATTGACACCTTCCTTATCGGCAAGGCTGTAAAGATTCACATAGCGTTTGCCGTCGGCATTGACATGAACATACTGCGGCCTGACAACGAACCAATTCCTCCATGACTCGGACAGTTTATCGAAATCCGATTCCAGAGGTGTGAGCGAACCGATATCCTTACGCGGCATAACAATCATTGCGGAGTCGTAAAGAAACAGAGACTTGCTTTCTGTAAGATTCTGACGGGACGTATGGCCCATGTAGACCGAGCCATCCGCCATCTCTATTGTTTCTTTCGGTTCGGCAGCCAAAGCCGTGGCTCCGGCAAGAGCCAGAGCCGCGACTAAAGGCAATATCGGGCGTGTACGCATCACGGATTATTTTACTTCCTTGTCGTATAGTTCTTTCAGATAACGTGCCTGAACAGCGAGCGTTGTACCGGCCTGTCCTTCATAGCCTCCGTAGAGAATACCTACAAGCTGGTTCTTTTTATTAAAGATAGGCGAACCGCTGGCACCGTGGGTCGACGCGTCCTGAAGCTCGAATGTATAGCGGCTGGGCACCTTGGCAACCTTTGTCTCGCGGATGGTAGGCTCAAGACTCTTGGCCTTGAAATCAAGAGCGCGGCTCAGACCCGAGGGATATCCAATGGTTGTGAGAGTCTCCTTCATAGGCTCAAGCTTGCCTGCAAAAGCGTCCTCTATATCAAACATGCACTTGGCCGCCTTTTCCGGAGTCTTCTTGGTATTGAGCTGGAGAATAGCAACATCAATGTCGGGATTGGTCGACACTGCATCGATGCTGGCGCGTTCGAACTCATCAAGCGCGGAATACATGCGGCCGGGATAAGCAATATAGAGGTCGTCGGTGGAACCGGTTATCTTCACGGGTGCTTTGTGTATGGACTTGAGAGTCACATTCACCTCGCCGAGACTTGTACTGTTCTGGAGAATGGCAGTACCGATATCGGTAGCCTTGAGGGCAATATATTCTTCGTTGGCAGTAAGTTGGGCAGGAACATTCTTCAGCAGATATTCATCCCACATTTTACGAAGCTCGTCGTAAACCTGTTTCGAGTATTCTTCGTTCCAGGGACTTGCCACATGGAGAGCAGTACCCATTCGACCTTCTTTGTCGATAAAGAATGCTGTACCGCTCTGATAATATGTGGGGGTGGTAAACTCCAATGGTATACTGCGGGGATTGTCCTTGAGTGTAATTGTATAGTTGAACGAATGCTGAACGTAGACTACAGCATCCGTAGGCAATTTCGGGCCCATCAGCAAATATATCAGACCGCCGATTCCGCAAGCCACAAGAATGGCTGCGACTGCGATAAGCAGATTCTTGCCGAAAGCACCGCCGGTTCCGAAATAGGGTGCAAGCTGCGATGTTATATCTTCGGAACCGACAACAATATTGTCGCCTTTCTTTACTCGTACCGGCTGGCCGGCGGCAATCTTCTGACCGTTAACCTCCGTGCCGTTTGTGCTTCCGTTATCGGTAAGCCACGCTTTGCCACCTTTCTCGATCTTCATGGTAGCATGGTAGCGGCTTACTGTCTGTGAGTTCACAACCAAATTGTTGCGGTAGTTGGAGCCTATATTGACAATTGCCTTGTACTGCCCTGCCTCGTTCTTAAGTACGGGAACCTGCGCCCAGGGAAGATTCTCGTTGGCCAGTAGCACAACGGAGCCACGGGTTATCTGGACTTCCTGCCCCGGAGTAAGTTTACGGTGCTGTGCACCGATAAAAGTACCATTTGTACTCCCTTTATCTTCGATAAGAATGTGACCATCGTCGAGAAGAGTAAGGTCCGCATGGTGCGCGCTTACAAACTGACTGTTGATAACGATGTCGTTGTTAGGAGCGCTACCGATTTTAATTAGTTTCATAGCTTTGATTTTATGTGAATAATTGATATTGTTTTCTTATTACAGACGAGGGTTGGCAACAGTAGATCCAGGTTCGGTCTTCTCCGAGGCTTTCTCTGTATTCTTTTTTTCAGCATCCACTGTCTTGGATACTTCGGGAACATTATTCTCTTTTTTTACAGGAGCAGTAGTTGCCGGAGCTTTGGATTTACCTTTCTTTTGTTTCTCCCGCGCTTTTTTACGTTCAATACTTGCCTTCTCATTGCGAAGAATCTCTGCCTGTATTGGGTCGACCGCCGTATTCTCGGTCTCTGTAGTCTTTATGTCAGTTCCCTTATCATTGCCTGTACAAACATCGGTCGATACAGCAGCCTCTTTGCCCTCTTCCGGCTCTGCATCCTTATTATCTACATTATCCGGACTTTCAATATTCTCCATATCCGTCGTATCATTTGGCGCAAGTTCTACTGGAGTACCGCCACCTTCATATACATCATCGGAATCGAAAACAAAGAAATTTACAAGCAGAATGGCCGCAATTACAATTGCCACCGCACCGAATGCTGTCGCACCGATTTTATAGGGTTTGAGCGGGTCGGGAACCTTGCGCCAGTCAAGCTTGCTATGGCTTGCGAAAATTACCATATCGCCGCGTTTCAGCGGATATGGTTGATTCGGAACAATCAGATTTCCGTTGACTGTGGTGCCGTTGGGTCCCTGACTTACAATCTCGTATTTACCGTTAGGATATACTTTGAGCAGAGCATGACGCCGGCTCACCATATTATCACTGAATACAATATTGCAGTCCGGATTACGACCTATTGAGAGTACTTTCATATCGAATATGGTTTTATTTCATTGTAGATGGCGCCGAGGCATTACTTGCCGGCTGTATTCACAACCTCTATCACACTGTTGATCTTGCCTTGAGCCTCGCGGAGATTCTTGCCGAGTTTCGCTGTGTCGCTTCTGAGAGAATCGTTCTGGCACTGGAGAGTGTCGAGCTTCTCCTGCGCAGGCGTACGGTTCGAAATAAGAATGATATTTGTCAGTATGCTTATAAAGCACAATGCCGCGAGAATAATTCCTGTTATCTTTATTTTTTTGCTCATCTGATCCTTAAGTATAGAGTTAGTTTTAGTTTCCATTATAATGGCCGAGAAATTATCATGGTGCCCCCCTTTGCCAATACCTATAGTATCGACACTGCTGTTGACGGAATCAAGTACGCCTCCAAGTTCAGCCTTCTGCGACAGTTCCTTTACCAATTCAGGCTGAGGCATAGCACCCCAGATACCATCAGTGCATAGAACGAAACGATCGCCTTTCTCATATGGACGCACATCTATATCCACATCTACATCGCTGTCCACGCCCAATGCCCGTGTGATGATATTCGATTTCGCCGACAGGCGGGCCTGTTCCTCTGTCAGTTTACCGTCACGGACAAGCTGTCCCACAAACGAATGGTCGGCGGTGCGGAACACAATACGCCCCGAACGCAACTGATATATACGGCTGTCTCCGACGTGTGCAAGAACGGCACACTTATTGTCAATCAACACAGCTGTAGCCGTCGTTCCCATTCCACGGAATGCCGGATGAAGGGCAATAGCCTCGCTGAGACATGCATTGGCATATTTCACAGCATCACGAAGAACTGTGCTGTTGTCCGCCACGGTCTCTTCCCCGATTTTCGGTTCGGGAAGCGGCGGCTCGGAATCGTCGGAAGGTTTCGTCTCCGTCTGAACAGGAGCGGAGGGAGCAATCCCGAGCAGGTTCTCCACGAAATGAGGTATCGGTTTACCGGCCTTCACGTATGCTATGATGGCATTGGCAGCGATGGCTGATGCCGTTTTGCCGGCAGGGCCGCCCCCCATACCGTCGCAGACAACCAGAAGAAGGCCGCGACCGGTTTCAGAGTAGCCTACAGTATCCTGATTTTCCTTTCGGCCTCCGATATGCGACGACATTGCACCCTCATAGGGCAGCGATGTTGAGATAAATTCCATTATATGCTGTTAAAACGTTTATTCTTGGTTTATTAATGATGAAAACGATGTTTGAGTCGGTCGAAAAATCCGTCGAATATAGGTGGTTTAGGTTCCGGGGTATCCAAAACAGCCTGCAAATCATTCCGCAGCTCTCCTACATTGTTGTAACGCTGCTCCAGAGAAGGATGCGCGGCTTTGCGTAGAACCCTGAGAGTCGCATCCGAGATACAAGGCGATTGCGGAAGGATATTTTTCTTATGCATGTTGACTGCCTCTTGGAGACTATTGGCATTGAAAGGATTATAACCGGCAAGCAGCTCATAGAGCGTGACGCCGAACTGATAGATGTCGGCACGACGGTCGATAGTGTTGTTGACGGCATCGAACTGCTCCGGTGCGGCATATTTCGGCGTTCCCATAAGCCCTGACTGCGACGAGTTGCCATTAAGATCAACCATCTTGTTCTTGCGCGGAGTAAAAGCGATACCAAGATCCATCAGACGCACGTTGCGGCCGCGTTCCACCATGATATTGTTAGGCTTGATATCCATGTGGACAATATTCAGACCGTGAATGTACTCGAGAGCATCAAGTACCGGCATCATCATCGATATCACTCTCTTTTCGAGGGGGGCATAATCAATATCGCGCAGCACATCCTTGATAAAACTGTCGATAGTCTGGCCATAGACAAATTTCGATATTATAAATATCGGTCCGCGGCCTGTCACCGACTCGCAGCAGCCTATCATCTCTACCAGATGCGGATGCCGGAAAGCATAACCTGCCTCCACCCGGGCGCGCTGACGTATTTCGGGAATGTCGGCGAAGCGGTCGTGCACTCGTTTTATGGCTACTGCCGTACCGTCCTGTAAATTCTTTCCCCGCAGCACATCGCCCATGCCGCCATGGCCTATCGGCACCTGATTGGCTTTATAGGCATACCAGACATTGCCGCAATAGAGCGACACATAACCGGTCCGGGGGTCGTATTGAATATAGTCTGCCATATCAGTCTCGATCATAGATAAGGTCGCCGGGTGTACGACGCAGCATACGCTGCATCACAATGCGCACTGTAACAATTGTCGCCACGAGGACAATAGCTACTGCGCAAAGCGTTTTCAAACTCCATAGCGACAGATAATTGAACTGTCCGTCTTTGAGTACACCAAATACCGGAAGAAGCATCTCCACCAGCCATGAAACGCCCAATGCTATCACAATAGCAGCGATGATTATACACACAAGGATAAAGACATAAACCTTGATAAGCTCAGCCGAATCTATACCGAAAGCCTTGAATGTGCCAAGATTGCGGCGCACTTTCTGGAAATAGCTTTGCAGCATATTCACAATAAACATGATGATGCAGACAAGCGAGAATGTTATCATGGCCCAGGAGAGAATATTCGCCATAACGGAAACTGCATTGAAATTCTCTTTTGCATTAACCTGAGTCATTTCTATCTTTACACGGTAATTGTCATTGGCAAAACTCTCGAAAGCGCGAATACTGTCGAGACTGTTGAAATTGACGGATATATACTGGCTGTTCGAGAGCGTGAACTCGCCTGTATTATAGCTGTAGAGACGTACGGCATCAGGACCCAGCTCTTTTCCAAGTTCAGCAGCCATATCCTGATACACTTTTACGGGAAGCTCGTAACTGTCGAAAAATACCGATTCTACTCTACCGGGTTTCCATGTCTGCAACTCTTTCTTCGGATCCGGTAATATCTTATATGCACCGGAAAGGCTGTCGGGTACAACACGGGCTACAGCGCTCTCGAAAGTGCTGTCAGCAATGTTTTCGGAAAGGAAATACGTCAGGGTAGACAGATATTCCGGATTATTGAGATTCAACGGATGGCGGATATCGTCCAGATCCTGTTCAAGGAAGAAACGCGAGGATATAAAATCCATATTGCCCGGAAGACGCTTCACCACACCAAGCAAAGGCATTGGCAGGCAGGCCTTGTCGCCGCCTATCATCTCCAGACCGAGAGTATCGGCACCTGCACTGTTACGCAGATAATCGATATATGCCGGAATATGCTTCTCGTCATAGCCGAGTTTGCGGAGGACATCACCGGTGATAATGAAACCGAAGGCCCGGTCGTTCAATTTGTCAAAATCGACGGCACTGTTGGAGATTACATTCTTGTCGTCGAGGATGGCACGCACGAGCTTACTGTCAAGATTGTTGAAGAACCGGCCCTGAAGATAGTGCGGACTACGGTTACGGGCGACAAAAGTATATGCCATATAGTTGTCCGACTGTACGTCGCCGAACCGGAAATGCTCCTGTATGTCCTCTTCGTCGAGAGCGCGGCGCAAACCGTCGAAATCGCTATCATTGAAAGTCTTCGATATGCTCACCCAATTGGTAAACGGGTCGTTCATCTTCTCCGAGAGGTATTTCATGCTGCCGTTGCTGAAAGCTATTGATATGAAAGTCGCCATCAGCACAATCGCAAGAAGCCATAGGTTGGCATAGTTGCGGCCGAGCACTTCCTTGCATTCACGTTTTATCAGTAGGCGGAGATATTCTGTAAACATTGCTGTCTCTTATTTTTTTCTTAAGAAATCCTCAAAGGCATCGGATTCATATTCATCCGCGCCATTGCTCCATCGGGTGCGGTTCCCATCCGGACGGTAAACACACGTTTCATCAATAAAACCGTATGCAATATCTTCGTCGTACTCATGCTTTTTTGGACGGACACACTTGCGGATTTTCACTATCTCGTCGGCGAAACTGACTGCAAGGTGCATGTCATGGCTCACGATAACAGCCGACGCGCCTTTCAGTCCGTCGAGTTTGTCGGAAAGTATCTGCATGACGCGCACAGCGTTCTCTCCGTCGAGGTTGCCGGTCGGTTCATCGCCGAAAAGCACGGTGAAATCCGGGAGTATCGCACGGGCGAACGCCAATCTTTGTTGCTGGCCTCCGGAAAGTTCCTGCGCGAGACGTTCGGGTGTTATATGGTCCAGACCGAGCTCGGCAAGAACTTTTTTAGTACGTTGGATGCAATGGAACCCGCTGTAACCCTGAAGCATGCGTGTAAATGCGATGTTTTCAAAGGCTGTGAAATTACGCATCAGATTGGTGCTCTGGAAGATAAAGCTGTAGTTCCTGAGGCGAAACTGAGACAGCCTTTTTTCACTGCGGTCGTGCCAGAGAGCGGAAAGATCCGTCTCCTTGTCGTCGTTGCCGCAGAAAACGAAACGGGTGTCGGCCGACGGCACAATAGTGTTGTTCATCATGCCGAGTGTCTCCAGAATCGTACTCTTGCCGATACCGCTCTCTCCGACAATGAAAATCTTCTTTCCACGCGGGATGACAAGATGCTCTATTTCAAGAACTACCTTTGATTCACCCTCACGGTAATGCTTGTCGTATGAGCAACGGAGCTTTCTTATGTCAAATAATGCATCCATTCTGTTCTATCAGGGAAGATCGTCAACGGGAATCCAGTAGTAACGGGTTCCATTCTGTACGTATGAATATGTATAATTCGACTTGCGAATGCGACGCAGGCGTTTATATTTGTCGCAGAAATCGCTCACAAGGCTCTGGAATGTATCCTTGTGTACCTTATGGATATCCTGAAGATCGAGAAGCGAATAGCTGAGGGCGTCAGATGTGACATTAAGTCCCGAAATCATGTTCATAACCTCGTCAAGACCTTTCTGATCCATCTCGGCATCTGTGATATCCGGCACCATAGCACGAAGAAGACCCTTTACAGCGTCTACATAAGGTTTGCGGTTGTCGGTCTCCTTTACTTCCTGAGCACGGTCGTAGACCGGCACAAGACGCTCGAGAAGGTTGTCAAGCTCGGCTGTCGACATGAATACTATAGGTTTCCAGTATTCGCGTCCGCTACGGTCCTTACGGGGTGCATAGCCTGTTGTAGACATTGCCACATTCTTCTGCTTCATACGCTCATAGCGCTCGCGGCCGATGATGCTGATAACGAATTCTTCGTCCATACGGCTGTCCTGCTTGACACCTCCGCCGGTAAAACCGCCTTCATTGCTCGTTTTCTGCAGAAGGTCGATCTGAGTTCGTACTGCTTCAGAGAAATTACCGATATTGGCGGTAATAAGTGCCGAAAGCTGGTTCACATCCATGTCCTTGCCTTCCTCCTCGAAACGCATCGAACCTACGAAGAACTGCTTGCCGTCTCCGTTATTGATGTCGTAACCGCGCTGCGAACCCGAAAATTTCACTTTGGCGCCAAGTTTGCCATACTGGATATCCATGTTACCTTTGATAAGTTTGCACATCTGCGAAATGAAGAGCTGCCAGGGTTCGGCTGATGTACTGCGCACCTGAAACGACATAAGCTGAATCTTGTTTGCTGCAAGCTTCTGTATAAGCTCTTCCTGCGAAAGAGCCTGGGAATCCGCAAGATCGTTGCCACAGTCACCGATAACCATCATCATGTTCTCCTGCTCGGAAGTATAGCCGAGAGCCTTGGCATCGAGCGCCTTCTCAATACCCTTGTAAAGAGCCTCAGTATGTGTATGGTCGCCCGGGGCACTGGCAGCACCATATCCGAGATTTCCTATTTCGTCAATAAACTTACCAAGACGTACATCATTATAACGTACAAGAGGCTGCACTTCCGTGAGGGCTTCCCCGTCGGCATAGTCGCGGTATATCACAACACCCACACGGATATTGTACTTGTTGGCGTCGAAATAATTGAGGCTCTTTTTTATAGCATCCTTGACCGATGCGAAATAGGGCTTCATGGATTTTGTACCGTCGATAACAAATATCAGGTTGATATTCTGCAATTTGGACGTATATTCCTCAATGGCGCGTAAGTCTTCGGCTGTCATTGCTGCGTCTTCACCGTTGAGACTACGTCCGCCGCCACCGAATGTCGTGCATTTGAATACATTGTCATTCCTGGAATCATTTTCAAGAATTGGGAAACGCGTCTGATACGGGTCAAGACGGTAGCGGGTGTTCGGATTCTTGTCATTCTTGTTAGGAACACCATATTTGTAATGGGAAGCCGTCTCCGTCATGGCAGCGTCATGATATACGCTGAACTCCGTTCCGACAGGATTATTAAGATACTGTACAACCTCGGGATCCCAGTTCGGCTCAAGACAGGAACGCTGGTTCCAAGGCGTGAATGAATTATTGCCTACCCATCCATAGAGCATCTGGTCCGAGGCACCGTCGAGTTTCGACTGGCTTGAAAGCAATATCAGCCCTGATTTGGGATCCGTTTTCATCACATAGTAGAAATTCATGTTCGTCTCAATACCCTGTTGGCCTTCCTTTGTCTCCGGATTGCTATAACGATAGCCCATACCGTCAAGATTGTTGCTTGCCTTGTCGAGATTGGCGACAAGCAGGGCCTTCTGATAAATATCCTTGTCATTTACCGGACATGAGTGCCACAGCAACAGATTTTCCATCGGAATCCACCCTTTGCTCACGGCATTCGTGGAAATCTTGGGAGCTGCGATACCGTTCATCGGTTCATAATACACCAGAGCGAAGCCGTTCTTGATATCGGCGATACGTAAGGTCTCGTTGAATTTCAGCTTCGTGAACTCTCCCGAACTTTTCGACGGGCCGTTATAGGTCGGGTTGCTGTCGCGGTCGGAATACACCACCCAATGTTTCATATTCGTGATGTTCTTCTGTCCCCAATCCTTTGAAAGTTCTTTGAGGTCGCTGAGTCTAACTATATTTTGTGCTACAGCTTTGGGCATAAATACCTCCACTTTAGGTGGCAGCTGAGTCTGTGCTATTGCGGACAGGCCGACACCTGCAGCAATAAGAAATGCTATTATTCGGTTGGTTTTTATCATAGTGTCTGTAATGGCTTAATATTGTACCTTGTCAGTAGCTGTGAACTGGTTGATACCGTCGAGATTTTTTTCTCCGAAAGGCTTGCCTTCTGGATATTTTAGTCTGTCCTCTCTTGCTTCCATAAGCTGAAACTGTATGCGACCGCCGCGCATGGCCGGCACATCAAGAGCGAAAAAAAGGGGGGCTATCACAGCCTCGTTGTTGCCGAGGGTCCAGTATTTCGGATTAACATAGAAATTGAACGTTGCGGAAAGATACCTGAGATTCTTGTCCTCGTCCATGATATCGGCATTCTCGATAAGCTGTAGAATCGTCTCCACATCGGTCTGGGCATCAACATCGTGAGATATACGCTCGTTAAGCTCCGCGAGAAGCACATCCTCGAAATCGGCTTTGTTATCGCGGCCCACATTGTATTCCACAATGATAGGATTCGTACCCGAAGAAAGATAGAAGATAACATCCTCGCCTTCCTCGAATGCATTGTTCTGGTAATCTTTCAGACGCTCTATCAGACGCTGCACCGGAGTATTGACATCGTGCGCGATATATACGAAACGAAAATCGCGGGCACCCTTGTCGTGTCCATCAGTCTCTTCCTGTGCGACGACTCCGAAAACGGCCGCGAACAGAAATGATAGCAGTAATAATATCTTTTTCATTGCTTGAGTTATTTCCATATTGGTTTGAGTGTGATTTGGCTCACACGGTTCATAGAATCATAATCGGCTTTAACTACTGTATATCCACTCCACAGATCGAGCATTTCCAAAGCGGAAATCATACCTGAAACGGATGTTGACACATATTCACCGCGCAGATCCTCATAGTTCAGTGTCAGCTCTGGGCTTACACCCTCGTTGCCGGTTATCACACCTACATTACCTTCGGCGACAGCTTTATCTACAAGTGACTGAAGCTGATCCGTTCCAAGCCTGTCCATACCCGGATCGGGAAGCTTCACACACCCGGAAATATCGCAGGTTGCAGAATCGACAATTTGCTTTCCTTTCAGCGCATACACCGTAATTATATACGACCCTATTTCATCGGACGATGCAGGCAACCCTATGAATCTACCGTCTTTATTACTTGCAACCAGCCCACGTGTTCCATAGTCATATATCCTGAACTCCGTAGAACAGCCATCCGGCAAATAAAGAGCCTCCGCTTTTACACTATAGGTACGGCTCTCCTTGTCCGCTTTGGGCTCGGACGCCTTGACATTGAAAGGCGTTATGTCGATCTGCACGGGAACCTCGAATTCCTCGGACTGCACCTGCTCAATTACAGCAACAGTATCGACTGCCATAGTCTCCGCCGCCTTTCCCTCCGTGCCATTTCCCACCGGGAATTTTACGGCAAACCACGTGGCACAGACAACAGCAAGAACAGCGACAACAACAATAACGATTCTATTCCAGGGCAATTGCTTCCCTGCAATCTCGATATTGTCATTACCGCACTTGGGACAGTCAACCCATTTGCTGTCGTCAGCGGTGAAAAAGGTGCCACAGTCGCGGCATTTGAAATTTCTTTCCATCCGTCGTTATCTTATCGGTCGGAGTGTGATACGGTTTACCTTATTCTGGGAGTCATATCCAACACTGACAACAGTATATCCGCTGAAACCAAGCATATCGACACCGCTCTTGAGTCCTGTTACACCGCCGGGGATTGTCTCTCCCCCTGTATCGACATAATCGAATGATACTGTATTGCTTACGCCTTTGGCGCCGAGCAGAGCCGAGGCTGAGCCTGTTGAAAGCACTTTATTGATAAGAGCCTGCACCTGTCCGTTAGTAAGCTTTTCGGCTGTCGGCAGCTTTGCCGGCTCCTGAGGCTTGGCTGCGGGGGATAACTGTTCCTTGGTTTCCGCGGTTTTCCGGTCCTTATCTATTTCCTGTTTTCTCTGAAGCTCTTTCGAGATAGGATCTTCTACATCCTTGGGCGCGGCCTGACCGGCTTGCACCGGTTCCTCTACCGCAATATCCGTGGACTGACTGTCAAGCCCTTCCAATGGCGTTGCATCAATACCTTCAAGTAACGTATCAGTTACAACAACCTCTACAGCCGGTTCGACATCGTCCACCCGTGATTCCATAACAACAGTCTCTTCATCGTCCGCTACAATAGTCTCAGAACTACCCTTGTCTGCATTGTTTTTCTTTAAAAAACCTATCAGCATTCCTACGCCTATAGCAAACACAAAGGCACAGACCGCTATTATCACTATTTTTTTCATTGGATTCCCTTCCTTTTCAGGTTCTGTATCGTCAGACTGGCAATGCGGACATACGACTCTCGGGCTTTCTTCTGCCATAAAGCTTACGCCGCAACTATTACATTTATATACTTTCTGCATACCGTTCAAAATTTAAGCATCAGGCCGATACTAAGTTTCAAACCCGATCGTTTAACCTGATTGAGTTCAAGCGCGAGGTTTTTCACACAATTGCTGCCGTTGATATATTCTACAATATTAGAATTTCCATCTCCACTATCCATGGCATTCATAATACCATACTGGTAGTTAAGCCCGATTTCCACAGAAAGAGGACCATAGATTTTGCCGCGAATACCTATCCCGCCGAAAGCGTCGAACGTAGCTGCATTATAAACCGGCTCGTCAATAAATGGTGCGTCGGCAAGATCGTAGGTGCCGAAACCGTTGATATAGTTTTCCGTAATCAGAAGATTCTCGTATTGCGGATAAAGACCGGCCGCAGTCACGGATCCACTCATACCATCGCTCTTGCTGCCCATATTTATATATGCTTTACCGCCGAGACGGAAGAAAGCGGACACATATGAATGAAAACGGTATTCAAAATCAAAATAGAGTGGAACTACGATATTCTGTATCTTGTGGCTCTGCTCAATGTTGCTTACCGTAACCTGACGGATATATGCATCCCCGTCGACGTCGGTACTCTCGTCTATATCAAAATTCCGGTCTGTAGCCGTCAGTGTGAGTTTGGACGTGGCAAAGCCCACTCCCAAGAATAAACCGACCTTAAATTTGCCTTTCGACGGGAAGATATAACCCAAGTCAAGACCGAATTCCGAATCGGAACTTTTTGCCGACATTCCCGGGGGCATGCTGCCGAGACTGTAATAATCTCCTATTGAAAGATCATAGTGCGGTTTCAACCGCCAGCGGAGAGGTTTGTATGTAAGATTTATCCTGTTGCAGTTGACATCGGGACGCACCACTTTCATATTGGCGTCGTCATCGTAGAAAGCCAGTTTGTAAGGTACCGGAAGAAAAGCCTGATCAAAGGTATTGAATGTTATAGGCTTGCCATAGTTCGTAACCTTGCGGTCGCGCGGGTCGTTAATCTCGAGAATGGCGAAATTGTCGTCGAGACGCGGCAACTCGCTGTCAATAGAGCCGGAAAGCGACTCTATGACACATTCCCCGGTATTCTTGTCGCGTGCTATACGGGCCTCCATGTTGTAATCCTTGCCATAGTAGCCTTTCGACGACAGAATTGCACCGCATTTGTTGGTATAGCGTATCTCCTTGTCAAATGTAAGTGTGACAATCCACTTGTCACCGTCGTCCTCTATGTTTTTCTTGCGTACATTGCGCAGAGTAACAATCGGCGAATTGGCAGAACGCCGCATCAGAGAAACATAGTCGGCAACGGAAAGCTCCGGAGCGTCCGAAACACCGAGAAGATCGTTGAAAATCATTACATTTTCATTAGAGAAGAGCGCACCGAAGGTTGCGGCATCGTCATTGTTGCGCAGAGTGGCACTCGCCTCGTACGCTTCAAGCATTCTCAGCACATCAAGGTTCAGACGATGCTCTTCGCCAAGACTCATCTTCTGAGCCGTCGAAGGCAGGAAGGATGCGGCAACAAGCATCGATATGAAGATTCTTTTCATTGTTTTCATTGGGCACTACTTGTTATCGACAACAACTTTCTTTACTGTGCGGAGACCGCCTACCTGAATTTCCACAATATACATTCCGGCATCAAGACCGCCAAAATCTATGCGTTCGTCGAAACTGCTCTGTCGCGGATATTCAACGAAACGAACTATGCGTCCTTCCGACGAATAGATTCTCACCGCAGCTTCCGCAGCTTCTACCGGCTCGGCTCTGAAGATGTAGCCGTCGCTGTACAGACCGCCAATTTCAACGGCACCTATACCCGAGCTGTCGCCACGGCCTCCGGCAAAGACTGAAGCATTGAATTCACCGTCAAGCATACCGCTGAGATAGCGTTTTCCACTTGTCACTATTGAACCGTCAGGATAGGTCCATTGACAATAGCACCAGAAATCGCGGGTACCGTTATTGAATTGCTCAGCTGTAAAATGATTGTAACGGTAAGGAGTCGGGGCGAGGGCATGGTCTCCGTTTTCGTCGGTATACCCGAAAACGTATGAATATCCGCGCTCCTGAAGATCCTCGTCGGACTGCCCCGTCATTGCAATCAGGGTACGGCTTGTACCGTTACCCTTGATAACCACGCTTTGCGGTGTCAACGGAGCCATATAGATATTAAGAGCGGCAGCTTCTGTCGTACCATCATACCACAACTGGCCCTGCGGACCGTAGTCACGCACACGTACGCTATAATGAAGAGTCTGCATGTCTTTCTCTCCATATGAAGCTGCTATATAAGGAGCGTAAACAAAAGTATTTCCGCTATTAAAATCTGTCCCGTCATGCATCCATATATACTCCCACGTATCGGGATTGCCGCCTGTAGTTTCTATCGAAAATGTCACGTCTTCACCCTGACGGATGCTGGTTCTCGATAAGGCAGGCACAGTCGGCACTACGGCTGCCGGCCAAAGCGTGATATTATAAGTATGGCTACCGTTATAACCGATTACACCGTTCAAAGTATTAGTCACCTCTACCGCGACCTCTATATTCATGATATCCGGGCCATTGTTTACAACAGGAGGTGTGAAAATATTGCCGCCGTTCTCATCGAAACCGTCGCCATGCCAGCGGAAAGTCCAGCCGTCCGGATAACCTCCCTCGGCAGAAACTTGCAGAGGCTCGCCCACTGTACCGCAGTAATCAGTATTAGACGGGCTTACATAGCTTGCTTCACCCCGGCTGTAACCTGTTACGCTGAAATAGAAATTTTCATCATATATTATATTCCCTTGAGGATCGTTGTTGTAAAGCCTTACAAGGCCTTCGTACCGTTCTCCCGGAATTACATAATCAGGGATGGAGAATTCGAAAGTCGCCCCTTGACCGGTCTGTCCGAACACGTTCCATTCCGTATGCCACCCGTCAGGATTGGCGCCGCTATAATTTATCGTCTGCACAGCAGAACCTCCGATATATCCTGACACATCCGACGCTGCAAGAGAGCATTCGGGAGCTGAATATACGGTAACATTGATTGTATAAACCCTATTAAAGGACTCGGCACCTGCTCGATTATATCGCGCCAGGATCGTGAACACATCGGTTCTACCGATATCCTCTGTGCTGTAATTGAAATTATAGGTGGGAGCATTGTTGGCAAAGCCAGTACCGTTACGGGTCCAGTCGAAAGTCCAGCCTTCGAGTGAACCGATAACATTTACACCGATTGTCAGCGGAGAGCCGGCAACCACACCGACATTCTGTACCTCCGGACTGCTTATAGCGCCGTCGGGCCATACCTCAAAATAATGAGTATTCTCAAATTCCCTCGACATACCGGCAAAATCGGATGTAAGAGTGACTTTAACCGCCACTATGTGACTTTCCATACCGCTCACAGTCGCCGGAGCCGTATAGCGGTATGATTCTGAATTCGATACCACATTGGCGTCGAGCGTCCATTCAAAAGTCCAGATGCCGGGTGCCTCCGTATGCTCGACTGTATAGTCAATCGACGTTCCGACACCTATAGCATTCACTTGGGGATTGTACCTGAGTGTCACACCCGGTGTAGGATATACATGCAGAATCTTTGTAAGCTCGAAAACGGTCGGGTCTTCTCCTCCGTACGAATTTGTCAGTATTATGACAATGTCACGTCCAAGAACTTCAGTTGCAGTATGCGGCACAGTATAGTTATAATCAAGCGGGCCTTTACCTGTCGCTATCTCGTTGCCGTTTTCAAGAATACGCCATGCCCATCCGTCGGGATAACCGCCGGTTACGTCCTGACGGAATTTGACTGTGCCGTCGCCGGAATAAACATATATATTCTCTTCTCTTACCGGATTCACAAGCTCCGGGTGCGCATATACATTAAATATATGACTTAATTCAAATGACATATCCGGCTCGGTTCGGTTTGTAAGCCGGGCTTTTACAGTATATGTACCCGGCACATCCTGGTTGAACACATAGTCTGTAGCATACGACTGCAACGCATCATTGACATACCAGCTTATGCTCCAGTTGTCAGGATTTCCGTCAGCAAGGACGACTCCCATAGAGACATCCGTTCCTGCGATAAGTTCCAAAGGATAATCACCGCTCCAGCTCGCTGTCGACGCAGGATATACATTCACCGTGAATTCATGCTCATAACTCCTGATAAGACGGTTTGCATCACCGTTGGGAACATAGCATTTAGCCTCCACTCTGTAAATCTTCGTAATCATGGAATTACCGGCATTCACAGGTCTTATCTCAAGGCCGTTGCCATCCTCGCCGGAAACCCGTACACCATCATCATACCAGACAAAATTCCATTCATCACAGCCATCCGCTGATGTGAGAAGTAATATGCTCGATCCCGAAATCACAGAATAAACATCTTTATCCACCGAAAAAGTCGGTGCCTGAAAAACTTGTTTTCTCACTGTCCGGTTGGTTACCATATCATCGATACCATCGGCAAGCAAAGGCGGCCTGTTCATAGCCTGGGCGCTGATATCAACATCCTTGAATATGCGACCCGCGGTTGTAGCTGTAAAAGTATAACTTCTGCCGTGATCGGGCATCATCTCAGCATCGAGGAACCAATTATAGCTCCACGAATTGCTGTCGCCTCCGGTAGAATTAAGAGTAGCCGTTATATGTTCACCCTCGATATAAGCAGAATAATCGGGTTCAAAAGTCAGTGGAGCACTCGGTTTCGGATAGACGGTAACATCGAAATAATAATTAATCTCTATTTCCTGGCCGTCTATTACCTTCGACACGCGGCAGCATACCTCGAAAGTCTGAGTCTGCGCTACCTCACGGTCGAACATAAGCTCGTTTGTGGTACTCGGCAGATTGCCTTCCTGCTCCACAAGTGCAGGAATCCACCATACATATTTCCAGTCTTCCTGACCATCGGGAGAATCGACATGCAGACGCACGGGGGAACCGGAAAATGTCGCGGTCTCGGTTCTCTCTCCTGTGGAGGACCCGCCGCCTTTCATAACAATCAGACGATACTCCCGACTCGCCTCGAACGAAGCTTCTACGCCGGATGCGGCATTAGTTGCGGTAACCCGCAATACATTGACGACAACACCATCCGTCTGCGGAGCCTGATAATTATAATATGAGGATGTGCCTACCTCCTGTCCGTCCAGAATCCACGAATAAGACCATCGCCCGCTTTGTCCGCCTACTGCGTCAGCACTCAACGGTATGGCAGCTCCTGGTTCTATTATTGACGAAGCCAACTGCGTGAATGAAACTGAAGGCGCGTCATACACCGTATAGTTGACACCGATGTTGTCGCTGAACCAGATCGCACCTTCCGGCGACAAATTGCTCACCTCAACACGGGCTGTTCCGATGGAAGACCCGGACGAAGGAGTCGGGACAGCAAATGTGTAATCGGGGCTATCGCTCCCGTCACCACCTATCCAGTTATAACTCCAGCCGTCGGGATTACCACCGGTCGTGCTCACATGCAAACTCATCTGCGAGCCTGCGTATGCCGCCTGTGGTGCACCCGTGATGCGTGCCGTCGGCCTTCCGTAAGTCGGGACACTGAAGGTATATACCTCTCGGTAAAGCTCCTGCCCCGCCATGCTGTTTGTAACGGTAGCTGTAACTGTATTGACCTGGTATTCCGACGCCTCGGAACGGTATACGCAAGATGCGTTGCCGATACCAGTCGGCGTGCCGGCCGACCACTGCACCTGCCATCCGCCGGAATAGCCGCCTGCCATGGAGATAGGGCCTAATGTCACGGTATTGCCGCTGAGCACTGCATCATATTCCGTCCGTTCGACAGAACTCAAAGCCTGAGTCATTACACGGACGCCGGTTTCGGCCGTTCCGCTCAATGTCTCGGACGTGTCATCCGTATACGTACATATTATATTATATGACAACTGATAGTCGCCTGCGCTGAGACTGCCGAACCGCAGGGGTGTTATGGAAATCTTACCACTTGACACACTCGCCGTCAGATTGCCGCTGCGTGAACCGAAACGATAGGTAGCCTTAACTGCCTTGGGAGTCTTGGCAGTCTCCACTTTGAAACCGTAAGAGACGGTATAGTTCGAGCCTTGCATCAGAATATAATATCCGTCTACAAGGGGATACTCGCCGGCCGGACTTATAGAATTTGTCACAGTCACAGTAGCCGCTCCGACTGTCATTGTAGGCATTGCGACAATGGTTACCGCTATCGCCAGGATATTGAACAGCACAACGGACGCACTGCGTAGTATATTTAACGCTCCTGTTTTTATTCTCATAATTTCTGACTTTGTAAATTTATTATTCAGAGCGCCGACATAATAAAATATCCTGCGGCAAGACCAAGAACGATAGCTGCGGCGAGAACTATTGCCATAACCACATTATCGTTGTTATTATTCGGCTTCGCGATGCCGGGATGTCCGCCGGTTGTAAGAGGACTCGGGCCTCCGGTAGCATGCTCAAGATCCACGATAAATTCAGCTGCCGATTGATAACGTTTGCGTTGGTCTTTCTGAGTGGCCTTGGCCACTATCTTGCGAAGCTTGCTGTTGCCCACATTCTTGACAGGTACCGGCTGGGTGAGCTGCATGTTCATTATCTCGGACATCTTGCCCGTGAACGGCAGTTTGCCTACAACAAGCACGTATAGGATAATTCCGACCGCATAGAGATCGGATGTGAAATTCTGATTTGCAAGGTCTCCTGAGATAAGTTCAGGCGAAGCATAGGCCGCCTTGCCAACAAACTGCCCCACAGAAGTAAGATGGTCGTCAGCTGCCTGAATCGAATCGATCTTTTTTGCAATACCGAAATCTATGATTTTCAGCTTTCCATCGCGCGTCACCATAATGTTGCTCGGATCAAGATCACGGTGTATATATCCGGCGGCGTGGAGAGCCATCACACCGCTGAGGATACGCTTGGTAACATGCACGGCAAAAGCCACACGATCGCTTGTATAAAGATTATAAAGTTCACGTGCATAAGGCACCTCTACTCCATGTGCATCAGTCGTGCGTCCGCGCAGAAGGTCGAGAAGCATTACGCCACTTAGAAGTTCGCTGACTACATGATAATGCATCACATTTCCGTTAGGACCCGGCTGCATTACTTCCACAAATCCGAGCATCTCCACCAGATTATCATTTTTTAACTGGACGTTGGCCTCACGGCGCGCCCGGTCGATGACACTCTGGGGCTGGTCGTCATATAAAAATTTTATCGCTATGTCGATGGAAGTTTTACTGATCGTATCGAGGCGCTTGCCGGGATATACGATACCCATGCCGCCTTTTCCAAGAGGCACTACATCGGTATCGACCGTATATACATATCGTGAATTCAGTCTGTCAGTTATCTGAACTAAAGGCATATCTGCTTATAAATGGTTGGCGAAAATAGAATATCCTGCCTAAGGCAGCATCTGCGGGACACCGGGCGGCATCCCGCAGGTTATAGCGTCGGAATCTCAGAGAGTCACCGTGCCGCCGGCGTCAAGACCGTCGACATATCCTCCGTTGATATTCACCGTGTCGTTTGTAGATGTGAACGGCACCGGCGGAGGAACGGCCGGCCCCACAGATGGCACGACGGGAGATGCGGCCTCTTCCTCGGATGGCTGGAAATCGGGTGCCACCTCAAGTTTGTAATGCACGGGATCGGCAAGAAGAAGGACGAGTTTGTAATTACATCCTATGACAATAATATCGTCGGTCTTGCAGGAATGGGGATCAAAATCAAGTTCCTCATCATTAAGCATTACACCATTCTTCGAGCCAACGTCTATAATGCTTGCCACAAGACGGTTGCCGGCAGTACGCATACGCTTGATGTTGAGGTTGGCGTGATGATCGCTCACCGATTTCTCACAGAGACGGATATCCATGTCGGCTCCCTTGCCGATTTTGTTCACACCAACATACAGCGGCCAGTATTCGGGAAATCCGTCACGGGAAATAGAGTATAGAAATCCAACCACAGGAGCGCCTGTCGAAGGCTTTGCGGCAGCAGGTGCCGGTGCTGCATTCATTGAAGGAATGTAAGTTTGCGCCGAACCGCCACTTACATTGGGGTTGGCATACAGACCCGGCTGCGGTGCCTGGCCGGCGCCGTTCATACCCGGAACATACGTGTCTTGATTCATTGTGATATATGGTTTAAATTAGAATAATCTGAAATGATTGGCGAACAGTAAATTAGTTTTCATGGCAATCACGCGGCAATGCGCGCGTATTTTAAGCAACAAAATTATAAAATTTTCATATGTTTTCCATGTTTTTTCGACAAAATTTTAAGCCGGCAAAAAAAGTTTTGCCATTAAGGAAATAATCGCTAACTTTGCGCCGCATTTGAAACCAATTACAAATTACACTCTAAATGGCAACAAAAATCAGACTGCAACGCCATGGTCGCAAGAACTATGCGTTCTATCCTATTGTTATCGCCGATAGCAGGGCACCACGAGATGGTAGATTTATTGAAAGGATAGGTTCTTATAATCCGAACACCAATCCTGCTACAATCACTCTTAATTTCGAGCGTGCTTTGTATTGGGTAGCTACAGGCGCCGAACCCACCGACACCGTCCGCTCCATCCTTTCCCGCGAAGGTGTGATGCTGATGCATCATCTCATGGGAGGTGTAAAGAAAGGAGCCTTCGATCAGGCAGAGGCCGAACGCCGCTTCAACGAATGGAAAGCCAAGAAAGATGCCAAGACAGCAGCTGTCAAGACAAAAGAGGCCAACCAGCGTGAACAGACCGCCAAACAGCGTCTCGAAGCCGAAGTAGCTAAAAACAAGGCTAAGGCCGAAGCCGTAGCCCAGAAAAAAGCAGAAGCCGCCGCAGCTGCCGCTGCAGCAGAAGCCGAAGCTGCTCCCGCCGAAGAACCCCAGACCGACGCCGCCGAATAAGCTGCGCCGCGAAAGGCTCGACGATACTCTTAAAGGGTGTGTCTGCGTTTATCTGCCGGCACACCTTTTTGATTAAGAATCTTTCTGTCCTCTTTTATCCTAATGAAAAAGTTCAAAGAATATTCCGGTTTCAATCTCTCGGAAATAAATAAAGAAATGCTTGCCGCCTGGAGCGAAAGCGATCTCTTCCGCCAAAGCCTCCGGCTGCGCGACGGCGCCCCCTCCTTCGTGTTCTTCGAAGGCCCCCCATCGGCAAACGGCATGCCCGGCATCCACCATGTAATGGCACGTACCATAAAAGATTTGTTCTGCCGCTACAAGACAATGCAGGGATTTCAGGTGCTTCGAAAAGCCGGATGGGACACCCACGGCCTCCCGGTGGAACTCGGCGTTGAAAAGACCCTCGGAATTACCAAAGAGGACATCGGCAAGAAGATTTCTGTCGACGAATATAATGCCGCATGCCGCCGCGAGGTGATGAAATACACTCAGGAATGGGAAACTCTCACAAACAAAATGGGATACTGGGTCGATATGAAAGATCCATACATCACCTACGACAACCGCTATATCGAAACAGTGTGGTGGCTTCTGGCTCAGCTATATAAGAAAAATCTTTTATACAAAGGATATACAATCCAGCCATACTCCCCTGCCGCCGGCACCGGTCTCAGTTCCCACGAGCTCAATCAACCCGGCTGTTACCGCGATGTAAAGGACACCACCTGCATAGCGCAGTTCACCGTCACCGACCCGCTGCCGACTATGAAGGGATGGGGCACCCCCGCCTTCCTGGCATGGACTACAACCCCCTGGACACTTCCGTCAAACACCGCTCTCGCTGTCGGACCCAACATCCGCTACTGCATCGTACGCACATATAATCCATATAGCGGCGAACCCGTCACCGTCGTTGTCGCAGAAGCACTGATAAGTTCAATCTTTGGTGAGAAAGCAAAGGGAATAGCCCTCGAAGACTACAGGAAAGGCGACAAACTCGTACCTTATGAAATTGTAGATACCTTAACCGGTAATGATCTTTCAGGTCTCCACTATGAGCAGCTGCTCCCCTGGGTTAACCCGGGAGAAGGCGCCTTCCGCGTAATCCCCGGCGACTATGTCTCGACAGAGGACGGCACAGGTATCGTACATATTGCCGGCACTTTCGGTGCCGACGACCTTCGTGTGAGCAAACAGGCAGGCATACCACCACTCCATCTTATCGACCGGGACGGACGCCTGCGCCCGATGGTCGACCTTACCGGCCGCTTCTACCGTATCGAAGACCTCGATCCTCAGTTTGTAAAGGACATGGTGAACACCGACCTCTACAAGCAATGGGAAGGCCGCTATGTCAAGAATGCCTACGATCCTGAAGCAAAAGAAGATACCGAGACTCTCGACGTAGCCATCTGCATGGATCTCAAGGCTTCCGGAAAGGTTTTCCGCATCGAGAAGCACGTTCACAACTACCCGCACTGCTGGCGCACCGACAAGCCGGTGCTTTACTACCCTCTCGACAGCTGGTTCATCCGCTCCACCGCCGCCCGCGACGAGATGATGGAACTTAACAACACCATACAGTGGAAACCGGCCTCTACCGGCTCCGGCCGCTTCGGCAAATGGCTCGAGAATCTTCAGGACTGGAACCTCTCGCGCAGCCGCTTCTGGGGAACCCCGCTTCCCATATGGCGCACCGAGACCGGAGACGAAGAAATATGCATCGACAGCGTAGAGACTCTTTACAACGAAATCGAAAAGGCTGTAGCAGCAGGAGTGATGAAATCCAACCCGCTCAAGGACAAAGGATTTATTCCCGGCGACTACAAGCCGGAGAATTACAATAAAATCGACCTGCACCGCCCCTATGTCGACGACATCGTCCTTGTCAGCGAGTCGGGCAGACCCATGAACCGCGAGACCGACCTTATCGACGTATGGTTCGACAGCGGCTCTATGCCTTATGCACAGATACACTATCCCTTCGAGAATAAGGAAGCCCTGGATTCCGGACACGCCTTCCCGGCCGATTTCATCGCCGAGGGCGTCGACCAGACCCGAGGATGGTTCTTCACACTTCATGCAATCGGCACGATGGTATTTGGTTCAAAGGCATTCAAGACCGTAATATCAAACGGCCTCGTCCTCGACAAGAAAGGTGAGAAAATGTCGAAGCGCAAAGGCAACAGTGTCGACCCGTTCGACACCATCGAAAAATTCGGCGCCGACCCCCTGCGCTGGTACATGATCGTCACATCATCACCGTGGGACAATCTGAAATACGACCCCGAGGGCGTTGTGGAAGTATCGCGCAAGTTCTTCTCCACCCTTTCCAACACATACAATTTCTTCGCCATGTACGCCAATGTCGACGGATTCACCGGCGACGAGGCACAGGTTCCCGTTGCGGAACGCCCGGAAATCGACCGATGGATTCTCTCGCTGCTCAACACTTTGGTGAAGACAGTCACCGAGGAATTCGACAATTACGAACCCACCCGAGCCGTTCGTGCCATCAGCAATTTCGTCATCGACGATCTTTCCAACTGGTACGTACGTCTCAACCGCAAACGTTTCTGGAGCCGCGGACTCGAAACCGACAAAATCGCCGCATATCAGACCCTCTACACCTGTCTGCTGACGCTTTCCAAACTTATGGCACCCGTAAGCCCGTTCTTCAGCGACCGACTATTCCGCGACCTCTCCGGCACCGCCTCGTCGGTACACTTGGCAGATTTCCCCAAAGCCGACGAAAAACTTGTCGACAAGAAGCTTGAAGAAAACATGAACGTAGCCCAACGCCTCACCACCCTTATCCTCTCGCTCCGCAAGAAAGCGAACCTCAAGGTGCGTCAGCCGCTCGCAAAGATGCTCGTTCCCGCATCCGACGAGGCCATCAAGGCTACAGTAGAGGCTGTAAGCGACATTGTCACCGCCGAAGTGAACGTAAAATGCCTCGAAGTGGTATCGGCCGATAACGAGGTATTCGTAAAACGTGTAATCCCCGATTTCAAGAAACTCGGTCCGAAATTCGGCAAACAGATGAAAGCCGCCGCTGAAATCATCAAGAACCTCGGTCGCCCCGAAATAGCAACCCTAGAAAGCGCCGGCTGCATCGAGATAAATATCGAAGGAACAAAAACCACAGTAGAGCTCACCGACGTAAAGATTATTTCGGAAGACATGGAAGGATGGCTCGTAGCCAACGACGGAGACCTCACGGTTGCACTTGATATTGACGTAACCCCCGAACTGTTCCGCGAAGGTCTTGCCCGCGAAATAATCAACCGCGTACAGAATATCCGTAAAAAACGCGACTACGACATCACCGATCACATCAACCTCCGCTTCCTGCCCTGCCCCGAAATAGCGGATGTTGTGAAAGATTTCGGCAAATACATCGCAACCCAGGTACTTGCCGACTCCATCACTATAGAGACCATTGACAGCGACGACATCGAAATTCTTGATATCGACGATCTCAAAATCGGCACTGTCATCACTATGGCATAATAAAAGAAAACTCTCCGCATCCGACGCAACCGGGCGTCGGATGCATTCTAATTTTTACCCAAATGGCCGAAGCTACCAGATATTCCGACGAAGAACTTGAAGAGTTCCGTCAGCTTATTCTAAAAAAATTAGACGCAGCCACAGAGCTATACGAAGAACTCTGCGCCCTGCTGCGCAACAACGAAGGAAACGATACCGCCGACACATCTCCAACTTTCAAAGTCCTCGAAGAAGGTGCCAACGTTCTCGAACGCGAGGCAAACGCGCGTCTGGCCGAGCGTCAGCGCAAATTCATCGAACACCTCAAAGCGGCTCTCGTACGTATCGACAACAAGACCTACGGCATCTGCCGCGCCACAGGCAAACTGATTCCGAAAGAACGCCTCCGCGCCGTACCCCATGCCACCCTATGCGTTGAGGAAAAGCAGAATCCTAACCACTGATGCGGATGGAATGGACAAAAGGCCGCAGAATGGCTTTCATCGCCTGGGCTATCGTCGTATCTGTAATAATTGCCGACCAGGCTCTCAAAATATGGATAAAGACGCATTTCTACCTCAACGAGGACTATGAAATCGCGCCTTGGTTCCATATCCATTTCATCCAGAACAACGGCATGGCCTTCGGACTTGAATTCTTCAACAAGTACATCCTCACCTTCTTCCGGCTGGCTCTGTTCAGCTTTCTGGTGTGGTATATCAGGCGTCTTTGTCACGAAGCACGCGTCCCGACAGGCTATCTTGTTTGCATAGCCCTTATCGCCGCCGGAGCTTTCGGAAACATCATCGATTGCGTGTTCTACGGAGAAATTTTCACCAATCCCTATCCTCCGCGCGTCGCCGAATTCGTACCGTGGGGCGAAGGCTACGGCAGCATCTTTCAGGGACTCGTCGTCGACATGTTCTATTTCCCGCTTTTCTCATTTCACTGGCCCCAGTGGATACCCGTAATCGGAGGACAGCTGTTCTCGTTCTTCGACCCGGTATTCAATATTGCCGATGCAGCCATCAGCGTCGGCATGGCAAGCATACTCGTGTTCTATTTCAAGCTATTGGAACACTCTCTCGACGATGAACCGAAAAAAGGCAGTCATAATTCTTAGCCTTGCTCTGACGGCTCTTGCCCCGGCGTGCTCCAAAGTGCCTTCCGGAATCATTCCACCGCACAAAATGGCACGACTGATGGCCGACGTACATACCGCAGAGGCTGTTGTCGACAACAGCCGGCGCATATTCAATACCGATTCCATGCGCCAGGCAATGAAACAGTCGGTATATCATAAACACGGATATACGACAGCAGACGTCGACTCATCCCTCGCCTGGTACGGACGACACATAAAGCTTTACATGGATGTTTACGACGAGACCATCGAGATTCTTGAAGAACGTCTCATCGAGAGCGGCAACCGTGTCGCCGCCGCAAACTCACTGTCTATCGCCGGCGATTCCGTCGACGTATGGCCCGGCGCGCGCTATATCACTTTCAACGACCGCAGACCGTCACCTTACATCACCTTCAGCTTCCAACGAGACCCCAACTGGGAGCGGGGCGACCACTACACCTGGCGCGCGCATTTCTTCAATACACCCCAGAACACCCGCTGGCTGATAGGAACCCGATATGCCGACGGAACCGTAGAGACCATCTCCGAGACCGTTTCCGGCGACGGTTGGAAGGAACTCAAGATTCAAACCGACTCAACGACCGACCCGGTACGAATTTTCGGTTATCTTTATTCAATTCCGAAGCCGGGCGCCGACATGAAGCTCGACAGTCTCGAACTCGTCCGCAAGCGCGTCAACCATGACACTTACCTGCGCCCCTACTCCATCGTGAACCGCCGGTTCTATGAAGAGACTGCAATAGAAAACTATGCCGATTCAACAACTACTGAATAACCCATCCGGCCGCTGGCTTGCGCACCATATAGTCTATCGCGGCACTGATCACGGCCTCGCCGTCCTCACTGTCACCCCCGACGGCAACGTACATATCGAGCCATTCACCGCAGAAATACACTCCACCGTTTTCCACAGCGGCACGATAACATTAGAAGAGAATCCCACTCGTCTCATATTCAGCTGAATTAGACAAATCACGCCCACAGCCTATCTGGCAAATTGTCACCATTATCAAAATTTACGCATCATATATTTGCACAATATGCGAAATATGTGTACTTTTGCACATCGTTTTCCAAATTTGTTTATTTTTAGATGAAAACTTCAGAAGTATTGGCCGATCTGCGGATGCGATTCCCCAACGAGCCCGAATACCATCAGGCAGTGGAAGAAGTACTTGCCTCCATCGAGGATGTATACAACGAGCATCCGGAATTTGAAAGAATGAATCTTATCGAGCGGCTATGCATACCCGACAGAATTTTCGCTTTCAGAGTATCGTGGGTCGACGACTCGGGTCGCGTCCGGAACAACATGGGTTACCGTGTGCAGCACAACAACGCCATTGGCCCCTACAAGGGCGGCATACGCTTCCATTCTTCCGTCAACCTTTCCATTCTCAAATTCCTCGCCTTCGAGCAGACCTTTAAAAACTCGCTCACCACACTCGCCATGGGCGGCGCCAAAGGCGGCAGCGATTTCTCGCCCCGCGGAAAGAGCAACATGGAGATAATGCATTTCTGCCAGGCCTTCATAGCTGAGCTATGGCGTCAGATCGGGCCGGACACCGACGTGCCGGCAGGCGACATAGGCGTGGGCGCCCGGGAGGTAGGTTTCATGTACGGCTATTACAAGAAGATGGCTCGAGAGTTCACCGGAACGTTCACAGGCAAGGGTCTTACCTTCGGCGGCTCCCTTATCCGCCCCGAAGCCACCGGCTACGGCAACTGCTATTTCCTTCTTAACATGCTCGCCACACGCGGCATCGACATCAAAGGCAAGCGAGTGGCAATATCGGGTTCCGGCAACGTAGCCACTTACACGGCCAAAAAGCTTCTCGAACTCGGCGCCAAAGTCGTGTCGATGAGCGATTCCAACGGCACCATCATCGCACGCGACGGTCTGACCCGGGAACAGTTCGAATATATCTTCGACCTCAAGACATATATGCGCGGCCGTCTATCGGAAGTCACCGACACTTTCCCCGACCTCGAATATCACCCCAACGAACGCCCCTGGAAGCTTGTGCAGTGCGATATCGCCATGCCGTCGGCCACACAGAACGAGCTCGACGGCAGCGACGCCGACGCGCTTCTCGCCTCAGGCTGCTTCGCCGTAAGCGAAGGCGCCAACATGCCCTCCACACCCGAAGCCGTGCATAAATTCATCGAAGCACGCATCCTCTATGCTCCCGGCAAGGCTGCCAACGCTGGCGGCGTGGCAACGTCCGGACTCGAAATGGCGCAGAACAGCCAGAAACTGTCCTGGACAGCCGAGGAAGTGGACCGACGTCTGAGCGACATCATGAAGAATATCCACGAACAGTGCGTGCGCTACGGTCGACAGGATGACGGATTTGTAAATTATGTGCGTGGTGCCAACATCGCCGGCTTCATGAAAGTCGCCGAAGCCATGATGGCGCAGGGCATACTCTAAACGCCCTTAACGTAACCAAACCATTAAACATTAAAAAGGATTACGGGTTGCAGCTCGTAATCCTTTTATTTGTTCCCACAAATTCGACCTTGCAGTTTATTTGAGTATCAGAGTACAATCTGTATATGTAGGCCACCCATATGATATGCATCTATTAAAACGCACCTTAACTGTAGCAGGTTGAGTTACTTGAGTACTTATAACCCGAACGCGTTGCAAATAATAATACATCAATTCGTCCCTGTTACGGTAAACAACCTCATCCGGTTCATTTTTTATTTTATAGTCTTCGATTTTAAGTGAATCCAATAGCAAGCACTCCATATCGCCGGAGAGGTTTTCTACAGATATTACTCCAATTGTTCTAAACTCCAATACAGGATTATTTTGCATCGAATTTATTTCAATAACACGTCCCTGCACTTCTTCCCAGCATTTTCCATCGAACTTATATTGTACTCCAGAGTAATCTGTCGGTCCGAAAGACGGTCCTATAGTTCGCTCACAACCGGCAAGAATCACCATACATGCAAGAATAATGTAAAAAACAACTTGTTTCATCATAATATCAAGATATCAAGGTTTTGTAATTATCATATCCGTGCGTCGGTAATTATAGTTAGTGCCATTGACAAATAACCCTCCTTCATTATAACCACCGTCATGTCGGCCACCCCATCCCCAATTCATATGATAAAATCCGATTCTGATCTTGATTTGTTTCCACTATTTGTAAAAACGGTCGCTACAATTTTAGCATCATTAACAGACAGTTCTTCAATATCCGGGGAAAGACCAATCCTGTCTTGAATCTTATTCTCACAGAATTTAGCTTGTAATGAGCACTCTAAATCCTCCCTATGCTCACATGAAAATAATAAGAGAACACCAAGCACAATTAACACAATTTGTTTCATGGCAATATTTTTTAATCCGCTCCAAATATAACGTTTTTATTACATATTTCAAAGCTATGTTTGCGATTTAACATTATTTAAACATCTTTCAATTCATCATTAGGAAATTCCTATTTACAACCGCTTATTGTCCGATACTATTTCTTAAGTATCTTCAGTCGAATATAAACTCGTTGAAATACAACGTTCCAATTGCAACCTATGCGTTGCCAACATCGCCGGCTTCATGAAAGTCGCCGAAGCCATGATGGCGCAGGGCGTACTCTGAACATTCGATAAAATATATAAAGGAGTCCCGGCGGCGCCGGGACTTTTTTATATGTACAACCCTGCAAATGCACAATCTACACAAAGATATGATTTTCTTTTTGATAAATGGTAAATAAGCACTAATTTTGCACTCGCATCACCTGTGGTTATTGAAGATGTCATAATTTATATATATCGTATGGATTTAAAAAATACTATTTCGAACTCCAACATTATACAGACATTTCTGAACCGACCTTCACCAAGATGGATGGTATTTCTCGCCGATCTGGCAGTCATGGCTTTTTGCAGCATTCTGACATTCTATTTCGGAATTCAGGGAAACGGTGATATCCCTCTGGCACATGAACCGGCTCTGAAAGCAGTATTGTCATTCGGCGTGTACGGCATTATGTCACTCGTCCTTGGCACAAGCCGCTATATCATACGTCTGTCAGTAATTGAGGATACGTACAAAATAGTTCTTCTTATTATTCTGTCTACCTGTGTTCTCGTCGGCATCTCAATCCTGACATATTTTATAAAAGGCAGTTTCATCTTCTCTTTCTGGAATATATTCACCCTCGGGATGTTCATATTCGCCCTGATGCTCCTGATGCGACTGTCCATAAAGTACATCTACAGGACATTATCGGGAAGCACGTCCAAAAAGCAGCGAGTCATCGTCCTCGGCTCGGCCATCAACTCCTTCTACCTCGCCACAGCTCTCAAAAACGAATTCGAAGGCAACTTTAACCCCGTGGCGCTCCTGAGCCTGTCGAAGAACAACGCCAAGAACGTCGTGAACGGAATATCCATCATAGACTACGACCCGGACACTGTACCCGAGATATTCGAGAAATACAACTGCGACACTCTTCTTTTTCTCTCCACACAGATGGAAATCATGCGCGACGGTATCGCAGATGTCTTCCTCCGCAATCACATCAAGCTTCTGATGCTCAACCAGGTCGAAGAGTTCGACATGAACAACAAATCAATGCCGAAACTGTCGCAACACGTACAGAGCATCCGCATAGAAGATCTACTCGGCAGAGAGCCTATAAAGACAAACAATCCGGCACTACGCACATTCATCAAGGGTCAGACAGTGATGGTGACAGGTGCCGCAGGCTCAATCGGCAGTGAGATAGTCCGCCAGGTAGCGGAACTCGAGGCTCGCGACGTCGTACTCCTCGATCAGGCCGAAACGCCTATGCACGACATGCAGCTCGAACTTGAAAGCAAATATCCGCAGATACGCATACACCTCTACATAGGCGACGTCACCAACCGCGACCGAATGGAACACGCATTCCAGAAATACCACCCGCGCTACGTTTTCCACGCCGCAGCCTACAAGCACGTGCCGATGATGGAGCGAAACCCCTCGGAAGCTGTTCTCACGAATGTATTCGGCACAAAGAACATGGCCGATCTATCGGTAAAATACGGTGTTGAAAAATTCGTGATGATTTCCACCGACAAAGCAGTCAATCCCACCAACGTAATGGGAGCATCGAAACGTATCGCGGAAATATACGTACAGTCGCTGTTCCACTATCAGCGCCGATATTCCGAACGACCCGCCACACGTTTCATAACCACGCGTTTCGGCAATGTCCTCGGTTCCAACGGATCCGTCATTCCATTGTTCCGCAAACAGATAGAGGGGGGGGGGCCTGTAACAATCACCCACCGCGACATTATCCGCTATTTCATGACCATTCCCGAAGCCTGCTCTCTGGTGCTCGACGCCGGAGTGATGGGACAAGGCGGAGAGATATATGTGTTCGATATGGGAGAACCGGTGAAGATCTGGGATCTGGCGACACGCATGATATCGCTCTCCGGACTAAAACCCGGAAAAGACATAGAGATCAAAGAAACAGGGCTGCGTCCCGGAGAAAAACTATACGAGGAGCTTCTCAACGAACGCGAACACACCATTGCCACCCACCACAAAAAAATCATGATTGCCAGAGTGCGTATCTACGACTACCGGGACGTTGTCGAACATCTCGAACGTCTGCACAACAGCCTCGACAAAGCCGTATCACACGATATCGTGGCGGAAATGAAGCATATGGTGCCCGAATATAAATCCAACAACTCACAATGGGCACAGGTCGACAGCGAAATCAAAAGCGAGACAGAAGATCTCTGTATGCACGAAATTGAAATAAATGTCGGCAACGTCAGATAATTATCACAACACAATGAAACTTTTCAGAATTATATTAGCATTGGCGGTATTTACAGTTCCGATGCATATGCATGCGGCAGATCCCAACGATATTCTCGGTAAAATCGGCTCGGCACTCTCCGGCTCAGGCGACAACTCTTCGTCGGGCGGTCTCGGCGCACTCGGCGACCTTCTGAACAATGTAACTGCAAACAGCGGCTTTTCCGTCGACGACCTCGTAGGCACATGGAACTACAAAAGCCCGGCAGTCTCTTTCGAAAGCGACAACGCACTCAAGAAAATCGGTGGAGCCGGCGCAGCGACTGTCGTGGAAAACAAACTTGCCCCTTACTATAACCGTCTCGGATTCAACAAGACAACTCTTACTGTAGATGCCGAACACAATTTCACGCTCAAACTCGGTGTTCTTGTTCTTTCCGGAGTTATTGAGAAAGACGGCGAGCAGCTCGTGTTCAATTTCAGCGCATTCAAAAAAATTCCTCTCGGCAAAGTAAACGCAAACGCTACAAAAAGCGGCAAACAGCTCAACCTCACCTTCGACGCTACAAAACTCGTAAACATACTCACTCAGATTTCATCAAAATTAAACATCTCGACCCTGAATGCAATAAGCTCGCTGCTCGGCTCATATGAAGGCATCTACATGGGCTTCAAATTGCAGGGGAACTAACCGTCCATTACCATGAAACACCTCACAAGTATTCTGGCGGCAATTCTCATAACCATAACCGCTTTCGCTTCCGAACCGGCCCGATTCAATGCCGCGACCTACAATATCCGTCTATACCACAGCAGCGACTCCCTGCGGGGCGACACTTGGCAGCGCCGTTCGCCCATGATAGCACAACTTGTGCAATTCCACGATTTCGACATTTTCGGCACCCAGGAAGGATACAAGCACCAACTCAACGACCTGCTGAAATTGATGCCGGGATATGCCTATATCGGTGTCGGACGTGACGACGGCAAAGACGGTGGCGAGACTTCCGCCATATTCTACCGCACCGACATGTTCGATCTTCTCGACCACGGAGATTTCTGGCTTGCAGAAGATACCACAAAACCCAACCTCGGATGGGACGCCGCCTGCATACGGATATGTACCTGGGGCAAATTCCGCCACAAACCTTCGGGACGCGAATTTCTCTATTTCAATCTCCACATGGATCATATCGGAAAAGTGGCCCGCATAGAAAGTGCGAAACTTATAAAAAAGAAGATGAAAGAATTCGGCACTGAACTGCAGGCCATCCTTACCGGCGATTTCAATGTCGACCAGACAAGCGACGCATATGCCAGCATCATCGCCGACGGGAAACTCAAGGATTCATACACCGCAGCTGAATTCGTATATGCTCCTGTAGGCACTTTCAACAACTGGCATCCGGATGCATTCTCCAGAGAACGTATCGACCACATTTTTGTGTCGCCTGAAATAAAAGTCCTCAAATACGGTATTCTAACCGACACTTACCGCACAGCCGACGGCACCTACGGTGCCATAACTGTTGTCGACGCCCCCGATGTTGTCAAAATGGATAAGGTCGAAGCCCGCACGCCATCCGACCATTTCCCCGTCCGCGCAACCATCGAGCTTCCCTGACAGCACCGTTTCATTTAACCCTGCATACACCAGATACGACCGGAGCAGCATAGCTTTTTAGTGCTCGGAAGACCAATTGCGACGATAGCAAGATGTGTACGCAGGACACCGGACGCATCGTGCCGGTTGGAATCCGTGTCCTGTCGGACAGTTTGTGCGGGAAATCATGTCCGGGCACACCTCAGCATGGCTTCGGTGTACCCGGCTATTAGATGAATCGATGCCCTTCAGGCATCACACGTATATTACGAGCCTTGCCCGAGCCGTATGTGTCGCCGCGATACGGCACACACATACGGCTCTTTCATTTGAGTCTGCAAGATGATGATAACTATTCGAGTACATCGATATTGAAATATTAAAGCATTCTTAAATGTAAGAGCCGAGGGGCAATACATTACCGGAGCCCAAATCAGGATTCAAAACTTTGGCGTTTTTTCGTTTTTTAACCGGGTTTTGCGGATTTCTAATTTTCAAATAGTTAAATTTGCAAATTAAAATGAATAAATCCGCATTTCATATATGAAAAAGCTAATTGCCTGTTACCTGCTTCTTGGCGCATACGCGGGAAGCTATGCCGCAGAAGCACCATTATGGCTCCGCGACGCAAAAATATCTCCCGACGGAAAGACTATCGTATTCACATACAAAGGCGACATCTTCACAGTAGCAACCGGGGGCGGGGAAGCCCGGCGCCTTACATCGCAGCCATCCTACGAAAGCAGCCCCGTGTGGAGTCCGGACAGCAAGACCATAGCCTTCGCATCCGACCGCAACGGCAATTTCGACATATTCACACTCAAAGTCGACGGCAATCTCTCAGACTGGAAGCAGCTCACCTTCAATTCCGCCGGCGAGACACCCGAAAGCTTCACGCCCGACGGCAAAGCCATCCTCTATACCGCCTCCATCCAGGATCCGGCCTCAAGCGCCCTCTATCCTTCGGGGCGCATGAGCGAAGTGTATAGTGTCAGCGTCGACGGCGGCGCACCGACACAGCTGCTTGCCACTCCCGCCAGAGCCATAAGCTGGGCGCCCGACGGCAAAAGCTTCCTTTACCAGGATGTCAAAGGTTTCGAGGACACATGGCGCAAACACCACACATCCGGTGTGACCCGCGACATCTGGCGCTATACTCCTGCCACGGGCAAGCATCAGCTGCTTATCGACAAACCCGGTGAAGACCTCGACCCGATAGAGACCGCCGACCATATATATTTTCTCAGCGAGCGGGCGCCTCAGAAATCGCTCAACGTCTACCGTGCCCCCAAGAGCAATCCCGCCGATGCCAAAGCCATAACAAATTTCAAAAAGCATCCCGTACGCTTCCTCAGCCGCGCCGACAACGGCACTCTCGCCTTCACATACGACGGCGAGATATATACAATGACAGATGGAGGCAAGCCTGCGAAAGTGAAAGTTAGCATCAATGCCGATTTTCCCGACGAGAAACGAAAAATAAGCACGTCCCGTCCATCCGGCGCGACAGTATCGCCCGACGGCAAACAGGTCGCGCTTCTTTTCCGCGGCGACGTCTACGTCACATCCGTGGAATATCCGACCACAAAGCAGATTACAGACACCCCCGAGGCAGAAAAACATATCTGCTGGGGCAATGACTCAACTCTCTATTATACAACTGAACGCGACGGCAAATATAACATCTATCGCGCAACCTTTGAGAAATCAGCCGAAGAACCTGATTTAGCACGCGCGACTATAATCCACGAAGAACCCGTCTTCAAAGCCGACGGTCACGAGCGCACGGCACCCGACATGTCGCCCGACGGTAAAAAACTCGCCTTCATCCTCGACCGCACCAAATTGTGCATGATGGATATGGATAGCGGCAAAGTGAAGCAACTCACCGACGGCTCCACCCACCGTAGCCGCGGAGGTGCTTTCAGCTACCAATGGTCGCCCGACTCACGTTGGATTGCCCTCGAGATTATCGACCGCAAGCACGATCCATACTCCGACATAGCTATCATAAATGTCGATGACGCTTCAATAACGAATATCACCAACAGCGGATATTTCGACGCCGAACCGCGCTGGATTATGGACGGCAACGCCATAGCCTTCGCATCCGAACGCCTCGGCATGCGCAACCATGCGTCATGGGGCTCCGAGATGGACGTCTTCTTCGTGTTCATGAACCAGGAAGCTTACGACCGCTTCAAGATGAGCAAGGAAGAACGTGAGATTTACGACAATAAAAAGAAAGAGGAAAAGAAGGCGGCCGAGAAAGAAGACGCTGACAAAAAAGATAAAAAGGATGACAAGAAGAAAGCCGACAAAGACAAGGTAGAGCCTATAAAAGTGGAACTTGCCGGTATTTCCGACCGACAGGTGCGCGTCACGCCCATGTCGACCGATCTTGTAGACGCCATCGTCGATGCCGACGGCAAGACCCTCTATTTCATCAGCAACGCCGATCAAGGCACTTTCATATGGGAATATGATATCGAGAAAGGAGACCTGAAGATGAAACGCCGCCATAGCGGTTCGGGATATTTCGACCGCACGCGCGACGGCAAACAGCTCTTCCTCTTGGGTTCATCGATGAGCAAATTCCCCGACGGCAAATCAATCAGTTTCAGCGCCCGCAAGACACTCGACCCCGTCGCCGAACGTCGATATATCTTCGACAACATCGAACGCGAAGAAGCCGAACGCTTCTATGTCGCCGACATGCACGGCGTGGACTGGAAATCCATGAGCGCCGATTATCGCAAATTCCTCCCCCATATCAACAACAACTATGACTTTGCCGAACTTCTCAGCGAATGGCTCGGCGAGCTCAACGTCAGCCATACCGGCGGCCGCTACATGGGCGGCTCCAATTCCAACGCTCCCGTATCAACAGCCCGCCTCGGGGCGCTCTACGACCTCAGTTACAAAGGGAAAGGCGCACGAATCGCCGAAATACTCCCCAAATCGCCACTTTCCGCAGTTAGTCCGGCCGTTGTTCCGGGTGACATTGTGCTCAAAGTCAACGGAGAAGAAATAACAACTGAAATGCCTGTCGACCGTCTGCTCACCGACTGCGCCGGAAAGCGTACTCAGATCACACTGCGCGGCACCGACGGCAAGACCCGCGATATCGTCCTCAAGCCCATCGGTGCGTCGCGCGAAAGCTCTCTTCTCTACGACCGCTGGATCAAACAGCGCGCACACGATGTGGACAGTCTTTCCAACGGGCGCCTCGGCTACATTCACATAAGCTCCATGAGCGATGATTCCTTCCGCAAGGCATACTCCGACCTTCTCGGCAAATACAACGACCGCGAAGGAGTTGTAATCGATATACGCTGGAACGGCGGCGGACGTCTGCACGAGGATATAGAGGTGCTGCTTAGCGGTAAAAAATATTTCACACAGGAAATCCGCGGAGATGAAACATGCGACATGCCTTCTCGCAGATGGAACAAACCGTCGATAATGCTTATGTCCGAAGCCTGCTATTCGAACGCCCACGGCACCCCCTGGGTTTACAAGAACCGCGGCCTCGGCAGACTTGTCGGCATGCCTGTAGCCGGCACCATGACGTCCGTCAACTGGGTAACCACTCAGGACCCTGAGATTGTCTACGGCATTCCGGTGGTAGGCTATCGCCTCACCGACGGCAGTTTCCTCGAAAACCAGCAGCTCGAGCCGGATGTACGCGTCGCCAACGATCCGGAGCTGATTGTCCAAGGCGTCGACAGCCAGCTTAAAGCCGCGGTCGACGAGCTTCTTAAAGAAATAGACAGCAAAAAATAAACAATCATGATTATAATAGCCGACAGCAGTTCCACGCGCACCGAATGGGCGCTTGTCGACGGCAGCGAGATTGTAGCCCATGCCTTCACCAAAGGTCTGAATCCCTTTTTCCAAAGCCGACGCGACATATCACATACTGTGCGGTTGGAACTTCCGGAAGCTTTTTTCCGGCGCCGCTGGGATCATGTGTATTTTTATGGAGCCGGCTGCGCCAACAAGGAGAAAAACAAGATAATGGAGTCCTCGCTGGTAGCCCAGTTCAAGACGCCCGTAACAGTCAAAAGCGACCTTCTTGGAGCCGCACGCGGCTTGCTTGTCAGAGAAGCAGGTCTGGCCGGCATCCTCGGCACCGGCTCGAATTCCTGCCTTTATGACGGCCATGAGATTGTCAAGAACGTGGCTCCTCTGGGGTATGTGCTCGGCGACGAAGGCTCTGGAGCATACATGGGAAAAATGCTTATAGCCGACATGCTGAAAGGCATAGCACCCGCAGATCTCACAGCCGCTTTCTATGAAAAATTCGTGGTGACTCCCAATATCCTGATGGACGACATCTACTCCAATCCGATGCCGAACCGAACTTTGTCGCATTACTCAACATTCCTCGCCGACCACCTCGACAATGCCTACGCATATAATCTCGTATATACCTCGTTCATGACATATTTTGAACGCAATATCGCTGCCTACGACTACAAGAGCCGTCCTCTGAGCCTTGTTGGCAGCGCATGCGTGATATACGAAAATGTACTCAGGCGCGCCGCGGAGGATTTCGGAGTGACTCTCCACAAACTGATACGGTCTTCAATGCCCGGGCTGGTGGAATACCACTCGACCGGCGACGAATAAGACATCGGAATATCCGTTAAAAACATATATCATAAAAGAGACGTTTTTGCAGTTGCAGGAACGTCTTTTTTTAGTTAATTTTGACACCTGAAATAATACAAAAACCAATAACCATGGAACTTCAAACTAAAATCGACAAAGACTTTGAAGCACGCTTCGGAGGACACGGCACGGTCTACGCTTCTGCCGGACGCATCAACCTTATCGGAGAGCATACCGACTACAACGGCGGCTTTGTATTCCCGGGTGCCATCGACAAAGTTATAATGGCCGAAATCCGCGCCAACGGAAGCGACAAAGTCCGCGTTTTCTCTATCGATATCGACGAATATGTGGAATTCGGTCTAACCGAAGCCGACGCACCCAAGACCTCCTGGGCACGCTACATATTCGGCGTATGCCGTGAGATTCAGAAACGCGGCGGCAAGGTCGAAGGTTTCGACGCCGTCTTTGCCGGTAACGTGCCATTAGGCGCCGGTCTGAGTTCCTCGGCAGCTCTGGAATCCTGCTTTGCTTTTGCGCTCAACGACATGTTCAACGGCAACAGCATCGACAAGTTCGAACTCGCTCGCATAGGCCAGTCGACAGAGCACAACTATTGTGGCGTGAACTGTGGCATAATGGATCAGTTCGCCAGCGTGTTCGGCAAAAAAGACCACCTTATGCGCCTCGACTGCCGCTCGATGGAATTTGAATATTTTCCCTTCAACCCGGAAGGTTATACCCTGGTTCTCGTCGATTCCGTAGTGAAACACGAACTTGCAGATTCACCCTACAACAAACGCCGCGCATCCTGTGAGCGTGTTGCGAAACGTCTCGGCATCGAGACTCTGCGCGATGCCACAATGGAAATGCTCGACGCCATAAAAGGCGATATATCAGCAGAGGATTATTTTCGCGCAAAATTCGTCATCGAGGAAAAACAACGCGTGCTCGACGTCTGCGACGCACTCGTCGCCGGTGACTACGACACTGTCGGCCGCTGTATGTACGAGACTCACGCAGGACTCTCGAAAGACTATGAGGTGAGCTGCGAAGAACTTGATTTCCTTAACGACATAGCCAAAGAATGTGGTGTCACAGGTTCCCGCATCATGGGAGGAGGTTTCGGCGGCTGCACAATCAACCTCGTAAAAAACGGACTGCTCGACGGCTTCATCGCCAAAGCCCGTAAGGATTTCAAAGAAAAATACGGTCACGAACCAAAAATCTACGAAGTAAACATAAGCGACGGCGCGCACAAAATAGCCGACGCCAAGTAAGCAACAAATAACAATATGGTACAGTCTAAAGAAACAATTCTGGTTAGCGGTGGTGCCGGCTACATAGGCACGCATACTACCGTGGCACTGGTCGAAGCCGGCTACGATGTAGTGGTAATCGACAATTTTTCCAATTCCGAACCTTCCGCCATCGAGGGTGTGGAGAAAATCATCGGCCGCAAAATAACTTTTGAGAAAATAGACACTTGTGATATAAATGCCTTACGCGGCGTTTTCGAGCGTCATAATTTCAACACCGTAATCCATTTCGCAGCTTACAAGGCCGTGGGAGAGTCGATGTTCGAACCGCTGGCATATTATCAGAACAATCTTGTGTCCTATATGAACATTCTTCAGCTTATGAAGGAGTTCAAACGCCCCAATGTCCTCTTTTCGTCATCAGCAACAGTTTATGGCAACGCAGAGGTGCTTCCTGTCACAGAACAGACACCACGCCAGCCTGCAACATCGCCCTATGGCAACACCAAACAGATTGCCGAAGATATTCTTCACGACTGCTGCCGTGCCTATGAGGGAATGTACGGCATCGCCCTGCGTTATTTCAACCCCATCGGCGCCCATCCGTCAGCACTTATCGGTGAGTTGCCCCGCGGTGTGCCCAACAATCTGGTGCCATTCATCACCCAGACCGCGGCAGGCATCCGTGAATGCCTCTCTATATTCGGCAACGACTACGACACTCCCGACGGCACGTGTCTGCGCGACTTTATCGACATTGTAGATCTCGCCAAGGCTCATGTCGCAGCCGTAAAACGCATGACAGAAGGCAACATGAAAACCAAATACGAGATTTTCAACGTAGGCACAGGGTGTCCGTTGTCGGTTCTCGAACTTATCACACGTTTCGAAAAAGCCAATAATCTAAAGCTCAACTACAAGGTTGTAGGACGCCGCGAAGGCGATATTCCGGCCGTATGGGCTGATACATCGCTTGCCAATGTCGAACTCGGATGGAAGGCCGAACGCAATATCGACGACACCCTACGCGCGGCATGGGCCTGGGAGAAGCATATCCGCAACATGAAATGATTACCCGTAGCACCGCGCCCTCTCACGAAGGCGACATAACCCTTCTTACTTTAACCAATATTTCAGGCGCATCGGTGACTCTATCGACTCTCGGCGCCGGAATTATATCTGTGAATGTACCGGACCGCGACGGCATATTAGCCGACGTGGCTCTCGGATATGCAGACCCGGCGGACTATCTCGCCGACGGACCTTGCGCAGGAAAGATACCGGGAAGATATGCCAACCGTATCGCAAAAGGACATATCGAAATTGACGGAAAAATTTACAGTCTGCCGGTGAACAACGGGCCCAACCATCTGCATGGAGGTCCGGACGGCTTCCAGAACAGAATATGGATCATCGAGAATACCAACGACTGCTCAGTGACATTCAGCCTGCTGTCGCCGGACGGTGATGCCGGCTATCCGGGCAACCTTTCTGTCAAAGCGACATATACCTGGACCGACGCTAACGCACTTTATCTCACCCTTGAGGCTTCTACCGACGCCAAAACAGTGGTTAATCTCACCAATCACTGTTATTGGAATCTCTCAGGCAACAATTCAGGAAACGTTCTCGATGAAAGCCTTCAGCTTTTCGCATCGGGTTACCTGCCGACCGACTCCACCCTTATCCCTGAGGGCGTAGCCGTCCCAGTTGCAGGAACACCTATGGATTTTACCGAACCCAAGGCTCTCGGACGCGACATCAAAGTGCCCTTTCCCGCCCTCGTGTTCGGAAAAGGCTACGACAACTGCTGGGTGATCGACAACCACATCCCGGGCATGCTGTCGACAGCCGCAATCCTTAGCGATGACAAAACCGGACGTGTTCTCACGGTTGAGACCGACCAGCCCGGTGTACAGGTCTACACAGGCAACTGGCTTGCAGGAAGCCCCCTGAACAAGAACGGTCGCAGCTATGAAGACTACGACGGTGTAGCCATCGAATGCCAGAATTTTCCCGACGCACCTAACAAAGAGAATTTCCCGAATCCTTATCTTGAACCGGGAGAAACATATGTACGCCATATAAATTTCAAATTCAGTGTAAAATGAAACCTACACTCTTCATACTCGCCGCCGGCATGGGAAGCCGCTACGGAGGACTTAAACAGCTCGACGGCTTAGGACCTGACGGAGAAACAATAATGGACTATTCCGTTTTCGACGCCCTGCGCGCAGGATTCGGAAAAATCGTCTTTGTTATCCGCAAGGATTTCGAGGCTGATTTCCGCGAGAAAGTGATATCAAAATATGAAGACAAGGTACCCGTAGATGTAGTGTTCCAGTCCGTGGACAAGATCCCCGCAGGCTTCGTATGTCCCGCCGACCGCACCAAACCTTGGGGCACCACTCAGGCTGTGCTGATGGGAGCGGGAGCCATCAAGGAGCCGTTTGCTGTAATCAACGCAGACGATTTCTACGGCCGCGACAGCTTCGCCGTCCTCGCCGCCGACCTTATGCGCCCGCGGATCCGCAAGGGCGACTATTCGATGGTTGGATTCCGCGTCGGCAATACCATGACGGAAAACGGCACCGTCAGCCGTGGTATCTGCAAGACTGACGGCGACATGCTAACCGCCGTGGAAGAACGTACCGATATCCGCTACGACGCCACCCGGAATATTGTAACCAACAATACCGCCGGCGAACTTGAAACCCTCGACCCGTCAACTCCCGTATCTATGAACATGTGGGGGTTCACCCCCGATTTCTTCGATTTTGCCGAAGAGAGATTCTCCGATTTCCTGACGAAGAACATTGATGTTCCCAAATCGGAATTTCCCATTCTGCCCTGTATCGAACCTCTTGTGCAGAACGGCACCGTGACAGTAAAAGTTCTTGACACCACATCGCGCTGGTTCGGCGTGACATACAGTGCCGACCGACAGGGTGTTGTCGATAAATTCGCAGAGCTGCACGCAGCCGGCGAATACCCCACACCTCTGTTCTGAAATCAATTTATGCCTGAATGAAATAAGAACGGCAGAGGCCGTACGCTATATACTCCCTTTGCGTGAAGGTGGCTCGCTGCCGGCTCTCATCGATGCTGATGACGGGTTCAAATATGTGCTTAAATTCCGCGGCGGCGGCCATGGTACAAAAGTTCTGATAGCGGAATTCATTGGCGGCGAGCTTGCACGTGCCGCCGGATTGCGTGTGCCGGAACTTGTCTTTATCAATCTCGACGAGGATTTCGGGCGAACCGAGGGCGACGAAGAAATTCAGGACCTGTTGCAGGCGAGCCGAGGTGTCAATCTCGGACTGCATTTTCTTTCAGGAGCCCTTACCTGGGATGAATCTGTAAATCATGCGACGCCCGAAGAGGCCTCACGTATAGTGTGGCTCGATGCCTTCATAACCAACGTGGACCGCACCTGGCGCAACACCAACATGCTTCTTTGGCACTCCCGAGAGCTATGGCTTATCGACCACGGCGCATCGCTTTATTTCCACCATAACTGGACAGGATGGGAAAAAGCCGCTCTCTCACCATTTCCATATATCAAGGATCACGCTCTTCTGCGGGACGCCGCGCAACTCGACGAAGCCGACGCCGAAATGCGCAGGTTGATAATACCCGAAATAATTGAAGACATTGTTGACGCTGTGCCGGAAGACTGGCTTATACAGGCATCGTCGGAAATTTCGCCGACGGAGCAGAGACTTGTATATTCCGGATTCCTCAAAACACGATTGTCAAACTCCAATATATTTGTCAGCCATGCCCGAGAAACCAGGAATGCACTTATATGAGTATGCCGTGGTGCGCTACATGCCGCGTGTGGAACGGGAGGAATTTGTCAATGCCGGTCTTGTAATGATGTGCAAACGCCGCCGCTGGATTCGCGTACGCATAGCGCTCGATGAATCAAAGGTATCCGCATTATATCCTTCCGCGAATCTGAAGGATGTCCGCAGCCAGCTCGAAGCCTTCACCAATGTGGCGGAAGGTCTCAGTCCGAATACGGCCGACCTGGAGACTCACGAGCGTTTTCGCTGGCTGACGGCTGTACGTTCGGCTTGCATAACAACATCGCGCCCGCATCCCGGCCTTTGCCGCGACCTTGACGCCACATTCGAAAGATTGTTCGCCGAGCTCGTCGAATAGTCATACTGCCTTTGTAAAGATTCTACCGCGTATTTTTGCGGAAAAGCAGGATGACGGTTGCGAAAATATGCAAAAAATTGTAACTTTGCAATCCGTTATGATATACGGATTCGACAACGACAAGTATCTGAAGATACAGTCCGAACACATAAAGGAGCGTATCGCCCAGTTCGGAAACAAGCTCTATCTCGAGCTTGGTGGAAAACTTTTCGACGATTATCACGCAAGCCGTGTGCTACCGGGGTTTCAGCCCGACAGCAAGCTCAGAATGCTCGGGCAACTGAAAGATCAGGCAGAGATTGTAATCGTAATCAGCGCATTAGACATTGAGAAAAACAAAGTAAGGGACGACCTCGGCATCACTTACGACAAGGATGTGCTACGCCTGCGTAAAGAGTTTCAGAACCGCGGCTTCCTCGTCAGCTCGGTCTGCATCACCCATTACAACGGCCAGATAAGTGCCGACGCCTATCGCCGCAAACTCGAAAATCTCGGCATCGACGTATATTACCATTATCTTATAGAGGGTTATCCTACCAACGTAGAACTGATTGCTTCTGACGAGGGGTTCGGACATAATGACTATATTCGTACCACGCGTCCTCTCGTCATTGTTACGGCGCCGGGTCCCGGTAGCGGCAAGATGGCTGTATGCCTGAGTCAGCTATACAACGAGAATAAAAGAGGCGTAGAGGCCGGATATGCCAAATTCGAGACATTCCCAGTATGGAGCCTGCCGCTCAAACACCCTGTAAATATTGCCTACGAGGCTGCCACCGCCGACCTCAACGATGTTAACATGATAGACCCCTTCCATCTTGAGGCATATGGCAAAACAGCCATCAACTACAACCGCGATATAGAGATTTTCCCTGTACTCAATGCCCTGTTCGAAGGCATCTACGGAGAAAATCCATATAAATCGCCTACTGATATGGGAGTGAACATGGTTGGCTTCTGCATAAGTGACGACGAGGCATGCTGCACAGCGTCAAAAAACGAGATTATACGCCGCTATTTCACAGCCCTCAACAAAATGGCCCGCGGCGAAGGCAACGAGGCGGAGGTAAACAAGATTTCACTTCTTTTCAAACAGGCGAAAATCGACACATCTTTCCGCAAAGCCGTTAAAGCTGCCCGCGACCGCTCTGAAAACAGCGGCAAACCCTGCTCGGCCATAGAACTTTCCGACGGCACTATCATCACAGCCGAAACAAGCGAACTTCTCGGCCCGAGTTCGGCGCTAATTCTCAATGCCGTCAAGCACCTTGCAGGCATAGACCACAAAGTGAAGCTTATACCTCAGGAAATGATAGAACCTATACAGCATACCAAACTCACCTACCTCAAGAGTCACAACCCGAGACTACATTCCGACGAAGTGCTCGTTGCGCTGTCGGTTCTCAGTACAACTGACGAAAAATGCCGAAAGGCTCTCGAAATGTTGCCCGAACTAAAAGGCTGTCAGATGCATTCAACGGTGATGCTCGGAGAGGTGGACCATAAGATTTTCAACAAACTTGGTGTAGGGCTTACCTGCGATCCGGCTAAAAAAGTAAAAATCTAAATCCTCAGTATATCGGAATCCTGACACCGGAAAGCGGCGCCGCATGCATGGTAAACGGAAGCGGTTTACAATCATGCTACAAAGCGGCTAAGATATTGTGCAATGCAGGATATCGTTTGCGTGTAAACGGGATTCTTGGTAAGTTTGCACCGATGAAACCGGACTTAGGCTATATTACACGCAGGTTTGGCATCATAATGATGCTTGCAATGATAGTTGCCGCTACCATTGCGTCCTGTTCTGAAAAAGCCATTGTCCCTGTTTCGCGATGCGAGATAACCGACGCGATGGACTCTCTCGTAGATAGAGTTTTTCCCGGTGAAAATGCTCCTGGAGCTATAGTATTCGTCATAAAGGATGGAGAGGTTATGTACAAACGTTGCAGCGGCCTCGCCAATCTGAAAACAGGAGAGCCGCTCACAGAGAACACTCTGATCAATATTTCATCCGTAAGCAAGATATTCGCCGTTGCCGGCATTATGAAACTTGCGGAGAAAGGACTTATCGACCTTGAAGCTCCGCTATCCGACTATTTTCCCGAATTCAACAAAGACGTGTTCGGCAAAATCAACTTGATTCATATCCTGACTCATGCTACGGGGCTTCCCGACAACCGCCCTCGTAACGAGGAACAATGGAAACGTTACATCGGCGAGCATCCCGACTCACCCTTCCTTGTCTGCTACGACTATATCCGTTATGGCAAAGATACTGAACTGACACGCTTCTACATGACGGTCGACAGTCTCAAAAACACCCCGGGAACAGTATTTTTCTATCAGGATCCGCCATTCATGCTTATAAGCCGTATAATCGAAAAGGTGACAGATGAAACTTTCGAAGACTGGATGAAAGAAAATATTTTCGATGCCGCGTCACTTGAAACCGCCTGCTACGTCAACGGGAAGATGGAAGGCCGTGGCATTGCCCATGGATATAAAGCCAAAGCCCATGACACCCGTCCCGACGTATATGTCAGCAACGACAGCCTATGGGAGGAATTCGATTACGGCGAGGCTCCGTTCTTCATGTCGCGCGTCGATAAAGGCGTTTTTATAACCCCGGCGGAATATGTAAAATGGCTTGACGCGCTCTATGGCGGAGAAATCATCAATCGCAATTCCCTCAATCTTGCAAATGCCCGGCACATGGAATCCAGCTGGCGCGATGTCGGCTACAGCTTCGGCTCCTTCGTATCCGGAGGCACACCTGAAAGACCATCCAAGATTTTCCATAATAACGGAAACGGAGGATTCACTGTTTTCGAAAGTGTTTTTCCCGACGACAAAGTCGCATATTTCATATTCTCCAATTATTCAGGCTGGAATCGCATGGAGACATCAAAAAAGGTAGACAGGATTTTGGAATCCCATTCATGGATTCGTAAACAGGAATAACAGTACTATGCATAAGAACCATGCCGGATATCTGATTGGAATATTGTTCCTCTTAATAACACAGTCGTCGTGCGCCAACCGAGGCTTACAAAGCAACCTTCAGGCACCTCTCGACAGTCTCTTCGGCTCAATGTTCCGGCCCGACGAGCCAGGAGCAATTGTACTTGTGGCCAAAGGAGACAGCGTGGTGTACTGCGAAGGATTCGGACTGGCGAACCTTGCCGACCGTACACCAATAAACGACACAACCCTTATCAATATCTGCTCAATCAGCAAACAGTTCTCTGCCGTAGCTCTGTTAAAACTTCAGGAAGAAGGGCTCCTGTCCCTTGATGACAGTCTGCCTAAATATTTCCCCGAGTTGCGGGCTCCTTTCTATAACAAAATCACCCTGCGCCATCTCCTTTCGCACACATCCGGTATCCCTGATTCCCGACCCCGATCACGTGAAGAATGGAATGAATATGTGAAGCACCATGAATCCAGTTTCTCCACTGTCCGGGATTTCAAACTCTACAGCCTTACATCTGAATCTACCCGATATCTCACAGGCCTGCAAAACCTTAATTTCAAACCTGGCACGGCCTACGAGTACGAGAATCCCACATATCAGCTCATTCTGCCTATCATACAAAAAGTCACCGGGATGGATTTCTGTGAATGGATGGACAGTGCCATATTCAAGCCTGCCGGCATGGAGAGCACCGTATATATCGAACCGGCTAAAAAACAACCACAGCTCTCCCATGGGTATATAAAAGCCATCGGCCCGAACCGCCATAACTATTACCGCTCACCCGACGGAAAATGGGAAGAATGCGACTATGGGGAAGCTGATTTCTTCCCAACAAAAGCGGATGGTGGCCTCTACACTTGCGCTCGGGAATTCCTTGCATGGGAAAGAGCTCTATTCTCCGGAAGAATCATAGGAACAAAATCGCTAAAAGAAGCTTTCACCCACTATATAGCCACGGACATAGCATCTACCGATTATGGCCTTGGTTTCTTCCTCGAAAACACTCTAAACGGCGAAAAAATCTATCATACGGGCGATAATGGCGGCTATCTTACAGTCGAGGCATATTATCCCGAAACGGAACTCTTTTATCTTATATTCGCGAATCGTCCTGACTGGAACCGCGACCGTACTGTAGAAAAAATCGATTCAATATTACTCCGTAAAGGCTGGCTCGCTGCCGGTAACTGACTTTGTAAACAATATGAAAATACTTCTCCTCGGCGATGCCGGCAACTATCATTCCTCTCTGGCTCACGGACTAAGGAAACTCGGACATGACGTTACTCTTGCGTCGGACACATCAATGCCGACACGCAACATTGATTTATCGCATGGCAACGGACGCATCGCCCGCAGCATCTTTCTCGCCCGCCTGGCAACAACAATGGCCTCCAGACTCAAAGGCTACGACATCGTCCAAATCGCATCGCCTGATTTTATAAATATCTCCGCGTCAAACCGCATGGCGCTTTTAAAGAAGCTCAAAAAAAACAACGGTTCCGTCTATATGACAGCTTTGAAAGCCGACAGCGCCATCATCTCCAATCTCTGCGGTCCGGAGCCGGCTCTGGAGTATTCACGCTGGCGCAATCCGAAAGGACTGCGACCTTGGGCAAAAAATCCAGACGCAGGAATGGCTGCATGGCTGAATCCTGAGTTACAACAATACACACGCGACATCTATCACAGCGTTGACGGCGTTGTCTCCGGGCGTTATGAATATCATAAAGTCATAGAATCTATTTTTCCGGAGATTCCATTGGCCTACGGCGGCATTCCTGTTATTGCCGAAGCCTACGGAAAGCCCAAAACAAGCAATTTCAAGGACCGATACAGCTTCCTGATAACATCCGTCAAGAACAACGACGATGAACGCGGGCTCCACATATTCTCGACAATGCTACAGATGGCTGAAGCACACACGCGCAGCAAATTCCGCCGTGTAATGGTACCTCCGATGCCTTTTGACGATTTTATCACTGAGATGCGCCGCTGCGAAATGGTTTGCGAGGACATATATTCCCACAGCCCCGGTTCTGTCGCACTTGCAGCAATGACTATGGGTGTCGTACCGGTATGCGGAGGCGAAGATGGATTCTATAAATTTATCGGAGAGGATAAGCTGCGTCCGGTATTCAACCCGGTGCCGGATCATGTCAAAAACAATTTCAGGGATTTTGCAGAACTGCTTGCCGACCCGGAGCGTCTTGCCCGCATGAGTGCCGAAGGGCCGGAGTTCGTACACCGTCATAACGATTCTGAAATAGTAGCGAAACGCTTCGTCGATTTCTGGCAACGGTGAATATCTAAAAACGGAAATATATAAAGGGAGCCACGGACTCACCTCTGAACTCGAGGACAAGCTGCACCACAATCACGAAAACAAGCAGCTTCACCAACCACGGTGAACCTACAAACCACTCACACGCCTTGCCGCTGATTTTTTCCGGCAAGGCGTGAACCGTTATTATCACAATCATAAATATAAGCCACACCGTTCTCGCAGCCACAAACGACGGGACACAGTCAAACGAAAAACCGTTTGCCACACTCCTTAGAATGATGACGGAATCGCTCCACGAATCGGCACGGAAGAAGACCCACAGCACTGCGACAAAAGACATAGTCAACAGCCACGAAAATACTCTTACCGGGAACGTGTCGGGGATGCGGCTCAGGACAGGTCTCGAAGCCTTGTGCACCGCGAGCCCTGCGCCGTGCATGGCTCCCCAGAAAACGAATTTCCATGCAGCACCATGCCAAAGACCGCCTACAAGCATCGTTGCGAAATTATTGAGATAAGTGCGTGCAGTACCTTTTCGGTTACCACCGAGAGGAATATACACATAATCGCGCAACCACGTTGAAAGTGAAATGTGCCAGCGGTGCCAGAACTCAGAAAGATTACGGCTCTTATACGGAAATCTGAAATTCGGAGCCAACCGGAATCCCATTATAAGAGCGATACCTATTGCCATATCGGAATAACCGGAGAAATCACAATAGATCTGCATCGTATAGCCTATGATACCCATCATGGTCTCGAATCCGGAATATGCACCGGGAGACTGAAAGATAAGATCGTTATATTGCGCGATATAATCGGCTATGATTGCCTTTTTTATTATGCCGAGAATTATAAGCCAAAGCCCGGAATAGATTTCAGTCCGCGTCGCATGTCGGTTCTCGCGTATCTGCGGCAGAAAATAGTCAGCCCGCACAATAGGACCGGCGACAAGCGCGGGAAAAAATGTAAGAAAAAAAGCATATTCAAGCCATGTCGCAGTCGGTTTCACCCGTTTTTTATAAACATCGACGATATAGCTTACAGACTGGAAGGTATAAAACGACACTCCGACAGGAAGAATGATATCGAGCGGCCTGAAATTTCCTGCCACCATTGCGTTGAAATTCCAAAGGAAGAAATTAGCATACTTGAAATACGCCAGAATACCCAACGAGCAAGATAGGGAAAACGCCAGACACAACCGGCGGAAAAGGCGTGTGCGCCCCGGCTCCGACATAATATGGGACAATGCCCAGTCGATAAGCGATGTAGCCGCAAGTACGATTACGAATCCGCCGCTGCTCTTATAATAGAAAAACAAACTGAACGCAACCACAAACACCACCATCTGCCACAGGCGCTTACGGAGCATTCCGTAAAGCGGCATGAACATGATAAAAAGAACCCAGAAGAGTCCGGAAGAAAAAAGCATCGGCGCCGAAGCGTCATAGCTCAGAAGCGACACAATATTCTGCAATACCGCATCCATATCTATTCCGACGGTTTATGGACAAAGATACGTTTAGCCCTTGAGGTCTGTTTTTCAGGCTTTTCAAGCTTTATCGGATGGCACGAGTTGAGAGGCATCCAGCGGGCAATACTGTCCATCCATTCATGGGCTGATTCATATGTGGGATGGGCGCCGTCGGCAAGACGGCAGAACTCCATACCATCACTGAGGAAGAATGCTCCTTCCGGCGTATTGGCTCGAATCAGTTCATTGATGCCTGTATCGGGTTTCCAGTTCGGAGGACCTATCCAAACATATGGAATATCGCCGATATCAGAGATTATTTTCTTAACATATCTGTCGTGCTTCGATACTATATCTTTAATAAATAACTCGTTTGCACCAAGACACACGAAAATGAAAGTCGGTTCTATTTTGCGGATATAATTTTTAAGCCTGTCAGTTTCGCCCCAACGTCGGGATGTCGAGCTATACCACATCACCGTATAAAGAGTATGTCCGTTCTCGTCGGCATATGCAGCAAGGCGAGGGCCAAGTCCTTCAAGCATTGAATCACCGAAAAGCAGGATTACCTGTGAGGTTGTATCGCATGAGACACAGGCGACATTAGGCTCCTGAATAATTGGCAGAGAGTCGCGCAGAGGTGGCAGCGGCATTGTAACACGGGGCTTGAGAAGAGTTTCCGCAATTTGCGACGAACGCAATTTATGGCCGGCGATTTCCGGCATCTCGAAAGCCGACGCGACGGCAAAGATCGCGAATGATACGGCAAGAAGCAACCAAAGCTCAAGATAATGCCGCTTCATAGGCGCAAAATCAGAATGTGATAACCATATAAGCGCCTCCTCTGCCGGGACCTACATAAAAACGGCGCAGCCCGTAGTGGTCTGTAGCAGCAGGGCCTCCTGTGGGATGTCCCATAAGCGAAAACACATCGTATGTACTACCGCACTCCGGACATCGTGCCTGCATTATCTCTTTATCAATTCTCACAACGACGCTGCTCTTACACTCCACCGGACATGCCATGTCGTAAGCTAAAGGCTCACCCATTACGCTGCTGACAAGCAACACTCCGCCGAAACCTGTAGCAGAAGACGCAAGATAGGGGAAATTAGAGGGCTCCCGTTTGTTTAGAATAAAATACTTGTAGTCCATCGCACCGGAGACTCCATAGATATTCCAGTCGGCCGCGGTGGAAAAAGTGATGTTTACGGCTGCTGCGGGAATACGATCGTCGTCGATTCTGTTACAAGAAAAAAAAGTCGCCACCGCTGAAAAGACAGCGATGCCGACAATGGTTGCTTTCAAACGCGGAGAGAGGCGCATAAAGCTTATGCCAGAGAGGCGAAAATGGTACCGAACTGATCGACAGCTTTCTGCAGAGCCGGTCCGACAAGCGGACGCAGCATCACCGGAAGATCCACGTCCATCTCTCCAATAATCTCGGATGCATTGTCACCTACAGGCTTATAGCTTATATTTATACCCATGGGAACGGGAGAACTCTCTGCATGAAGACGAACAAAACCGCTGCGGCGTTCTGCTGCGCGCAATGTTATCGCTCCGACCTGCGGAGTGGTTATAACTATGCTGTCGTTGGTGAAGCGAACATCGCCGATACGCGATTTCTGCTCTTCGGGAAGCTGCTCGAGTTTCTGTTGCATGCCGCTGAAATCGGCAAATTTCGCATCAAGATCCTCGACGCTGTAGTTAACCGTAGCAGGCTTGGATGAAAATTTCGACATATGCTTAACGTTCAGGCTGCCACGTATCGGGACTCTCACGCCAGCGACGGAGTGTCTCAAGGTCATCGGCTGTAATATAATTTGTCTCAAGAGCTACATCGAGAATGGTATTATAGTCGCTGAGAGTTACCAGACGGACACCGGCATCTGCGAAATTCTGTTCTGCCACGGGGAAACCGTATGTGAAAAGCGCTATCATGCCGACAACCTCACAACCGGCGTTGCGGATAGCCTCAACAGCCTTGAGTGAGCTTTTTCCCGTTGATACAAGGTCTTCAATAACAACTACCTTCTGCCCCGGACGGAGATCGCCTTCGATAAGATTCTCGAGTCCGTGATCCTTAGGAGTGGAACGGACATAAACATACGGAAGGTTAAGCTGGTCGGCGACAAGAGCGCCCTGTGCGATTGCACCTGTGGCAACGCCGGCAACCGCGTCAGTCGCGGGAAACTGTTCGAGAACCACACGGGTGAGTTCTGTCTTGATGAAAGAACGCAGCGCAGGATACGACAGCGTGCGGCGGTTATCGGTGTAGATAGGAGAATTCCATCCCGAGGCCCATACGAAGGGATTTGCGGGCTGTAGTTTGAGAGCGTTGATTTTAAGAAGTTTTTCTGCAAGCAGACGTGCTACTGTTTTCATTGTAGGCGTAATTGTTATTCAAAGCACAAAAATACAAATTTTTTATGAAATCGAAGACACGCGGAATGCAATTTTATTTGTCTGAGGCTCGGCTTTTACATTAAAAAATGCATGAATATTTCAATAGCGATGTACTCGAATAGATATGAACTTGCAATCATTGATGAAATAGCCGTGTGTCTGATGGAAATGTTCCGGCAATTATTTCTTCAAATTCCTTGGGGAGACGGACATTGTGTAAATGAACTGCATCGGCAAACAGATTTGTCGCTTTAAGTCAAAAATTATCGTTTTGACTGATACTTAAACTATTTCCAAGTATAATCAGCAAGTGTGGAACCAAGGCGTCGATGGATATAATCTATTACAATATCGGCAATTTCCTCAAGAGACAATTTCGACGAATCAAAAGTGAGGTCATAGCTTGCGGCTTCGCCCCAGCGCTTGTCGGTATAGAAATTATAGAAATTGGCACGAAGCTTGTTTGTCCGCTCGGCAAGCGTTTTCGCTTCGTCGTGAGATGCGCAGTCGAGACGTTCGACAATCCTGTCGGCACATACGTCGAGAGGTGCATGGACAAAGATGTTGATGACATTCTTCACGTCCCGGAGCACATAATCGGCACTCCGACCTACGATAACACAAGGCTCCGTTGCCGCAAGTTCATGGATGAAATCACATTGTGCCTTATATACTTTGTCGCCACTGACAGCTGTACTGTCGCCAATCCACGACATAGGATAGAAGCCCATCGAGAATGGAATGATGCCTCCGAAAATTTTGGGCACACGTTCATCTGCGTTTTTAAAATATTCCAGGTCGTAGCCGGCCTTTTCAGCAGCCATAACGAGAAGTTTTTTATCGTAGAAGCCTATCCCGAGACGGTTGGCAATAAGTTTTCCAAGGGCGCGTCCGCCGCTGCCGAAGGAGCGACCGACGGTAATCACATATTTATCCGGCAACATAATCATATTTTTTAATAAGCCGCCGGCCAGAACGATGGCCGGCGGCTTGTATTATTAGTCAGATAGAACTATCACTTTTTCTCGGAAACCTTTTTGCGGGGAGCCTTTGCAGCCTTGGGAGTGGCGGCTTTCTTTGCTTTTGGAGCCTTTTCCACAGCGGCGGCCTCAACGGTAAGTTCTTCGCGCTTCTTATGTTCTATATTATATTGCTCGATATTCTTGCGCATGGAAGCGAGCTCTTTGTTGAGAGCCTCTATTTCAGCACCTTGATTGGATATAGTCAGAAGCAATGCGTTAAGTTCTTCATTGCAGACTGCCGAAGGGAATTCCTCTTTGACACGCATAAGGAAATCGGCCAACACATTCATATAGTTTGTGAAAGCGGCGAAGGGAGTCTCATAGGGACTGAAGAGGCTGTGCATGGCACCGTCAGCCTTGCGTTTGGTACTCATGTAGAAGAAATGGTCGCAAGTCTGAAGGCGCGCCCAATCCTCCTTAAGGGCACGGTTCTCACAGGCCGCGATACGCTCCGACATGGAGTAGAGTTTCTCAAAAGCCTCGTTCTGCAAACGGTTGCCAAGCCATGCCGAGATATCGCGGGCCTCATCAGCACTCGATATAGGATGCATCACCGACAGTTCACTTACCGCTTTGATCTTCGAGATAGCTTCCGACGGCGTGAGGAATTCAACACCATGTTCTTTTGCGAAACGCGGAAGCGCTTCAAGGAACTGGAAGATGCCTGTAGTTGCGGGCTGCATGTCACCGAAAGTCTCCAAATTGAGGAATATGTTGACAATCTGCTCTTCGTGGGGTGTGGAGGCAATCCAATCCATATATTTGTCGGCCGTAAGAGGATATTCGCTCCAGGATGTATCGCCAAAGCGGAAAGCGATATCGTCGCTGAGTTTTCCGTTACGAAGCAACATTTTGAGTTTCGGAGCGGAGGCCGCGGTATATACATAGTTCGGGGATTTCCAACCGAGGATGTGCTTGGCACCTTCTGTAAGGACACCCTTGAAACCCATCTCGATAAGCTGTGGAGCAAGATCGTCGAAATAGATAAGTTCGGTGTTGCGGATTACTTTGGGCGTAACGCCGAAACGCTCTTTAAGACGGGTGCAAGTCTGAGCGACCTGGCGGGAGAACTCTTCCGGTTCGGATAACGAGGCAAGCGAATAGGCGTATGGCTGAGCCACGAATTCGCAGCAGCCGGTATCGGCGAGTTTCTTGAGAAGGTCGAGGAATTCGGGCACGAAATGCTCGCACTGTTCAAGCGCCATGCCGGAAATGGAAATTGAGCAGCGGAAGCGACCCTGATTCTCGTCAATCATACGCAGAAGAGTTTCTGCTGCCGGTATGTATGAATTGTGGGCTATGCGGGTGATGATATCGTCGTTTAGAAAATCATCGAAATAATAATGGTCGCGGCCGATATCGAAGAAACGGTAACGTTTCAGACGGAACGGCTGATGTATCTCGAAATTGAAACAGATTGATTTCATGGCTGTTTTTTAATTGCGTGCTAAAACTTTTTTATAAATGTCGATGACCTTCTTGCCGGCCTTGTCCCAGGTAATCTGAGCCACTTCGGCGAGGCCGTCTTCGCGCATCTGATTGTAGAGCGCCGGATAAGAGATGATTGCATGTATGGCGTCGGCCATAGCGTCGATATCCCAATAGTCGGTTTTTATCACATTGTCAAGAATTTCGGCGCAGCCGCTCTGCTTGGAGATAATGGACGGAACACCCATCTGCATAGCTTCAAGAGGCGAGATACCAAAAGGCTCCGACACCGAAGGCATGATATATACGTCGCTGGCTTTCAGCATCTCATACACCTGACGACCTTTCTGGAAGCCCGGAAAATGGAACCGGTCGGCAATACCGCGCTCGGCGGCAAGCTGAATCATCTTATCCATCATGTCACCACTGCCTGCCATCACAAAACGTACGTTCTTACAGTTCTGAAGCACTTTGGCGGCTGCTTCCACGAAATATTCAGGACCTTTCTGCATTGTGATGCGTCCGAGGAAGGTTACCACCTTCTCTTTTGTGGCACGCGGCATTTCTATATCGAGCAAATCCTGACTCAAAGGAACTACCGCATTGTGAACTGTCGTTACCTTTGACGGGTCTATGCCGTAATGGTCGATGACAGTCTGACGTGTAAGATTGCTGACGGTTATGATATGGTCGGCATGTGTCATGCCGTCGCGTTCGATGCTGTAGACCGTGGGATTCGGCTTTCCTCGCGAACGGTCGTATTCCGTGGCATGCACATGCACTACCAGGGGTTTGCCTGTCACCTGCTTGGCATGAATGCCGGCAGGATATGTAAGCCAGTCGTGGCTGTGAATGATGTCGAAATCAATCGTGCGTGCTATCACGCCCGCGGTGATTGAATAGTTGTTTATTTCCTCAAGCAGGTTGTCGGGATATTTGCCGGAAAACTCAATACAGCCGAGGTCGTTTGTCCGCATATAGTTGAAATCGGCGTAGATATGATCGCGGAGTCGGTAATACAGGTCCGGATCCATAACCTTGCCGATACGCGATTCCACATAATCGCGGTTCACGTCGCGCCATGCTACAGGTACCTGGGATGTACCTATAATTTGGGCAAAGCTCTTGTCCTCATCGCCGAAGGGTTTGGGAATGACGAATGTTATATCCATATCGCCGCATTCCCACATACCGCGGGTAAGACCGTAGCTCGCCGTTCCGAGGCCACCCAGGATGTGGGGAGGAAATTCCCAACCGAACATTAAAGCTTTCATTTGGGTATATGGTATTTAATTAATTGGGAATCAGTTATTATCAAAACGTTTCAGAGAACGGACGGCGCGAAGCACCTCTGCTACATTAGTGGCATGGCTCACGGCTCCGCGTCCGGTATAAGGCGGATTGCCGTCATAAAGCTGCGACAAAGAACCGATACAGCCCTGCGACATTTCATCCTCGAAGCCTATAAGCATCCTGTCGATATAGCCTACGCCGCTCATTCCGAAAACTTTAAGATATGCATCTGCATAGAAGCCCATCAGCCACGGACGCGAAGGTCCGTTATGCATGGCGAACTCACGCTCTTCGGGAGACCCGAGATAGTTCGGACGGTAACCGTAACTTTTCGGAGAAAGAGTTCGCAGACCTTTGGGAGTAAGCAGCTCTCGGGTAACGACATCCAGAACACTCTTGCGCTGACGGCGATCAAGCGGAGAGTAGTCAAGACCGATGGCTATTGCCATATTGGGACGTACCGAAGGCTCGGCAAAATAGCCGTCGACATAATCATAGAGATATCCGCTCTCGTTGAGGAAGGTATCGACGAAAGGCTTGCGCATTTTCTCAGCTTCAGCAAGCCATGCTTCTCTGCGTCCTGCAAGGTCTTTTTTACCTTCGGCCAGATCAGCGGCGAACATAAGAGCGTTATACCAAAGAGCATTGAATTCTACCAGGCGTCCGGTACGCTTGACAACCGGCTCTCCATTGAGAACTGAATTCATCCACGATGCCGGCTTCAGATGGCCGTCGGTAGATATAAGACCTGTCTCGGCGTCGACGAAAAGGTTGGGATGGCCGCCCCGAAGAACATAATCCACAATCTGTGTTACCGGTTCGAGATATAGCTCGCGCGCGGCATCCACACCCACTGTCTTGGCATACTGCTGGATAGCCCACATCGCCCATAGAGGAATGTCGGGAAGCTCGATACCTTTTATTCTTTCGGAGGTTTCGCCGGTATCGGCAAATCGTGTGAGAGCTTTCAGTGCGGTCTTCATGATAGCCTCATAATCGGCACGATGGTCGATTGCAAGAGTCAGACCGGGAACTGCCATAAATGTGTTGCGTGCAAGCACGACACCCCATGGAAAACCGGAAATGACGTACATGTTGTCGTCCTTGCGGATATAGAATTGCTTTGCGGAATTCTTGAGGCAGTTGAAGAAAGACGTACGAGGCGTCCGACTGGCAATTTCAGCGTCGTACATCTTGGTAAGGCTTCGGGGACTAACCTCACTTACACCGGCGGAAAAAATAAGGCTCTCGCCTTTTTTGATGGGTACCTCGAAATATCCCGGTACCCAAAGATCTTCACAATAAGGTACACCGCGCTCAAGATCCTTGACATATTCGATACCATTGTACCAGTTTGGATCATCCACCCATGTTGCCTTTCGGTTGAACTGCATATAGAGCGTCGGGAAACCTTTATAGAGACAGGTTGCGATGCCGTTAGGCACGGGAATAATCTCACGGTTGATAGCATTGTTGGCTACACACAGTTCATTCACCTCGCGGAATGCAAGGAAGGGATTGAACCGCAGTGTAGTTGCCGAATGGGCCTCTACAAGGGTATAGCGGATAAGAATTCTGTTTTCCTGGCTGATAAAGATTTTTTCTTTCGTAAGAATGACACCGCCCACACGGTATGTCATACGTGGAACATCCTCACAATCGAATTCTCTGATATACTTGTGGCCTGCCGGGCTGATGGCACCACCGCGATAACGGTGGATACTGAGGCGGAAAGGCGCCCCGTGCTGGATCACTGTCTCGTCGAGCGTCGACAGCAGCACATGTTGCCTGTTCCCCATCTCTTCGATAGGAATCACCAAAAGTCCATGCTGTTTGCGGGTGTTACAACCTACAAGCGTGGTGCAATGATAGGCACCGGCCTGATTGGTTCGCAGCATTTCCTTGGTAAGCGATTGGTCCAGATTGATGAGCAGGTTCTTATCAAATTTAAGATAACTCATTGCTGTATTTTGGTTTTTGTGTTGGTTTTCGTCTCGTGTTTTTTATATTTTTGCGAATTTACGGTTAAATATTCATATTACAATGAAACATGTCGTAAAACATATTATTCATCGTTTCCGTCTCAATATTGTTCAAGCCGATTTTTGCGCATAAAAACAAGCGCTCTGTTACAATATTGTTACATCGTCAATTTTATGCTTCCGTCTCTAAACAAATTTTTATTTTCGCAGTTATAAATATCGACAAGTCCAAAAACCGACATTTATCGATAACAAATAAAAAACAACCCCGATGATTACCCGCAAAGTTATTGAATCACTCTATAAAAAATACAACAAGGTTCCGCCAAGCCCTGATTGTCTCGACATTCCCCTTCTCTTCGAAAGCGCTTCCGAGAACCATAACATTACCATCGACATCGACGGTCCTGTCGATAGTCTCGTAATCGGCAGTATCGAACCTGATTCCCCTTTCCATTGCATCCCTTTGGAACGTATTCACGCCATAGTGCCTTTCGAAGAATGGGTAGCTATTGTTCTCCACTCGTCAATTATATTTCTTAACCGCAAATCGCCTAAAGTAAGCGTACACATCCGCATGGAGCCTCCATCGATAATGGATCGTATGAAATCGGTATTCAAGAAATAAACATTAAAAATATACGGGTAATCAATCGGAAAGCGGACCGGACCTGTTCGGAGGCCGGTCCGCTTCATTGTCTTTTGGCTTCTACTCTTCTACGCCGTCGTTCACACCGGCTCCGAAGAGTGCGAAATCATAGATAGTGGGGTCTTCCGGATTCATTTTCCGCAAGGATTCAGTAAGCTCAACGGCGGCGCGCCTGTCGTTTGCCATGCGTGAAAGCAAACCAAGTGTTCGTGCCGTACGTCCTGAATGCACGTCCAGCGGAATATAGAGCTGTGAAGGCTTCAGCAAACTCCACACTCCAAGATCCACAATGCCGTCGTTTCTTACGAGCCAGCGCAGAGCCATATTGAACCGTTTAAGAGCGGAATTGCCTGCATCGGCAGGCAGACAACGCGTCGGGCCACACAGAGGACAACTGCAACGGCTGTTTGCAGCATCGAAAACAGTGTTCATCTCTCCGGCAAGAACCCACGAGGGAGCCTCCGATTTCTCCACACCTTTAGCGGCCGCAAAACCTTCAAGAGAGCCATAAGCGGAATAGATGTCTCGCAGTCCACGTAACAGATACCGCAGATGGCGACCGAAGAACGTACGATGCAGGTTTTCCTCCCCGATGGCGTCGAGATTCCCTTCAAGCACAAAGCGGTGTGGCTGTCCTTCAAAGAGAGAATCTATACGGTCGGCATTGCGCAGTATCATCTGGCGGCGCCCCCACGAGATTACAGATGTTACAAAAGCTGAAATCTCTATATCGCGTGAATCGGTATAGCGCCGTGGAAATTGCACAGGATCCGAGGCGGCGAATTCCGGCACATTGTAGCGTGCGGCGAGTTCGTCCATCCTCTGCTTCAGATTCTCCATGTTCAGATACGCTCCAGAACTGTTGCTACAAGACTGCGGATGCCCTCTTTATAATTAGGATTCGCCTCGGTATTGAAACGGTTGGCGATAATTGAGCATACTGTCATGCACCTATGACCCATAAGACGTCCAAGGCCGGCCAAAGGAGCGCTCTCCATCTCGTAATTGGTGATTTTGCCGCCATTGTATTCGAAAGTCTCTATGTGACGGTTAAGATCCGGATTGGAAAGTGGCAGACGCAGTTCGCGACCCTGCGGGCCATAGAATCCTACCGCGGAAATCGTTATTCCACGCACCATATCGTCTCCACCGATGCGCTCGACAAGTTCTTCGTCGGCATCGACTATATATGGCTTGGCCCATAGCGGATTCCATCCTGCATGTTCGCAAAGCGCCTTTTCGAATTCTATGTCGGCGACATCATTGCGGCCGGCATAATAGTTGAGTACACCGTCGAAACCTATCGATTTGCGGGCAATCACAGGTGTGCCGAGAAGCAGCTCCGGCTGGAGGGCTCCGGAAGTGCCTATACGTACCATGTCAAGACGGCGAATCTCGGAACGCACCTCGCGTGTTGAAAAATCAATGTTGGCGAGAGCATCGAGTTCGTTGATTACAATATCGATGTTGTCCGGACCTATGCCGTGGCTGAGGCACATTATTGGTTTTCCATTATATGTACCCCCGATGGTGTGGAACTCGCGCGCTCGGACCTCAAAGGTGCGGGTATCGAAAAAACTCGCTACCATATCGACTCTCGCAGGATCACCGACGAGGATGATGCGGTCGGTGAGCTGGTCGGGATGCAGATGTAAGTGGAAAACAGTCCCGTCGGGATTGATGATAAGCTCCGATTCGGGTATTATTTTTTTTGCCATGGATTGAAAGTGTTTGATGTCAGTTGAAAATATAACAATAAAACCTGTCCGGGATGTTCATACATCGGCATTCAGCAGGCAGTACCTGCCTCCGGGAAGAGAACTCAACATCTCTTCCATCTCCATTTCGAACAGGAGGGAGCTTAGACGCGAGAACGGAATGGAGAGTGCGGAACAGATGTCGTTTACAGTAGCGTCCCGATTTGTCTTCAGGAAATTTACTATGCTTGCCTGTTCGGAGGTTATGAACGGCAGTTCTTTTTGTGTGCCTTCGGGTTTTCGGACATTCCATCCGGTAAGCGCTATCAGGTCGGAAGCATCACGTATCATAGCAGCCTCACCTCCTGCGATAAGGGCGTTGCAACCACGGCTGTAGGTATCGGTTGTTCGTCCCGGAAGCGCCATAACCTCGCGATTGTAAGCGCCCGCAATACGTGCTGTCGACATTGCACCGCCACGGATATCCGATTCGGCAATTATCGTAACATCTGCCATTGCAGCCACTATACGGTTGCGGGCAAGGAAATTACCCTTGTGTATTGCTCCGTAAGACGGGTATTCGGTTACAAGGAATCCTCCGCTACGCACTATGCTGCGGGCGTCATCCCGATGGTCGGCGGGATAGACTGTATTGAGACCGTGAGCTAATACAGCACCGGTAGCGACGCCGTTCGCAAGAGCTGCGCGGTGAGCCGCGATATCGGCCCCATACGCCAGTCCGCTTATCACGGCAAGGTCGTCGACCGATTCCGACAGATCCTTCACAAGTCTGCGAATAAACTCAGCGCCGTATGACGTACAGTGCCGTGTCCCGACAATAGCAACTACATGGCTGTATTCTCGCATGGTCCCGAGAGAGAACAACAACGCGGGAGCATCATCACATTCAAGCATCCTGCGAGGATATGAACCATCGGTATAATAATTTACAACTATGCCGTTATCTGCGGCATAAGCAGCCTCGACACGTCCTCGGGCAAGAGCTTCGGCTCGGCGACTGTCATCGAAAAAAGACTCTCTCAGGCCTGTGACGGCGGCAAGACGCCGAGCCGACATCTCAAAAAAATCCGATGCCGATATTCCAAGCTTTTCGAAATGACGTGCCGTCCCCAGATTGATATTCCTGTAAGAGGCAAAAGCTATCCGCGCCGCATTCAATGCCGAGTCAACCATAGCGTTCTATTCCAGAAATTTAGCGAAAGCGACTGCAAGGCGGTCGCCTCGCGACAGACGTCTATTCTCAAATGACACTATATCGACCGTCGCCTTGACGACAGGCTCGCCCTCAGGAGTATAAATGTCCTGACGGAAAACAAACACAGGCCCGCGGCGGTACATGCCTAATTTGCTCACCATCGACTCTCCAAGCCCGAGTGGACGCATATATTTTATGTCTATATGACTCACTACCGGATCGAGCCCCAAACGATGCATCTCGCGAAAAGTCATTCCAGCCTGTTCGCAGAACTCGTGGCGCGTATGCTCGAGATAATGCAGGTACACGGCATTATTCACAATGCCTTCTGCATCGACCTCATAGTCGCGCACCTTCATCGACATCTCAAATATGTAATTGTCATCGCTTTTCATTGCAAATGCAAATATACGAATAAGTCGAATACAAAGCCAAACTTGTTTGAGCTTTGTCAGGGCAACCGCATCAAAATTATCATAAAATTAAATAAATGATTTTGGCAAATGGGATAAATTCAGTAACTTCATAT
>CAJTJV010000006.1 GCA_910576775.1 uncultured Muribaculaceae bacterium | reverse complement strand
ATACGTATATCGCCGCCTGCCCCCGCGCTAAAGCACGGGGTTCTCTGATAAGACGTCCCTCCGGGACTCAGATGCGGCTCAGTTGCAGGAAAATGATATGATACCCGGGCTGTGTGCTTTGCCCGAGCCAACAGAGTTGTCGCCGCGATGCGGTTCAGTTGCAGGATGCCGATAACTATTCGAGTACATCGCAATTGAAATATTCAAAGTATTTTTGAAAGTGCCGTGTATTAGAGCGGCTTTTTTGCGGTGAAACTTTTGGCGGATTGGTTGGTTTTCGCCAAAAATTATTACTTTTGCACACTTAACAAGGGAGAGCCATGAGCAATGCAGTAAAACCCAAGAAGGCCCTTGGCCAGCATTTCCTCACCGATATGGGTATCGCCGCGCGTATAGCGGCGACGCTCGACGCCTATACAGAGCTGCCGGTACTTGAGATTGGCCCCGGCACGGGAGTGCTCACCCGCTTTCTTCTGGAGAACCATCCTGCCTACAAACTTACTCTTGTGGAGATTGACACCGAGAGTGTCGACTGGCTCAAAACACATCTTGAAGAACCTCAGCCACGTATTGTGGAAGGCGATTTCCTATGTATGCCGATGGAAGAGCTTATTCCGGGCGATGGACCGGTATGCGTAATAGGCAATTATCCCTATAATATTTCCTCTCAGATATTTTTCCGGATTCTCGATAACAAGGAGCGTGTGGTATGTTGCTCGGGCATGTTGCAGCGCGAGGTCGCCGAGCGTCTGGCGGCTCCCGAGGGTTCCAGAACCCGAGGCATCCTGAGTGTGCTCCTTCAGGCATGGTACGATGTCGAATACCTCTTTACAGTCCCCGAACATGTGTTCAACCCCCCGCCGAAGGTTAAATCAGGAGTTATACGTATGACGCGCAACGGCGTAACCGACCTCGGGTGCGACGAGAAGCTGTTCAAGACCGTTGTAAAGACAACATTCGGTCAGCGCCGCAAGATGTTGCGTAGCTCTGTGAAGCCGCTTCTCCCTCCGGGCGTGACTTTCGAAGATTCCGATTTGTCGACAATGCGCCCCGAACAGCTTTCGGTGGCTCAATTTATAAATCTCACCCGCCGCATACAGCAGTTGCGCGGCAATAACGACCAAGTCTTATGAAAGAATTTTCCGAAGACGACATCCGCCAGTTTGATGATATCGTAAGCCGCGACGACAAGGATAAGGCTCATGCCCTGCTCGCAGAGCTTCACCCGGCCGACATTGCCGAGCTTTTCCAGAACCTTGACGAGGCACAGGCCGACTATCTGTTCAAGCTTCTTGACGAGGAGACGGCCGCAGACGTCCTCATGGAACTTGACGAGGACGAGCGTCTCAAGCTTATCGAGGATATGCCGGTGGAGGAAATCGCCAAGCAGATAAACCACCTCGATACCGACGACGCCGTGGACCTCATCCAGCAGCTCGATGACGACGAGCGCGATCAGGTGCTCTCGAAAATCGACGACGTGGAGCAGGCCGGCGATATCATCGACCTTCTGAAATACGACGAGGATACCGCAGGTGGCCTTATGGGCACGGAGATGATTGTCGTCAATGAAAACTGGTCGATGCCCGAATGCATCAAGCAGATGCGAATGCAGGCTGAGGACATGGACGAGATTTATTATGTCTACGTCGTCGACAACGAGAACAAGCTCCGCGGCACCCTTCCGCTGAAGATGATGCTCACCCATCCTTCGGTGTCGAAAATAAAGCATATCATGGAGACCGATCCTGTCAGTGTAAGGGCGGAAACTCCTATCGACGAGGTGGCTCTCGATTTCGAGAAATACGACCTCGTCGCCATGCCCGTAATAGATTCCATTGGGCGTCTGCTTGGCCGTATCACTGTTGACGACGTAATGGACAAAGTACGTCAGGCCAGTGAGCGTGACTATCAGTTGGCCTCCGGTATATCATCCGATGTAGATGCCGACGACTCGGTGATCGCACAGACGAAGGCCCGTATTCCGTGGCTTCTTATCGGTATAGCTTCGGGATTGTTGGCATCTGTTATTCTCGGAGCCTTCGAGATGCAGCTTCAGGCAGTCACTGCTCTTGCATTGTTCATCCCTATAATTATGGGTACAGGCGGGAACGTCGGAGTGCAGGCCTCGGCGATTGTCGTTCAGGGCCTTGCCAACGGTTCGCTCGATATCAGGCACTTTTCCGCACAGCTCGGCAAAGAAATACTGATTGGTCTCCTTAACGCCTCTGTGTTGTCGATTGTAGTGTTTGTGTATAATATATTCACCATGCCCGACGATTTCGCGGTTACTGTCTCTGTGTCGGTTTCGCTTTTTGCCGTGATAATGTTCGCGTCCATCCTGGGAACCGTCGTTCCGCTCACATTCGAGAAAATGCATATAAACCCCGCACTTGCCACAGGTCCCTTCATCCAGATTATGAATGATATCGTCGGAATCATAATTTATGTCCAGATAGCCACGTTCTTCCTGCGTCTTATGACAGGGCTGTCGATATGATTACTCGAGCCGCCGTTCTATTCTGTTTCCGGGCTTGATATTAATAGTGAATGCCGCACTCCGGCCTATCGCTTCGTTGCGGTAGTGGAAATGATACCTTTCCGGGCCGAGGCAGTCGATGCATGCATGTGCCGCCGTCGCCGGAGTGTCGCCGTGTCGTCCTGCTGTAAGCCGTTCCTCGATGGTTATGTCAAAGCCGATGATTGTAAGGGCAAGGCTATATGCGCCCGACATGCTCACCCCGTCAAGTCCGAAACGGTAGACGTCCACACTCCCGTCGTCGGCGACGATGAAAACAATGCCCGGAACCGACGGCGAAGCATCGTCATATAGCTCACCTCCATACAGGAAACTCCGCGCTGCGCCACGGCGCGAAGGCATCGCGGAAAAACCGATGACAGCGGCGGCTATGAAGGCCGTGATTACATAGAATTCTACCGAATCGAACATTCTTATTGGATAACAGTCCTCAAAATTAACCATAAAAGGTCATTGCACCAAATGATAAGAGATATTCTGAAAGCGATGCGCGACTATGCCGGCGGTCTCGTCGCACCCGATCTCTGCCCTGTGTGCGGGTCAGAGCTGCTCGACGGCGAGCACGGCATCTGTCTGCAATGTCTGATGGCATTGCCACGCTGTATGTCGGGATCGCGGCAGATTCTCACGGAATTTCTCAGCAACGGTGTCGCTCCGCAGGGTATCGCCGCATCATGGTTTCGCTACGATTCTGAATCGCGTATCGCCGAAGTAATACGCAGAGCAAAATATGACGACCGTCCGGCGCTGATGTACAGCCTCGGACGACAGTTTGCGCGCGAGCTTATGGTTGAGAGGGAGGCGGGGTTTGCATTAAGCGATGTGGATGTCCTCCTGCCGGTGCCCATGCACTGGCGCAAACGTATGAAACGTGGTTATAACCAGAGCGAGGAAGTGGCTCGTGGCATAGCGGAGGCAAGTGGTATTCCTGTCGGTGATAATCTTATAGCCATAGAGTCCCATGGAACCCAGACTCGGCGCTCGGCAGCCGAGCGCCGAGCCAATATGGAAGGCAAGATCGGAGTAGAGGCTCCGGCAGAACTCGACGGCCTCAACATTGCCATAGTCGACGATATCGTCACCACCGGAGCGACAGTCTTTGAATGTGTGAGAGCCATCTCGCGATCCGGTGCCCGCCCCGCCACTATCGGCGTCCTCTCCCTCGCCATATCCGCCCGCAATATATGAAAATGCCGGTATCTTATAAATGCAGTGCATACGAATAATTATCACTGGCTTGCAAGCTTCCATGAAAGTACCGTATATGTATATGAAAGAGTCCTATGCGTAAACAGCGTAGCTGCGACAGTTCTGTAGGCCCGGGCAAGGTACGCAGCCCGGGCATTGCGTCCGAATTTCTGGAAGAGCCGCATTGGCGGCGGTACAGTACCACCGCTGACGCGGCTCTCTAAATATCCGGGCATATGTAACACGGGTTTCACCCGTGCCTAAACAACTACCGCGGCTCTGCCGCTCCTGTTGCGGCAGCATATACTGTAGCAATGTAAATGAAAGATCCGTGAAAGCACACTTTAAAGTGTATGCTTGATGGTAAATTACCTGCGGCGGATGGCTTTGGCGGAGAGGAAGCGGTGGCCGAAACGGCAGTAGAGGCATTTGCGTGGCTCGCAGTAGTTGCGGCGCAGCTGTATCAGTGCCTGTGATGTGAAAGCGTCGGGGCATGAGATGCCGGCGGCGTCGAAGAGACGTGTTATGCGGTTGTCCTCCGGCGGCAGTGACTGTAGAAGCTCAACGCAGGTCTCCAATGTGTCGCAGCCTCCGAATGCTGTGCTGTAGTGATACATTGCCGGCACTACGACGTTGATGATAAGCGAGTTTACCGATGAAGCTCCCATGCCCGGTACGAGTTTCATTCCGGTAGGAGCGAAAGTATAATGCGATGCCCAGAACTTGTCAAGTTTTATGTCGAAGAGTCTGCGTGCGCTCTCTATGCCGTCGACGGCGGCTATCCGGGATGCTATCTGAAAACCGTCGGCTACGGCTTTTGCCAGAAATGCTATGCGGCGGTGCGGGAAATTCTGTGGCCGCATCCGTGCCATTTTCCATCCGAGACCGACGGGCTGTTCGAGACTGTATTTAGCCTTCATGAAGACATATTCTGCGCGCAGACTGTCGAGATAGTCTTTTTCGGGGCATTCCGAGAGTGTCTCGTCGAGCAGTCCGGCCTGACCGAAAAGGGCGGCTTCTATTGCAGTCTCGTTTCCCTGGTGATGGAGCAGACGGGTTAAAGGTGTAGAGATGGCGAGGCGCTCGAATGCGTCACTGTTTGTGCTGAACCCGAGGGAGCGCGCAAGGAGAACGTAAATGCCCGCCCGCCAGTTGCCGTCGCATCGGGCTATGATTTCGCCCAGATGCGCGGATTTGGAATATATGCGTTCGAAAGCGAGCGACGACAGCCAGTCGGTCTTGTATATGTCGGGCAGCTCCGACAGTTCCTGAAGGCATGGCGGGTCGCAGCTTGTTCCGTTCACCATCTCGTCGTATGCGGCTGCGAAATTGTCGGCGCACTCCATTACGGCCTGCGGAATCGCGTGGCCGTTGTGGCGTTCTATCCGCATGTCGTTGTTGCCGACGATATGAAGAATTACGCTGTCGTAGGCCGGGTCGTTGTCGTGTCCGTGCCTGTACCAGTCGGAGGCGTTGACGTGTATCTCCACGTTGCCGGCCCATATCTTGTCGCCTATACGCAGTTTGGCATTGAAAAAGTCGGGCCCGGCGTCGTAGTTGAGCAGTCCGGGGTCGATAACCTCCAGACTCTCGCCGTCGACAGTGGCCATATCCGACGGATGCCACAGCCGATGCTGCCATACATACTGCATCAGCTTCTCCATGACAGGAATCAGTCTTCTTTCAGTTCGGCCAGACGTGCGAGATACTTGCCTATTATGTCGAATTCGAGGTTTACGACAGTTCCCACCTCGATGGTCTTGAAATTGGTGTGCTCAAGTGTGAATGGGATGATGGCGACACGGAACGATGAACGTTCGCTGTCGCATACGGTGAGGCTGACGCCGTTGACTGTGACAGAACCTTTTTCAACCGTCATGTAGCCCTTGGCTGCCATTTCGGCCGGAACGTCGTACTCAAATTTGAAATAGCGGCTGCCGTCGGCGTCCTCGATGGCCGTGCAACGGGCCGTGGTGTCGACATGTCCCTGAACGATGTGGCCGTCCAGGCGTCCGTTCATGAGCATGGAGCGTTCGAGATTCACAAGGTCGCCGGGACGCAGAAGCCCGAGATTTGAGCGTTCGAGAGTCTCGCGGATGGCGGTGACGCGGTAGGTGCCTTCCCGTAGATCCACGACGGTGAGGCATACACCGTTGTGCGATACCGACTGGTCGATATGCAGTTCATCGGCGAAAGTGCATTCTACTGTTATATCGATGTTCGCATCCTTGCGGTCTACGGACACCACGCGGGCTGCTTCTTCTACTATTCCTGAAAACATGGTTTATTTGAATTGTATATTAAGAGTGTCGGGACAATGAAAATCGACGGTGAAACTCAGGATTCCTGTCGCGCGGTCGTATTCGAACGGAATCTTTCGTCCGTTGGCACGCACCGAGCGTACAGGGTCGGTGATTACGTAAAAATGAAATTGTATTGTGTCGGGGGCACCTGCGTAGGACCCCTCGGAACTAATTGCGATTGAGTGCTGCGTTCCGGTGAAATTAATCAGCCGGAATTGCTTTGTGGCGAGGTTGTCAGGGCTTATACGGTTGTCATCATAAAGAGTATAGTGGCCTTCAACTCCCTCCATCGGGAAATATTTTACAGTGAACATGTCGGCGCGGTAATCGCCTGTGTTTTCCATCGGATAGTCGGCCAGAGGAATGAACGAGCCTGCGCGGACGAAAAGAGGCAGACGGTCGAGAGGTGCGGGATAATTCTTCTCTGAGCCGGTATATCGGCGGGCCGGATTGTTCCAGTCGAACCACATCCCGTTTGGGAACACGATATCACGGCTGACGGCGCCCTCTGTCATTACCGGAGCGACAAGGACATTGTCGCCCCACAGGAATTCATCGTGAATCTTGTCATAACGTCCCGGCTTGTTGCTTCGGAAATCAAGCGGCCTTACCAACGGCAGACCGAAAGCTGCATTCTCGTATGCGAGGGTATAGTTGTAAGGCAGCCAGCGGTAACGCTCTTTCACTATTTCCTTCAAAATGCTCTCGTACTGCGGATATTTTATAGGTTCGGCGAATTCCTGTGCGTGTGTGCGGAACACAGGCGAAAAAAGACCGGCTTGCAGCCACCGCACATAAAGTTCCGGCTGATAAGGTTTGTCGGGATCGACGGCAAAGCCTCCGAGATCGCTGCTCATATATCCGAGACCGCTCAGGCCCGAGTTGAGTATGATGCGTATCTGTGGTTCGAGACCTGCCCAGCTGCGTGATACGTCGGTAGACCATGGAAACACACTATAGCGCTGAAGCCCTGTGGTTCCTCCGCGCATCATTGTCATAAGCCTTCTGTCGGGGTATCTGTCTGCGTATAGGTCGGCGATGATTTTGCTCCAGTCATTGCCGTATTTGTTGTGGTACTGGCGCGCGGTAAGTCCGTTGGCATGCACACCGCTCCCGGGGTGTACCTCAGGTTCGCCGAGATCGCCCCACCAGCCGCCCATGCCCATGTCTGTGAGACGGCGGTAACGGTCTGTCAGCCATGCGCGGGTGCTGTCGTTGGCCATATCGAACATGCCGCCATCTCCTACCCATATTTTCACCTCCTGGGCACCTCCTGATTTATTTTTCAGCATCAGCCCCTTGTCGAGCAGCTCAAGGTAGTTGTCGAGGCCGTTTCCGTTTCTCAGGATGTATGGCTGTGAGATTGCTATCAGATTAATGCCCTTGTCTTTAAGGCCTTTCATCATGCCTTCCGGATCAGGCCATTGTGTCGGCTCCCAGTCAAGGCGTCCCATATCGCGTTCATTGCCGTACCAGTATAAGTCGAGCACTACGGCATCAAGCGGGTAGCCCGCATTTTTCAGCGAGTCGACGATGGCTTCGGTTTCCGAAAGTGTGCGGTAGCCGTATTTTGAGTTTATGTAGCCGAGCGCCCATATCGGAGGCAGTGGCTGACGTCCGGTAAGTTCCGTCAGTTCCTCTGTCAGTTCGGCGAGGTTATCGCATGCTCCGATGTAATAATAGCTGATAGGTTTGTCGCTCTCGGAAGTGTATTTTATCGGATTCGATAGAACCATTTCCGCAGCGGCATAATCGTCAAAAACGATAGCATAGCCCTCGGATGCAAGGAAAAGCGGCATTGTGATACCCATCTGTGATATTCGCGGGTCTTTGCCGGTATATCCGTAGTTCTGGCGGTTGTACATCACGAGTGTGTCGCCACGCAGATTATAGCTGTGGCCGCGCTCGCCGGCACCGTAGAAAGAGCCGGAGGATGTGTTGCCTATGCTTATCTGCTGCTTGTTTCCAAGCAATTCGCGGGAGCCGGAATCGAAAATAGTGGTGCCGGGTCGCTTTGTTCCTATGGTGAGCGCTCCTTTTTGGTCGACAGATACATGAATTCCGGCTGTGGTTACGAAGCCGAGGCCGTCGGCGTTCATTATGGCTTCGTCGCCGCGGGCTTCGAGTGCGAGTACCGACTGTACGGGAGCTGGTCCGCTGTCTTTGGCGTAGTTGTCTACACGGATGATATAGGGTGTAAGAGCTGTTGCCAGAACGGTGCGTTTATCTTTGGTTTTTGCCGAGACGGTCGCTGTCGCTGCCATAAGCGGCAGAGGCAAAATTATGGAGAGAAGAGTTATGAGATATTTGTTCATCCGGTTATGAAAATCATGGATCGACCCAATATGTGTACTGGCGCCAGTTGATGGCATTGTCACCTTCCTTGTTATAGGTGGGATTGTGGGCTCCTGTGCGCGGGTTACGTTTTGTAGATGAACCGATTATGGCTGCCTCGACGGAATTGAAGCGTTTGGAGTCTTTCAGCAGCGGTGCCCAGTGGGTCTTTATCCTTTCGAAATTATAATTGTTCAAGTCGTCGAAAAGCCCGCGCAAGGCGGGGATTGCCTCCATTTCATCGCGGCTCCAGCTTTTGTTGGATTCGAGATAGTCGGTGGCGGCCTTGTAGTCGAGGGTTTCGGTTCTGGCGGTTATCGGTGCGGACTCTTCCGCTTTTGCCTGTTCTTCCGTCGGGGCTGATGATTCGTCGGGAATATCCTGCAATGGTTCAACAACGGGTGCGGTGACTTGTTCGGTTTCCGGAATTGTCTTTAGGGTTTCTTTTACGGGTGCGACAGCCGGAATGTCTTCTTCCGCATTGTTTCCGGTGAAGATCCAGCCAAGAAGGAATCCAAGCAGCAATGTTCCCACGAGAGCAGCAATTTGGACGAAGATGTTGCGGAGATGATTCCGGCGTCCTACATAAATCAGACTGTTGGCCCCTCCGCCTTCTATTATTTCGCCTCCGGCAATTTCGTAACCTTCGATAGGGCATCCTGCCAGAGGTTTGAGTGTCTTGATATAGATTCGCAGAGGCTCGAGAGGTTCGGGGGTAAGCAATGGCATATCGAAGCGGTAGCTCTTATGGAGCTTGCGCATCTGTATAAGCGCCTGAGTGGAGCCGGCAAGATCCAGATTGCCGCTATAACTTACGTAGCCCGGAGATGTGATGTCGACGCGGGCATGTGTGAGTTCGCTGAATTTGAATGGTGTCGGGCCGTTTATTTCGGTGCCGTTTACTTTGGCAGCGAATTCCTTTATCAGTTTGCGGGTGTTCTGCTCTGTGATATAAAATGATTGCGGAGAGATAAGCTTGCGGGCGTCGGATGTGTTGCACACCGGTATGTGCATTCCGTCCCGATCGACGGTGACGCGTGTGTTTATGGATTCGAATCCGCTTCGACGCCATACTATATTGAGGGTGGTGCCTTTTCCGGCCATGATTGGGCGTCGGAAGGCTTCCCGGAATACTGTAGGTACAAAGCCTTCGCTCGATGCCTTCGGAGGCATTACGGTATAAATTGTTTTCAGCTCACCGGAAAGTTCTCGGCTGCCTTCGCGTGCTTTGGCTCCTGAAAGACGGTCGACAAGCAGTACGCCGTTGAAATCGGAATATTCCGGCTGGTAGAAACGTGTGTCGAAGAAATCACCCAGAGTAGGCGATGGTTCACCGATATATACGAATGCAGTAGAGTTTCCCTGCGATACGCGGAAATGGGGGCGCGACTCGTCGACGCCGTAATCGGCAGATAGAAGCTGGCGTAGTTCGGATATTGTTTCAGTACCGGGATCCAAGCCGGGAACAAGAACCTCTTTGATGGAACCGACAATATTCAGAAACTGTTCTTTACTGATTTTGAGTCCGAGCGGAAAGTGGAGCGTGGCCGAATAATTGCTGCCGGCATGGCTATCTATCGGGCGTAAAAGGGTAAGAAGAAGGCCTTCCTCGATATATTGTACAAGGTAGAATATTTCCGGACGCGATGACTCGAAATCGAGTATCTCAAGGGCCGAACCGAAATCGTGTATGTGGCGTACTACATCCTCTGACGGGTTTATGTTGCCAAGACCCGTGTAACCGTGTTGTGATTTAGCCAGATATAATTGTACTTGAGCCATTTTTTCCGCTTTAAATTACAAATTTAGTAAACAAGCTTCATTCGTCAAAAAATATTTTTGTAAAGCTTCGGAGAGCCTTACGGGGCTTTGTCAGTGTTTGTCGGCGATTATTGGGGCGATTATGCCATAGCCTTTCTCGTTGGGGTGTAAACCGTCGCGGAACAGCTTTTCGTTTAGCGAGCCGTCGGCATTAAGGAGTTTCAGACCCGGATTGATGAATCCGACTCCTTCTTTGGCAGCGAATTTTTCAATGTCGGCATTGATGGAGCGGCTCCATTCCTCTCCGTCGCGTCGCGGCAGTATGCCGACGAAGAAGATGCGGGCTTTGGGCTGACGGATGCGGACAGCATCGAGAAGGGTGCCCAAACCGTCGATTATCTCTGCGTTGGTGTTCCGTCCGAAATTATTGGTTCCGATCATCAGATATATTTCTTCTGCTTCAAATCCGTCGAGCTCGCCGTGGTACACACGCCAGAGAGCGTTTTCAATTCTGTCCCATCCGAAACCGAAATTGCCGAATCCGGCCGGTTGCATGTATTTGTTCCATGATTTCGGTCCGCTTTTGAGTTTTGCTTCCGGCTCACCGCCCCAATAGTGTGTTATGGAATTGCCTATAAGTACCTTTTTGGGCGGATTGATTTTGTTTTTGGCAAGAATGGCTTCATGCCGTTCCCGCCATTCGTAGGAACCCGGTTCGCGACGCTGTGTCACCGGACGTGTGGTTTCGGAATTGCCTTCAGGGATATGAAGCGCCCGACGGACCACTTTTTCCACCGCTTTGGCGATGGCCGTTTGTCCCATGTCGGAGGGATGAACGTCGTCGGTCCATCCGTCGCAGGGAATAGCCATGTCCTCGCGGCTCACATAGTAAATGTCCTTGACGCCTTGTGCGAGCAGTTTTTTGTATATTGCTTTCGATGCAGTGTTGAGCCGTTCGATAATCTCGGCCTGCGCTGCGTTGACAGGAACATCTGAGAAGCCGGAGTGTTCGAGAAGTATTATTGGTGCGTTGTTGGCGCTGCGCAGATTGGCGATGGCCGCACATGTGAGGGAATCGAGTGTTTCCGGCGATTCCCCTGTGAGGTTCGGCAGGCAACTTAGAATATATAGAGAGGCATCCACCTCTGCCATGAGATCGAGAATGCCTTTCTCAAGACGGCCGTTGCCGGAGAAGCCGAGGTTTACGAGGGGCATGTCGAGTGACCGCTGGATCTGTGTTCCCCAGGCCATGCCCGGACGTGAAGCTACAGCACCCTGCTCAATCGACGAACCGTACAGTACGATGGGTTTTTCCTGTGAGGCGGGGAGGAATCTTATGTCACAGCTGTCGGGTACGCCGATTTCGATAAATTCGGCGCTGTTGTAGAGAGGAAGGTATAATCTGAACTCGTAGCCTTGTCCATGCGATTCGTTCATCCTGTCGTTGACGAAGGCGGTAGTTAGAGTGTCGGCGTCGGGATACCCGTTGAAAAATCCGAAGAAACGGCGCGATTTGCCCTCGCTGTCAATGCCGTAGAGGTCTACTCCCGATACTCCTGTCGCCGGCATGTGGTGCATGGCAAGAGGGCCGCTGACGGTATAGCGTACGCGGATTTTGGGAGCATTGGAGTAAAAATGGACGGCAAGCCCCGCCGAATGTCGTCCGAGATTCCATACTGCTCCGCGTACGTTTGGCTGTGCGCGGTCGGGCAGTCGATGGTAAGACCTGCCGGTTTCGGCAATCCATGCCTGATTCTGTACGACGGGGTAGGGACTGTCGAGCGGATTAACCCATTTCCAATCCTCCGCATTGGCGACGATGGTTGCGAGAACGAGTAAAAAAGATGCGATATAGGTCTTTTTCAGTGTCATAGTCGTTTTATAGTGTATTCTTGTCAGTAATTTCGTTCTCCGAATATTGCAGTTCCTATTCTGATAAGGTTTGAGCCGCTTTCAATAGCGATGTGGTAGTCATCGCTCATCCCCATGCTTACTATGTCGAAGCCACGGAGGTCGGGTGCCATGTCGAGTATATCAAGTCTCAGCGATGCGATAGTCTCGAAATCAGTGCGGATACGAGCTTCATCGTCGGTGTTGGTTGCCATGCCCATTATGCCGCATAGATGTGTAGCTCTGAGGTTTTCAAAACGGCGTTCACTGAAATATCCGATAATTTCATCCGGTGAGAACCCGAATTTAGTTTCTTCGGCAGCCACGTGCACCTGCATCAGCACACGTGCTGTAATACCGAGGCGCATAGCCTCTTTATCGATGGCGTCGAGTAGTTTCTCGCTGTCGATACTCTCTATCAGGGCTATCGGGCCGGCAGTGAGAAGCTGTCGTACTTTATTCGTTTGCAGATGGCCTATGAAATGCCAGCGGATATCATCCGGCAGCACCGGAATCTTTTTTGACAGCTCCTGAACGCGGCTTTCCCCGAATATGCGTTGGCCGGCGGAGTATGCTTCCTCGATGGCTTCCGCCGGGTGAAATTTGGAGACAGCCACAAGTTCCACTTCTGCCGGAAGCGTGGAACGTATGGCTGTCAGAGAGTCAGCTATGGTGCTCATAGCCCTCAGGCTTCGAGTTTCATCTTGTAGACGTCCATCAGAGGGGTCTCGGTGATAGAAAGGATGTCATAATCGGCCATTGTGCCTTTCATTCCTTCCTCGAAATGTTCGAGGGCTTCTTTGAAATTGGATGCCTGAACGAGGATAAGGGAGGTGGAGCGCTTTTCGGCGGCTGTCTTCTCGTCGATTGTGATAAAACCTACCTTGACGAGATACCAGCGGTCGCCGCCGAGCCAGAAAATTTCGGCTATTTTGGTGCGCTTCACGGCCGAAACCGAGAATTCTCCGGAGATGAAAGGTCGGACCTCTTCGGTGATGCGTGCCTCCGCCTCGGTGAAGCTGAGTGCATCGACGAGATAGGGTTCGTTTACTTTTTTTGCAGCTCCGTTTTCCTGGAGCTTATCGTAGCGTACTTTACATTCAAACCAGTTTGCCATTGATGCAATAATTTAGTGTTGTTTTCTATTTTTCTGTGGCTTTTTCTATCAGGATACGGGCGAGTTCAGCCATGCCTTCCGTCGCTTTTTTGCGGATAAGGGTTACGCCTTCGGGAATGGTCGACGGATTGGGGTCGATATAATATATCGGAGTGCCTTTGCGTACGTAATGCAGCAGAGCCGCCGCGGGGTAAACTACCAGGGAGGTGCCGATAATTACAAATATGTCTGCTTCTGCCGCCAACGCTGTGGCCGGTTCGAAATTGGGTACAGCTTCCTGAAAGAACACTATATGGGGACGCACATGGTGGCCGTCCATTACAGTGTCGGGGGTAGTTGCCGTAGCGTAGTCAACCTTGAAAGTCTTGAATTCATCATCGAGGGCGCGTACTTTGGTAAGTTCTCCGTGGAGGTGAAGGATATTCGAGCTGCCGGCACGTTCGTGAAGGTCGTCGACATTCTGTGTTATGACTTGTACGTCATAATACTTTTCAAGTTCCTTGAGCAGCAGGTGCGCCGCATTCGGCTTTTTTGTGCCGAGGTCGGCGCGACGGGCGTTGTAGAACTGATGCACCAATGCCGGATTGCGGCGGAAGCCGTCGGCGCTGGCCACTTCCATAACCGGGTAATTTTCCCATAGTCCGTCGGCATCGCGGAATGTGCTTATGCCGCTTTCCGCGCTTATGCCGGCGCCGGTCGATACTACGAGTTTGAGTTTTTTATCTGTCATCGAGAGAAAAACTTATACTGCCTGTTTTCGGTGTCTTGGGTTGTGTGGGTGTCTGAATATCCACTTTCAGCGTTTGGCTGGAACGGGAGGCGCGGCGCTTGTCGCGGTTATAGGCAGGAGTGGCCTCTACCATGGCAATCATCTCGTCATTGTCGAGTTCGGAAGGCTCGAGGATATAGTAGTTCTGTGTCTCCTGTTTGCGTATCAGCTCGCCAACTTTGTTTTCTCCATAGGCGTTTGCGATAGCTTTGAGGTCTTCGGAGGTTGTAGAACCTTTTTCTTCCGGTTTCCCTTCTATAACCTCGATTTCTGTGCCGTTGGTGTTTACGGATACATCGAATCCGGAGGCAAGGATGGAAAATTTTATTTTGTTGCCGAGAGAGTCGTCGAAGCCCCAGCCGAATTTGATATGCACCTGTTGCTGGATGGAAGCCACGAGGTTGTTGGCTTGCTGCGATTCCGACATAAGCAGGGGCGGATTGATGTCGTGCGAATAATAGAAGGCGAAAAGGAGCTTCTTGGCCGACATGATGTTGGTGTCGCATAGCAACGGTGAGTGCAGGGCATTGTTGATGGCTGTTGTAAGACGGTTTTCGCCTTCGCCATAGCCTACTGAGATAAGTGCTGTACGACCGTCGCGGAGACAGGTGTCGACGTCGCGCATATCTATATTGATATTCGCCAGGATAGTCACCATGTCGGATATTGTTCTTGCCGCGGTAGTAAGGATTTCATCGGCCTTGCTGAATCCTTCGCTGAATGCCAGCGTGGGGTAGATGGTGCTCAGACGGTCGTTGTTTATGATAAGCATCGCATCCACATTTTTCTGTAGTTTTGATGCGCCGCGGATAGCGCTTTTTATACGCTCCATGCCTTCGAAGAAGAATGGGATTGTCACTATACCTACAGTGAGTATGCCCCGTTTTTTTGCAAGCTCGGCAACGACCGGTGCGGCTCCTGTTCCGGTGCCGCCACCCATCCCTGCGGTGACGAATACCATCTGTACGTCATCGGTAAGCAGTTTTTCGATTTCGGAAGCACTTTCCTCTGCCGCCAGCTGACCGATTTCAGGCTTGCTGCCTGCTCCCTGGCCTTTGCAGCATCTGGGGCCGAGAAGAATCTTTGTAGGTACCTCGATGGGAAGAAGGGCCTGCCGGTCGGTATTGAGAACAACGAAATCGACGCCTTTCACGCCCTGCCGGGCCATATATGCGACAGCATTGCAGCCGCCACCGCCCACACCCATGGCGAGGATAGTGGGTGCCGAGCCCTCCATGGTGCTGTTGGCGTTCTTGTATTGGTTGATGAGATTGATATCTTCGGGTTCGTTACCTTCCATAATAATGAAATATTTGAGGGGAGAGTGGTTTATTTGTCGGTATTCTCGTCTTCGTCGTCATCGTATAGGTGCTCAGGTTCGGTGAATATTTTCATTATTCTTTTGCCGAAACCGTCGAGGATGCCTTCATCAGGTTCTGTTCCGGGCTTTTTCCTTTCTTTCTTTTCCTCTACGTAACTGTCGGTCTCCGGTTCTTCGTCGAAATCGTCGATTGGAGCCGGTTTGTTTTTCTTGTTTGTGCGTTTGCCGAAACCGAAAATCTTGCGGAAGCCTCCGCCATGATTCGATTCTTCCTGAGGTTCATCGTCAGGATCATCTCCAAGGAGATTGTCATCGTTGTCGTCTATGACGTGATGCTGCGGCTGATGACGGTGCACAGTCTCCTGGACAACGACAACGGGATCATCTTCAGTTTCTTCCTCCTGCGTTATCTCGATGTTTGTGAGACAGCTGTCGAGAAAATGAGGCGCGGAAGCCGCCAGAAGTGCCACAATATCAATGTTATCGGCGTTGTTACGGTTAGGAACGCAGAATGTCACGTTTGAAGGCATTTCGGCGATGCGCGCTTTCAGTTTTGTCTGGAACTCGAACTGCTCCTGAATGTCGGGAATATTCGTGGCTCCGCCGGTTATCACGGCTTTGCATACAACATCCTTGCCGAAACCGGCTGCTTCGAGCTGGTGCTGCACATTAGCCATTATTTCGCCTGCGCGTGCGTGTATATAGTTGCCGATCTCGTTTTCTTTGTCGTTGTTTCCTCCCTTGGACGAATATTCACGTATTATCTCGGCGGCGTTTTCCTCTGTTGTTGACAGCGCTGCCATAAGGTCGCGGCTTATCAGGCGTGAACCCATAGGGATAGTGCAGAGAAAAGCGAGACTGCCGTCCTTGTAGACGGCCACGGTGGTCGTCTCGGCACCGAAATCGGCGAATACAGTTCCGACGCTCTTTTCTTCCTGCGTAAGAACAAAATCCGCGATTGCGAGTGGAAGGACTACCACAGCCGTGTTGCCCGGTTCGATGCCTTCGAAGCGTAGTCGGTCGATGTTCTGGCGGGTTTCCTTGGCGCATGTCACTATGGTGAACTCGCCGCGCAGGCTTTCTCCGTATGTGCCTATCGGACGTGGTACGGAAGAATTGTTGACATAGTAGGTGCGTGGCACCTTTGCCTGGACGCATCTGTCGCCGACAATATCGTTTGTTGCCTCGTTAGCCAGTCGTTCTACCTGGTTGGCGGTGATCTCGCATTCCTTGGTGAAAGTGAGAGCCGCTTTGGAGAGTACGCCGGCGAGTGAGCGTCCACCTAATGAAAGAGCCAGTGAACGTATGCGGCGCGGTGCTACTGCCTGACTTTCCTCGAGTTTGCGCAACATATCGCTGACGGCAGAGCTTACCTCGCGGATATTCTGCACGCGGCCGTAGCGGACATTGCCTTGGCTCGGGGTCTCGGCGACTGCCTGTACGGTGACGCGGCCGTCGGGACTTACCGTGCCGACGGCGCCTTTTATTTTGGATGAGGCTATTTCGATTGCAACTATTGTTTTATTGTCCATCGCTGAAAAGAGTATGGTTTAAGGGAGAGTATGACGTTGTTCTTCAATGATTTCGGGGTGAATGTCTTCCGGCTGAGGTTCATTGTCGTCGATATCGAGCGTGCCGGCCATTTCTTCTTCAGTAGGGATAGGCACCGGTGCCATCTCCTTGTTGCGTCGTGACGCAACTACGCGGTCGCACCATTTTACAGCTATCGTATCGTAGGTCTCCCAACCTTTGGTAGGCGCTACGTGGCGGTAGAAGGTGCGTAGCCTGAAAAACTTGTCGGCAATCATGGTGGTATCGCCGAAATTCACTACATGTCCTACTATTGTGGGTACGAGGATTATGTTGCCGTCCGCTTCCTGTGTAACCGTGGCCACCATGGAGTTGGCTTCATCGTTATTGGAAATGTAGTCGAGTAGCGGAAGAAGATTCTCTGCGGGGTGGATGCTGTCGAAAGTTCCTACGAGGACGGGGACGTCGATGTGATATCGGAGCTCGGCGGAGATTTTCTTGCCGTCGGCATTGATGTAATATGACGGCTTGCCGGGTTCGAACACGCGGGCTACGGGAACCATCGGAGAAGCCTCTACGCGTAGTGTGCCGTCGGAAAGCATGCACACGTTTGCAGTCTGTAGCTTGTCGGATGCTCGAAGACGTTTCTCGACATCGTTTAGAGGGAATGTGCGTCGAAGAAAACGGTCGAGGGTATCCGGGTCGAGTCCGAGTTCTACAATGATGTCGTGTGGCCCGACGAACTGCGATGTGGGGTCGGAGAGGCATATGTCAATTTTTTTCTTCATGTGAGCCTCGCCGGCCATGCCGTGTGTGAGGGGCAGGGCAAAGCAGATGTAGGCGGCTGTCAGAACCGCCAGAACACACATGATGATAGTTTTTTTACTCATTATGCCTTGAATCTCCTGTGTAGAAAGCTGTTAATGTACGGTGCTTACGCCAAGAGCCTCTACGAGCTGTGGCACATAGAGGTAAAGATCGCCGGCACCTGCCGTCAATAGAATTTCAAAATTACGATTTTTCATTGTATCGACAAAATCCTTTTTCTGAATCAGCATTTTTTTTTCGCAGTGGATTCTGTTGAAAATAGTTTCCGAACTGATGCCTTCTATAGGTAGCTCACGGGCCGGATATAGCTCTACCATTACAACTTCGTCAGCCATGGAAAGGGCGTCGGCGAACTGGTCGGCGAAATCCCTGGTCCTGCTGTAGAGATGTGGCTGGAAGGCTACCGTTAGCTTGCGGTCCGGATATAGTGCGTGTACCGATGCTATGCTCTGGCGCAATTCGTCGGGGTGGTGGGCGTAATCGTCAATGATGGCGCGTCCTGCTTCTTTGAGATGGAACTGGAAGCGGCGTTCCACCCCAGGGTAGCTTGCCATCGCTTTTCGGGCAAGGTCGGGAGTTAAAGTTCCGGTGAGCCATACGGCGGCCAAAGCGGCAATTGCGTTATCGATGTTGATTTCTACGGGGACACCAAGCTCTATATCGGTTATTGTGCCGCCGGGATAAGCGAAATCAAATACTATTGTTCCGTTTCCGATACGGATGTTCTCTGCATGGAAATCGCCTTCGTGGCGGCTGAAAGTATATGTCTTTACCGTCTGAGCGGGGCGGGGCACGAGTTTCAGGCCTGTGTGTACGACGAGGGCGCCTCCGGGTAGGATGAGCTCTGTGAAATGTGCGAAACTTTCCAGATATGCCTCTTCTGTGCCGTATATGTCGAGATGGTCTGGATCGGTGGCGTTGACAACGGCAATCCAGGGGGACAGCTGATGGAAGGATCGGTCGTATTCGTCGGCTTCCACAACGCTGAACGGCGATGTGGCGCTGAGCATAAGGTTACTGTTGTAGCCTTTGAGAATGCCGCCGAGGAAAGCGTTGCAGCCTGTTTCCCCGCTGTGCAGGATGTGTGCCGCCATCGACGATGTTGTGGTCTTGCCGTGTGTTCCGGAGAAGCACAGACTTCTGGAGGCACGTGTTATCTGACCGAGGACAGCCGCGCGCTTGTGGATTTCGAAATTTCCGTCACGAAACAATGTAAGGGGTACGTTTGAGGCAGGAACGGCAGGGGTGTAAACCACCAGAGTGCCATTGGGATTGCGGAATGCTTCCGGCACGGCTTCCAAGCTGTCGGCGTAGCTTACGGTGGCGCCTTCAGCCACAAGTTCGCGTGTGAGGTCAGTCTCCGTACGGTCGTAGCCTGCTACCGGCAGACCCTTTGCCATATAATAACGGGCAAGGGCGGCCATCCCTATGCCGCCTATGCCTACGAAATAAACACGTTCTGTTTCGTTCAGTTCCATTGCTTATGATTGTTTGCCGGCGAGTATTCCGGCTATTATATCGACGATTTTTTCGTCGCTGTCGGGTATTGCAAGCTTGCTGATGTTATCGCTTAGCATTTTTAAAGTGGCGGGATTTTCGATTACAGTCGCCATATCGGTCCAAAGGCGCGCTTCGGCGTTGGCGTCTGCTATGAACCCCGCGGCTCCGGCGTTGGCGAGAGCCTCGGCATTGTGTCGCTGATGGTCTTCGGCCACGTTCGGCGAGGGCACAAGTATGCAGGGCTTGCCGAGTAGCTCGAGTTCGCTGATTGTTCCGGCTCCGGCACGCGCCACAACAAGGTCGGCGGCCCGGTAGGCTGTCGCCATGTCGCTTATGAATTCCGTCACTTTGATGTTGGCGCACGGGTGTTCTGCCACAGCTTGCCGGCAACGTTCGGCATCGCGTGTGCCGGTCTGCCATAATACCTGGAATGTCGCGCTGTCGGCCGAACCGTCTTCGAGAGCCTTTATCATCGCACTGTTGAGGGTGCGGGCTCCGAGACTTCCCCCTATAACTACGGCGAGACGTTTGTCAGGGTCGAATCCGAGGTCTTTCTTTGCCTCACCGGCGCTTACAGTGGTGTCGGAAAGATTTTTGCGCACGGGGTTGCCTGTCATTATTATGCGTTTGGCCGGGAAGAAACGTTCCATGCCGGAGTAGGCCACACAGATGGCCTCGGAACGCGACGCCAGAAGTTTGTTTGTCACTCCGGCGTAGGAGTTCTGTTCCTGGATGACGGTAGGGATACCCGCGGACTGCGCAGCCCTGAGTGTGGGGCCGCTGGCATAGCCGCCTACGCCGATGGCGATGTCGGGGCGGAAATCGGCTATGATGCGTTTTGCCATGCGATAGCTTTTCCACAGGCGTAGAAGTACTTTGAAATTACGCCACAGATGTCGGCGGTCGAAGCCTGCCACAGGCAGACCTATGATTTCGTATCCGGCGTCGGGGACACGTTGCATTTCCATGCGGTTCTCGGCTCCGACGAATAGTATGTCGCAACCGGGGTAACGGCGACGCAGGGCGGAGGCGATGGAGAGAGCCGGAAAAATGTGTCCGCCGGTGCCTCCGCCGCTTATAAGGAATCTTGGCTGTCGGTTGTCTTCGCTCATTGTGTACTGTTTTTTAGTTTTTAGTATCAACATTACTGATGGCGACAGGGTTGATGCTGCGGGCATTTTCCGGCAGAATTTCTTTTTCTTTGGCTTGTTCGGCCTTGGTGTCGGAGGTACGGGCGGCATGTTTGGCACAACTTAGCATAACCCCGAATGCCAGCGATGTGGCGAGGACTGAAATTCCACCCTTTGATATCAGCGGCAACGGCTGTCCCGATACCGGGATGACGCCGGATACAATAGACATGTGGAAAAGAGCCTGGAATACTATCACAAATGCGCAGCCCATCACCATGATTCCCGGCATGGTGTGCCTGAACTGTACGGTGAGCTTGGCGCTTCGGCCTAATATCCACATATATACTATAAGGATTCCAAGACCGGCGAAAAGCCCGAGTTCCTCGATGATGATGGCGTATATATAGTCGAGAGACGCCAGCGGGAGACGGGCATTCTCGCGCGACTTGCCGGGGCCTACACCGAAGAGGCCGCCGTGAGCCTGTGCCATGTAGCTGTAAAGTTCCTGCTGGTTTTCCGAGGTGATTTTGTCGTTGTACTTGTTGTCGCGGAAATGGTTTTTGACGCGGTCTTTCCATACCTGTCCGCGCCCACTGGCCTGGCCTTCGCTTTCGATATGGTTGAGTTCATCGGCTTTTTTCTGGTATGCCGATACGTTCTCTGTGCTGACAAGCTGAGTCTTTACGTAGATTGCGCCGGCGCCGAGGACTCCGGTGACAAGAAGGGCGATGAAGAATTTCTTCAATCCCATGCCGGCCACAAGCATCATGGAGAAACTGATGGCAACAACGAGGATGGTGTTCGACAATCCCTGCGAGAACAGCAGACCGCAGCTGATGAACATGAAGACGAGACAGCATACGAGACCCGTCCATGTCACATCACGTTTGCCCGGCATCTGTGTCTGCGAGAGTATCCATGCGGTTCCGAGGGCGGCGGCAAGTTTCATGAACTCGGCGGGCAGGATAGGTACTCCGGCAATTTTAATGCTCCTTACGGCTCCGTTGATTGACTCACCGCCGGCCGCCACCGCCAGCAACAGGCAGATGCTGGCTATGACATATACCGGGATGGCGGCATAGACGTACCGGTAATGGATGTGCTGGATAATTAGCATAAGTGCGAATCCGAGGAGCAGAAAGCCGCCGTGACGCAGAATGGGGTCGAAGATATTGTCACCGCGCACATCCTGGATGGAGGCGGAGAACAGTTCGACGATGGCTATGAACACCAGAAGCAGGTAGGTTCCCCACAGATGGTGGTCGACATGTTTGGACCGTGGCAAAGCCGTTTCGGCAATTGGTGTGCCGCGTCGTCGCCGCGCGCCTTCCTGAGGTTCGGTTTCGGGTGTCCGGGGGGATAGTGCTGTTTCTACAGCTTGGGAGAGACTGTCGTCCATTGTCGGAGGATATTATTTGTTTTCTAATTCGTGAACTTGAGCTTTGAACCGGCGTCCCCGGTCCTCATAGCTTTTGAAAAGGTCGAAGGAGGCGCAACAGGGGGACAGGAGGACGGTATCTCCTTTGACGGCGAGACGCTTGCATGCGGCGACTGCATCAGCGAGATTGTCGGTGTCGGTTACCGGAAGGTGCGGGCTGAAGAATTCCACGATTTTTTCGTTATGTAGCCCCATGGCCACTATGGCTTTGACTTTGTTTTTTACCAGCGGCAGGATTTCGGAATAATCGTTGCCCTTGTCTTTGCCTCCGAGTATAAGTACGGTCGGGCGAGTCATGGCTTCCAGTGCGTACCAGCAGGAATTGACGTTTGTGGCCTTGGAATCGTTGATCCATCTTACGCCGTCGATGTCGGCTACGAATTCGAGGCGGTGTTCCACTCCGGTGAAATCGCTGAGAGCCTCGCGTATATCATCCTTACGTATGTCGAGCACGCATGCGGAAAGTCCGGCGGCCATGGAGTTGTAGACATTATGCAGACCGTTCAGGGCAAGGTCGGCGCGTGGCATAGCCATTTTGGTGCCGGGGGTGTTGAACACAAGTTCGTTTTCGGCATCGATGTAGGCGGCGGAATCTTCCTCCCGGTGTTCTGCGAAGGGCAGTTTGCGGGCCTCGGTGCATACGTGACGCAGCTGTTCGGTGATGACGGGGTCGTCCTCCCAGAAGATGAAGGAGTCGGAGGCCGTCATGTTGCGGAGAATGCGGAACTTGGCGTTGATATAGTTCTGCATGTTATATTCGTATCGGTCGAGGTGGTCGGGAGTGATATTGAGCATCACGGCGATGTTGGCCTTGAAATCGTACATGTTGTCGAGCTGGAAGCTGCTCAGCTCCACGACATATACGGCATGCGGGTCGCGGGCCACCTGCCATGCAAGGCTCTTGCCGATATTTCCCGCCAGAGCGGCGTCGATTCCCGCATGGGTGAGAATGTGGTGGATAAGCATCGTTGTGGTGGTTTTGCCGTTGGAGCCTGTGATGCATACCATCTTGGATTCTGTATAACGTCCGGCGAACTCTATCTCGCTTATTACGGGAATATTCTTTGACTTTGCGGCCACAATAACCGGAGCGTCCAGAGGTATTCCGGGACTTTTTACAATTTCGTCGGCGGCGAGTATGCGGTTCATCGTATGTCCGCCGTCCTCGAATTCAATGTCTTCCGTTGCGAGTATTTCGCGATATCGGGGCGCTATTGTTCCGGAATCGCTGAGAAACACTTCCATGCCGCGGTCTTTGGCAAGAATGGCGGCTCCGGTGCCGCTTTCTCCGGCGCCGAGAACGACAAGTCGTTTTTTAGGCTTTTCTGATTCCATGATTGCAGTATTATCTGATTTTTAGAGTTACAAAAGTCACAACGGCGAGAATAATGCCGATAATCCAGAAACGGGTTACGATTTTTTGTTCGGCAAGGGCGCGATAGGGCCGCTGTATGAGGGCGTCAATGCAACCGGCGTCTTTCTGGAAATGATGGTGCAAAGGCGTCATCTTGAAGATTCGGCGCCCTCCGGTGCGCTTGAAATACCATACCTGAAGAATTACCGACAGGTCTTCGAGGTAGAATAACGCGCATAATATTGGCAGCAACAGTTCTTTGTGTATAAGAATCGCGAATACCGACAGTACACCTCCGAGCATAAGGCTGCCGGTGTCGCCCATGAATACCTGGGCAGGCGAGGCATTGTACCACAGGAAGCCCACAATGGCGCCGACGAAGGCTGCCATGTAGACGACAAGTTCCTCACTCCCGGGTATATACATGATATTGAGATAGGAGGAATATATGATGTTGCCACCGAGATATGCCATCACTGCGAGTGCCACACCGGCAATACCCGACAGGCCGGCACACATGCCGTCAAGTCCGTCGTTGAGGTTGGCGCCGTTGCTTGTGGCGGTGACGATGAAAATCGTTATAAGGACAAATACTATCCAGCCTCCGGTCTCGGCATGGTCGCCGAGCCAGCCGGTGAGCCACGAATAATTGAAATTGTTGTTTTTCACGAATGGAATTGTGGTCTGCGGAGACTTGGAAGAGGAATCCTCGTAGATCACATTTTCTACGCGGTTGGTCTCCGTATTGATAACCTCGGTGTTTTCCACAATCACCATCGACGGGTTGAGGTACATTGTCAGAGCTACGATAAGGCCGATACCGACCTGTCCGACAATTTTGTAGCGGCCCTTGATGCCGTCTTTGTTGTGTTTCTTGAGTTTCTTGTAGTCATCCATGAAGCCTATGCTGCCGAGCCATACTGTGGTGAGCAGCATCAGCAGCATGTAGATGTTCGACAGGTTGCCGACAATCAGACACGGCAGGAGAATGGCGATTGTTATTATCACTCCGCCCATGGTTGGTGTGCCTGTCTTTTTGAGCTGTCCTTCCAGGTCGAGGTCTCGGATTATTTCTCCGATCTGCATTTTCTGCAGACGGTGGATAATGGTCCGCCCAACGAATATCGCTATAAGAAGGGCTATGACGAAGGCAGCGCCGGAACGGAAAGTGATGTAATCCATCAGTCGCGCTCCGGGGATGCCGGAATCTTTCAGTAAGCTGAACAGATAATAGAACATTGTGTGTTTATGCTTTATTGTTGTAATCGATGCCTAATGCCCGGCATATTTCCTGACGGTCGTCAAAATGGTATTCCTCGGTTCCGACAATCTGTGTTGTCTCGTGGCCTTTGCCGGCAATCAGTATTATGTCGCCGTGGCGGGCTATTTCCGCCGCCTTTTCGATTGCTTCGCGGCGGTCGACTATCTGTATGGTTTTTTCTCGGCTGTAGCTGTCGAGACCGGTTGCCATATCGTCGATGATGGACTGAGGATCCTCGTTGCGTGGATTGTCGGAGGTGAGGATAAGTATGTCGGAGCGCTCTGCCGCTGCACGTGCCATTTCGGGACGCTTGCCGTGGTCGCGGTTGCCTCCGGCGCCGCATACCGTTATCACCCGTCCGCAGCCGGTGTTCACCTCGGCTATTGTGTCGAGTACGTTGACGAGTGCGTCGGGTGTGTGGGCATAGTCAACTATGGCGGTTACGCCGTCCGTAGAACGGAATGGCTGGAAACGGCCTGCCACGGGGCGTAGACGGCTCATCGAGAGCAATACATTATCCCGCTCGAATCCGAGTTCGAGGGCGGCGCCGTAGACGGCGGCGAGGTTGGAGGCGTTGAAGCGTCCAACAAACATTGTTTCTACCTGGTCTCCGTCGAAATCGAGAAGCATGCCGTCTATACGGTCTTCGACGAGGCGCACGCGGTAGTCTGCCGGACTTTGGATGGAGTAAGTCCGGCGGCGCCCCTCGGTATTCTGGAGCATCACGCAGCCGTTGCGGTCGTCGTCGTTGACAAGGGCGAAAGCTTCGGCGGGAAGTCCGTCGAAAAACGATTTTTTTGCGTCGAGATAGGCTTTGAATGTCTTGTGGTAGTCGAGATGGTCGCGGGTGAGGTTTGTGAAGATGCCGCCGGCGAAATTGAGGCCGGCTATGCGGTGCTGGGCGCAGGCATGGCTGCTAACCTCCATAGCGGCGAATGTACATCCTGTATCAACCATGCGTCGCAGGAGACTGTTCAGCAGCACCGGGTCTGGGGTAGTGTGTTCGGCCGGGGTGGCTTCGGTATCGATGATGTTTGCCACTGTCGACAGCAGGCCGGCCTTGAGTCCCTGAAGGCGCGCCATTTCATAGAGTAGTGTGGCGATGGTGGTTTTGCCGTTTGTTCCGGTCACACCGACAAGAGTCAGAGCTTCCGAAGGATCTCCATAAAAGCGCGAGGCAAGTCGCCCGAGAGCGTCGCGGCTGTCGTCGACACGAATGAAGGTGATGTTTTGTGGAGTTCCCGCAGGTATTTCTTCAACAACGATGGCACGCGCGCCGTTTTCGATTGCCAGAGGAATGAATTTATGGCCGTCGACGGCGACTCCACGTACGGCCACGAACATCGCACCGGGAATCACATCTCGCGAATCGGCTGTGATGGCTGTTATGTCGGCTTCGGCGGGTGCGCCGACAGTTTCTACTGCATCTATGGCGTCGAGCATGGCTGCGAGGTCGCAGCTGCGGTCGTATTTTTGTCCGGTATCAGTCATATCTCAGAGAAAGTTTAACTTTTGTTCCCGGACCGGCCTGTGCGCCGGCTTCGGGGGTTTGCATGTACACATATCCCACACCGTCGAAATCAACGGAATAGCCGCAGGCCTCGAGTTTCGACAGCGCCTCACGGATGCTTACGCCTTTTACATCGGGCACACACCCGGCCACGGCGTCTTCAGGACGGCGGATTGCACGTGGTTTGCGCAGTGACAGGTGTCGGTTGAGGGTGGTGTTGCGGTCGGTGTTGAACGACGAGTAGAGTACGGGGCCGTTGCCCTCCGGAGCCTCCACAAATTCCGGATTGTCGTTCAGAAGGCTGCGGGCGTAAAGTTTCAGGGCTACGTTTTTAAGCACGGTTCCCGAGCTGAGCGCCGGGCCGCGGTAGGGCAACTGCGGGTCGTTGATAACTACTATGCAGGTATATTTCGGGTTTTCGTATGGGAAAAAGCCGCAGAATGTCACTCGGTAATGCGCACCGTCGACATATCCGCCTTTAAATGGTGCCAGTTTGATGGGATTCCCGTCGGCGTCGCGTCTCGGACGGTTGTCTTCGAGCGCTATGCGGCTTGTTCCGGTCTTGCCCGCGATTTCGACAAGGTCGTTGCGCAGGGCTTTTGCTGTGCCTCCCTGTTCCCATACGACGCCGTGAATCATTTTGCGGAGGATTGCGGCGTTTTCGGAACTCATCATGCGCTCGCGGACGTACGACACCGGCATCATGGAGTCTCGGCCGTCGGGCGATCGCAGTCCTTTGACGAGTCGCGGGCGTACGAATCGTCCGTCGTTGGCGATGGCGTTGTAGAAGGCGCAGGTATAGAGCGGCGGTATTACGGTCGCGTAGCCGAATACCATTCGCGAAAGGTCGAGCTTCGAGGGGTTGGAGATGAATAGCGGCGGGCGCTCTCCGACCATGCCGGTATTGAGGGTGTCGAAGAAGCCCATTTCGGCGAGGTCGGCGCGGAACTGTTTACGGCGGTTTTCATAATAAGGCATCGTCATTTTCACCATACCGATGTTCGATGAATATTCGATGAAGCGGCTTATCGGGAGAGTGGCAGGTGAATGTGTGTCGCTGAGGCGGCGGTTGAGATATGTTATGGTATGTCCTATGGAGTATTCGCGGCCGATGGGCTTGGCGAAGCCTTTTTCGAGACCGACTGCCATTGTCATCACTTTCATCACCGAGCCTGGCTCGTAGGCCTGCAATGCACGGTTGAGAGCTTCGATATAGACCGGATGGCGACTTTTCTTGTCAAGTTCGAGATTGGATATGGCTTTTATATCACCGGTAGCGACTTCCATCAGTATTGCGGTGCCCCATTGAGCCTGGGATTTGACGAGCATGTCGTTCAGCTCGGCTTCGAGGATATCCTGCATCGTTATGTCGATTGTAGAGTAGACATCGTAGCCGTCGACGGCGGGGACGTCTACAACCATTTTGGTGCCACGGTTCGACAATGCGAGGCGTCGTGTGCCGCACTTGCCGAAAAGAAGAGTGTCCAGAGCGCATTCGAGACCGGAGATGCCGTGTACTGCAGGGTCGCTTTCCGTCATGCCTACGCGTCCGATGCTTCGGCGCGCCATGTTGCCGAAGGGGTAGACTCGTTTCAATACCGGTTCTACTTTAAGGCCGGTGTGGCCTGCGCGCTTGAAATCGCGGAAGAAGGGGAATTTCTTTATGCGTTCGACGACGTCGCTGGGAACTCCTTTGGCCAGCACGAAATTGCGTGTGCGCTTGCTGATATGTTTTTTCATCTGCACATCGAATTTCTTGCGCCATTCTTTGGCATTGCGTTGCGGCAGATATTTTGCAAGGGAATCGCAGAGCGTGGGGAGGGCTGCATTGAATTCGACGACTTTGAAGGCTTCGGAACGCAGATCCATCATCACGTTGAAATAGTATAGATTCGTTGCGAGGATACTGCCGTCGGAGGCGAGTATCTCGCCCCGGTATGGCATGACGGTGTCGATGCGGTTGAGGGTGCCTGCGGCCTTGTTGTTCCATTTGTCTGCATGTACGACAGTGGTGCCGACGAGCTTGAAGGCGATTGCAAAGGCAATAAGGGTAGTGATGACGAAAATGATGCCGAAGCGCCCCACGATGAAGGCGTGGTTCGAGTTTACTTTTGAGTTTTTTGTACGGCGAGAAGAGTTGGTGGAAGTCATTGCCCGTTGGATTCTGAGGGTTGGACGGTTATGATGCGGGGGTGTTCGTCGGGCACGGAAAGTCCGAGTTTCAGGCTGTCGACGAGATGTGCCATTGCAGACTCGCGTGTCAGAGTCATGTAGAGAGACCGTTCTTTCTGTTTTTCAGTACTCATGACGGCAATCTGGCGATTGAGCGAGTCGATGGTGTTGTCGCTCGTTATGCACTGGAAGCGCATGGCTATCATGAGCACACATGCAAGCAGTACGAAGCCCGTGACGAAGAAATGCTTTTTGAAAAAGCGGCTTGACACGCCGTCGCCCTGTATCAGGTGCCGCATGAAATTGAAGATGCGGCTCATTATGTCGTTTAATTTCGGACTCATGGCAATTCAGAGTTTGACGCCTATACGCAGTTTTGCGCTGCGGCTGCGGGGGTTGCGTTCAATTTCTTCATCATCCGGTACAACGGGTTTGGATGTCAGCGGACGTATGGGCGAGGCTGTATTGCCGAAAAAGTCTTTTTCCTCACGTCCGGTTATGGTGCCTGTGCGCATGAAATTCTTCACCATGCGGTCTTCAAGCGAATGGTAGGTTATGATTGCGAGGCGTCCCCCGGGAGTGAGGGTGGCAAGTGACGACGAAAGGAGTGTGGCGAGAACGTTCATTTCGCTGTTCACTTCTATGCGTAGGGCCTGGAATACCTGGGCGAGTTCTTTCTTTTCCCGTGCGGGATTGAGCAGTGGAGCTACGGCTTCGGTGAGTTGGCCGGTTGTGGTTACGGGAGATACCGACCGCAGGTCTATAAGGCGGTGAGCTATCCGTCGGGCCTGTTTGAGTTCTCCGTAGATGCGGAATATTTCAGTGAGCTTGTCCTCATCGGCATTGGCAACGATATCGGCGGCGCTGAGGCGTGCATCGGGGTTCATGCGCATGTCAAGAGGACCGTCGGCGCGGAATGAGAACCCGCGGGTGGCGTCGTCGAAATGATGGAATGACACTCCGAGGTCGGCGAGAATACCGTCGACTTTGCCGTCGACGCCGTAGAAATCCATGAAATTCAGCAGATAACAGAAATTGGAATGTACGGTTGTAAGTCTCGGGTCGTGAGGCGCACGCTCTATTGCTTCTATGTCCTGGTCGAAGGAGAATAAACGCCCGTTGGGCCCGAGTCTGTCAAGAATAGCACGGGTATGGCCGGCTCCCCCGAGGGTTACGTCGACATATATGCCGTTTTTCTTGATGTTGAGTCCGTCGAGTGTTGGTTCGAGTAGTGCCGGAATGTGATAGATATCTTCTGCCATCGGAATGAATTGCAATGAAAAAAGAGCGCCATTGGAACACCCCTTGAAATAGGCTCCAAAATTACGTCTTTTTCGCGAAAGTTTACATATTAAAACTTACTTTTCTTTGCTTATGGTTGAAAAAGTTATCAACATTCAGTCAGGATGTGTTCTGGAGATGATTTTTTCTGTTTGCAAATGTAAATAATCGTGTACGGGCAATATGAATATGCAGCCGGAAGGAAGGCGCTTGTCCCGGCTGCATTGTGGTTTGTGTATGAAGCTGTTTTAGCGGTGGAATATGATGCTGTTGCGTCCGGAGGGGCTTACTTTGAGTGTTATCGGAGCCGATTCGATGAGCGGGATGTTGTGGTCGACGTGTCCGACGGGGACATTGAAGGCCACGGGGTAGTCGTACTCCGCTGTCATGTCGTGTATCATAGTCTCCATGTTCGGATAGTTGCTGTCGGGCTTATAGTCGGTGAACTGCCCTACAATCAGTCCTTTGAGCTTGCCGAGGACGCCGCTGAGTTTAAGCTGGTAGAGGATGCGTTCAATTTTGTAAACTGGTTCGGACACGTCCTCGATGAAGAGTATCGTATCCGGCTCTATTATGTCGAAAGGCGTGTTTATCAAATCGGCTATCACGGCGAGATTGCCGCCTTGCAGGTGTCCTGTGGCTATGCCCTGGCGGTCGTAGTCGTGGCTGTCGAAGATGTGGACCGGACGTTCGCCGCGGAGTATTCCGAAAAGGGTTTTGTTGTCCTCGTTGTCAGTGCCTTCCTTTATTGCGGCGCACATCGAGGAATGTATGCTTGCAATACCGTTGGCTGCCATCAGGGCGTGGAGCGCCGATATGTCGGAAAAGCCGGCAATCCATTTGGGGTCGTCGCGCAGCGGAAGACGGTTCAGCTCGTCCATGAGATGTACTACGCCGTAGCCGCCGCGAGAGCAGATTATGGCGCGGACGTCGGGATCGAGAATGGCTGTTCGTAGGTCGGAGAGGCGTTCGGCGTCGGTGCCGGAGTATGTTCCGGACTCGCCCAGCGCATGAGACATCACCTCTACGCGCCAGCCTTCGCTTTCGAGGATGGGGATTGCTTTTTCTACAATTTCCGGATCTATCTTGCTCGCCGGTGAGCAGATGGCTATTTTATCGCCCTTTTTGAGGGGCTTGGGGAAAATAATGTCTTTTTTCATGTCAAACTTTTCCAACAATATCGGAATGACGGTAGAATTCCCAAAGTGTCACGGCTGTGGCGACCGCGACGTTTAGCGAGTGTTTGGTGCCGCTCTGGGGTATTTCGAGGTAAAGATCGGCGTCGGCTACAATTCCTGGATCCACTCCGTCGACCTCGTTGCCGACTATCAGCGCGTATTTTGCCGTCGGGTCGGGCAGGAAATCCTGGAGCGCCACGCTGCCGTGTACCTGTTCGAGGCATACAATAGTGTAGCCTTCTCGCCGCAGTTCTTCTATGGCTTCGCGTGTCGATGTCCGGTAGTGCCAGTTCATACTCAATTCGGCGCCGAGAGCGGTTTTGTGAATTTCCGGAGATGGTGGGGTGGCGGTTATGCCACACAATATGATGCCACTGCATGCGAAGCCGTCGCAAGTGCGAAAAATTGAGCCTATGTTGTTGAGAGACCGTATATTGTCGAGAACGACGGCTACGGGCATTTTTCGTTGTGTTCTGAAATGCTCGATGTCGGTGCGGTGCATCGCTTCGATGCTTTTCTTTTGTGCCGCTCCGGGTTGTTCCGGGGGGAGATTCATGATTATTTCTCCGGGCGGAACTTCTGCTGCGTCGGCCTGTCTGAAATGCTGCGACAGGGAGTCGTAGATTAGAACTTTTTGTGTTTTGTCCATTGTGATTGAAATTGGGGCGAAATTACGAAAAAATGCAATAAAAGCCAAACGATGCCGTGTGTTGATATATGCTGTCGATTCCTCTTGAAAGGTGCCGATATGGAGTCGGAAAAAAATATACGTTTTTTGAAAAAAATATTTTTGGAATTCTTTGGTAATTAGTTGAATAATTGCTAACTTTGCACCGTTGAACAGAACGCTCAAATGCCATTTCATTGCTAACTTGTTGATGGTTAGTGTGATAGGTGGCTTTATAAGTGCGTGCGCGGGTGATTAAATCATGCGTGGTTCGACGATGAAAACGAGAGAAAACGAACATAAAGGATATTTTAAGTAACAACAAACAAACTAAGATGCCTACAATTCAGCAATTAGTACGCAAAGGTCGCGTGGCTCTGGAGGACAAGAGTAAAAGTCCTGCTCTCGATAGCTGCCCGCAGCGTCGCGGTGTTTGTGTGCGTGTGTACACCACCACCCCCAAGAAACCTAACTCGGCAATGCGCAAAGTGGCGCGTGTCCGTCTCACCAATGGCAAGGAGGTTAACTCCTATATTCCCGGTGAAGGTCACAACCTGCAGGAGCACTCGATTGTTCTGGTGCGCGGAGGCCGTGTGAAGGATCTTCCCGGTGTACGCTATCACATTGTTCGCGGTACACTTGATACCGCTGGTGTGAAAGACCGTACACAGCGTCGTTCCAAATACGGAGCCAAGCGACCCAAGGCCGGTGCTGCCAAGAAGTAATCCGTCATTATTAAATATGACGGGTGAAGAAATCTTATAGCACCCGAGTAAAACAAATTTTCATTAACTCGTTTTTGCATTTCTTGCAGCAGACCAAGGTTGAGTAAGCGCCAGGCAGAGGCCTTCCGCTGAAGAATAACGAAGCAAGCAACCAAGCAATCAAAAACAAAACAGACACTCAGATGAGAAAGTCAAAACCTAAGAAACGGCTTATTCTGCCCGATCCCGTCTTTGGTGATGTCCGCGTTACAAAATTCGTGAACCACCTTATGTATGACGGTAAAAAGAACACTGCCTTCACTATCTTTTACACAGCACTCGAGATTGTGAAATCGAAGATGCCGAATGAAGAGCTCTCCAGTCTTGATATCTGGAAGAAGGCTCTTGAGAATGTTACCCCCCTGGTAGAAGTGAAGAGCCGTCGTGTCGGTGGCGCAACCTTTCAGGTTCCTACTGAAATCCGTGCCGACCGCAAGGAGTCTATTTCAATGAAAAACCTTATTTCTTACGCCCGCAAGCGCGGAGGCAAGACAATGGCCGATAAACTCGCTGCCGAAGTTGTCGATGCTTTCAATAATCAGGGCGGCGCTTTCAAACGTAAAGAAGACATGCACAAGATGGCCGAAGCTAACCGCGCCTTCGCACATTTCCGTTTTTAAGCGGCTTTTCGTTGAATATAATTCTGCATTCAAACAATGGCAAAATCTGACGAATTACTTAAATATACGCGCAATATCGGCATTATGGCTCACATCGATGCCGGTAAGACCACAACTTCCGAGCGCATCCTTTTCTATACGGGTCTGACCCACAAGATCGGTGAGGTTCACGACGGTGCCGCTACAATGGACTGGATGGAACAGGAACAGGAGCGCGGTATTACTATTACATCCGCCGCCACAACTACTTTCTGGAAATATAACGACGACAAATATAAAATCAACCTGATTGACACTCCGGGACACGTCGATTTTACTGTCGAGGTAGAGCGTTCGCTCCGCGTTCTCGATGGTGCTGTCGCCGCTTTCTGCGCCGTAGGCGGTGTGGAACCCCAGTCGGAGACTGTATGGCGTCAGGCTGACAAATATAATGTGCCCCGCATCGGCTACGTGAACAAGATGGACCGCTCCGGTGCCAATTTCTTCGAGGTGGTGCGTCAGGTGCATGATGTTCTCGGCGCAAATCCCTGCCCCATTCAGATGCCTATCGGCGCTGAAGAGACATTCAAAGGTGTTATCGACCTTATTCAGATGAAGGCTATCCTGTGGCATGATGAGACAATGGGTGCCGACTATGAAATTGACGAAATTCCCGAATCTCTTCGTGAGGAAGCCGAAAGCTGGCGTGACAAGATGCTTGAGAAAATCGCCGAATATGACGACGATCTCATGACTAAATATTTTGACGACCCCTCTACAATCACTATCGACGAAATCAAGAAAGCTCTCCGCAAGGCGACTCTCTCGATGGATGTAGTTCCTATGATTTGCGGTTCGTCATTTAAGAATAAAGGTGTACAGTGCCTTCTCGACGCTGTCTGCGCATATCTGCCCAGCCCGGTCGACAGTGGTGCTGTAGAAGGCCATTCTGTTGACAACTCTGAAGAAATACTTACACGCGAGCCCTCCAGCGACGCTCCCATGTGTGCGCTGGCTTTCAAGATTGCTACCGACCCCTATGTCGGCCGTCTGTGCTTCTTCCGTGTTTACTCCGGCGATGTCAATGCCGGTTCGTACGTTCTCAACAGTCGTTCCGGCAAGAAAGAGCGTGTGTCGCGTCTGTTCCAGATGCACTCCAACCATCAGAACGCAAAAGAGCAGATCGGTTGCGGTGATATCGGCGCAGGTGTAGGTTTCAAGGATATCCGCACCGGTGATACGCTCTGCGATGAAAACGCTCCTATCGTTCTCGAAGCTATGGAATTCCCCGATCCCGTTATCGGTATCGCCGTAGAGCCCAAGACTCAGAAAGACCTTGACAAACTCGGTGTCGGCCTTCAGAAACTCGCTGAAGAAGACCCGACATTCCGCGTAGAGACAAACGAGGAAACCGGCCAGACCGTAATCTCCGGTATGGGCGAGCTTCACCTCGACATCATTATCGACCGTCTCCGTCGCGAATTCAAGGTAGAATGTAATCAGGGTCGTCCGCAGGTTACCTACAAGGAATCCATCACCCGTCCCGTCGAGCTTCGCGAGGTATTCAAGAAGCAGACAGGTGGCCGTGGTAAGTTCGCTGATATCATCGTGCGTGTCGAACCCGTTGACGAAGGTTTCGAAGGCAATCTCCAGTTTGTCGACGAAGTCAAGGGTGGCAATATTCCCAAGGAATTCATTCCGTCCATCCAGAAGGGCTTCACGACAGCCATGAAGAACGGCGTTCTTGCAGGTTATCCCGTGGAGCATCTCAAGGTAACTGTAATCGACGGTTCATTCCACCCGGTTGACTCCGATCAGCTATCCTTCGAGCTCTGCGCCATCCAGGCATTCAAGAAAGCCTGTGAGAAAGCCGGCCCCGTGCTGCTTGAGCCCATCATGAAGATCGAGGTTGTTACACCCGAGGAATCGATGGGTGATGTTATCTCCGACCTCAACAAGCGTCGCGGCCAGGTAGAAGGCATGGAAACAAGCCGTTCCGGCGCACGCGTTGTAAAAGCTAAGGCTCCGCTTGCTGAAATGTTCGGTTATGTGACAGCGCTCCGTACCATCACTTCCGGCCGCGCAACCTCGACGATGTCGTTCTCACACTACTCTGAAGTTTCCAACTCTATCGCCAAGGACGTGCTCACAGAGTGCCAGGGCCGTGTAGACCTTCTCAAATAAAATAATACACCCTAAAATATGAATCCCGTAATTCGCATCAAACTTAAATCTTACGACCACAGTCTCGTCGACAAGTCGGCCGAGAAAATCGTAAAGACCGTAAAGTCGATAGGCGCGGTTATCAGCGGACCCATTCCACTGCCCACCCACAAGCGCATCTTCACGGTGAACCGCTCTACTTTCGTCAATAAGAAGAGCCGCGAGCAGTTCGAACTCAATTGCTACAAGCGTCTTATCGACATCTACAACGCCACTCCCAAAATTGTCGACGCTCTGATGAAACTCGAGCTTCCCAGCGGCGTAGAAGTGGAAATCAAGTGCTAAGCACACAAACAAGCACCTCACAATTAATAAAATAAACATCAAATTAACAGAGAAATGCCAGGATTAATAGGAAAGAAAATCGGAATGACATCCGTTTTCAGTGCCGACGGCCGTAACGTGCCGTGCACTGTTATCGAAGTAGGTCCTTGCGTGGTTACTCAGGTTAAGACAGCTGAGAAAGACGGCTACGAAGCTCTCCAGCTTGGTTTCGAAGACCAGAAGGAGAAGCACCTCACCCAGCCCGAGCTCGGCCATTTCCGTAAAGCCGGAGTAGCTCCCAAGAGACACTTGGCCGAGTTCAAAGGATTTGGTACGCAGTACGCTCTCGGCGACACCATCGGCGCCGACTTCTTCACCGAAGCTGACTTTGTCGACATTGTCGGCACCAGTAAAGGTAAAGGCTATCAGGGCGTAGTAAAGCGTCACGGTTTCGGCGGCGTCGGCCAGAGCACCCACGGTCAGGATGACCGTCTGCGCGCTCCCGGTTCTGTAGGTGCCTGCTCTTACCCCGCAAAGGTATTCAAGGGCATGCGCATGGCAGGCCAGATGGGCAACGAACGTGTAACCGTTCAAAACCTTCAGATTATCAAAGTGATTCCCGAACACAACCTCATCATGATCAAAGGTTCTGTTCCCGGAGCTAAAGGTTCAATCGTCTTAATTGAGAAATAACATGGAACTCGCAGTCTACAACCAGAAAGGCCAGGACACCGGCCGTCGCGTTACCCTCAACGACGAGGTTTTCGCTATCGAACCCAACGAGCATGCCCTGTATCTCGACGTTAAGCAATACCTTGCCAACCAGCGCCAGGGCACTCACAAATCAAAAGAACGCAGCGAGGTGAGCGGCTCGACCCGCAAGCTCCACAAGCAGAAGGGTGGCGGCGGCAGTCGTATCGGCGACATCAACTCGCCGGTACTCGTAGGCGGCGGACGCGTATTCGGTCCCAAGCCCCGCGACTACCGTTTCAAGCTCAACCGCAAGCTCAAAGATCTCGCGCGCCGTTCGGCTCTGAGTGTAAAGGCAGCAGCCGGTGAAATCATCGTTATCGAAGAACCTGTTTTCGAAGCTCCCAAGACCAAGGATTTCGTTGCCTTTGAAAAGAGCCTCAAGCTCGAAGGCAAGAAAGTGCTCCTCGTGGCTGTCGAGAAGAACGAGAATGTATATCTGTCGATGCGCAATGTTCCCGGTGCCAAGCTGATGTCAGCTACCGACCTGAACACCTACGCCGTGCTCAACAACAACGCACTCCTTCTTACCGAAGGTAGCGTCGAAGTTATCAACAAACTCTAACGCTCCACCAGTACAATTATGGAAATCTCTATAAAACCCATTATCACCGAAAGAGCAACCAAGCTTTCCGAAAAGCGCAATTGCTACACTTTCTGTGTTTCGCCGGACGCTAACAAGTACCAGATCAAAGCTCTCGTAGAGCAGCTTTACGGCGTGAAGGTGGAAAGCGTCAACACGGCTATCATGCGTGGCAAAAACAAATCACGCTGGACTAAGTCGGGTCTTCTCCGCGGCAAGACAAATCGCTGGAAAAAGGCTTATGTCACAGTTGCCAAAGGTGAAACCATTGAATTCTTCAGCAACATCTAATCAACAATGGCAGTAAGAAAATTCAAGCCCACAACTCCTGGGCAGCGTCACAAAGTTATCGGTGTGTTCAAAGGAACCATCACTGCTACCACACCGGAAAAATCTCTTACAGTCGGCAAAAGTGCCACCGGCGGCCGCAACAATGAAGGCCACCTCACAGCCCGCTACATGGGTGGCGGCCACAAGCGCAAATACCGCATCATCGACTTCAAGAGAAATCGCGACGGAATCCCCGCAGTAGTAAAATCGATCGAGTACGATCCCAACCGTTCGGCCCGCATCGCTCTTCTCTACTACGTGGACGGCGCCAAGGCATATATCATCGCCCCCAACGGCCTTGAGGTAGGCGCCACAATCATCAGCGGCCCCGATGCCGCTCCCGAAGTAGGAAACGCTCTTCCTTTGAGCAAGATACCTGTAGGTACACTCATCCACTGCATCGAACTGCGCCCCGGCCAGGGTGCCTTCATGGCACGCTCCGCAGGCACTTTCGCCCAGCTCATATCCCGCGAAGGCAACTACGCCATCATCAAATTACCTTCCGGCGAAACTCGCAAGATACTTGCCGAGTGCAAGGCTACCGTTGGTACCGTTGGCAACAGCGAGCACTCACTCGAACAGTCCGGCAAAGCCGGCCGTTCGCGTTGGCTAGGCCGTCGTCCTCACAACCGCGGTGTTGTAATGAACCCTGTAGATCACCCCATGGGTGGTGGTGAGGGTCGCGCATCCGGCGGCCATCCCCGTTCGCGCAAGGGTCTTTACAGCAAGGGTCTGAAGACACGCTCGCCCAAGAAGCACTCGAACAAGTATATAATCGAGAGAAGGAAAAAGAAGTAATCTGATAAATTAGCAATTATGAGCCGTTCATTAAAAAAAGGTCCCTTCATCAGCGTAAAGCTCGAAAAGAAAGTGGCCGACATGGAAGCCTCCGGCAAGAAGAATGTCATCAAGACCTGGAGCCGCGCATCCATGATCGCCCCCGAGTTCGTGGGTCATACTTTCGCAGTGCACAACGGTAACAAGTTTATCCCCGTGTACGTAACCGAAAACATGGTAGGCCACAAGCTCGGTGAGTTCGCTCCCACCCGCACTTTCCGCGGCCACGCCGGTAACAAGAAGAAATAAGGGCCTGACAATCATTAATCATCAAATATAAAGACGAAAAACATATGGGTGAAAGAAAACGATTATCAGCCAATCGACGCAAGGAGGAGCAGCGCAACATAGCGTTCGCAAAACTCACCAACGTACCCACATCCCCCCGCAAGATGCGTCTGGTTGCCGACATGGTACGCGGCAAAGAAGTGTTCCGCGCCCTGGGCATCCTCAAGTTCTCCAACAAGGAGGCCGCCGCACGTCTTGAAAAACTCGTGCGCTCCGCCCTCGCCAACTGGGAACAGAAAAACGAGCAGAAAGCCGATGCAGGCCAGCTCTATATATCCACTATCTACGTCAACTGCGCGCCCATGCTCAAGCGCCTCCGCACAGCCCCCCAGGGTCGCGGCTACCGCATCCGCAAGCGCGCCAACCACGTCACCGTGGTGGTCGACACTATTGAAAACAAAAACAATACCGAGGCATAAACAATGGGTCAGAAAGTAAATCCTATCAGCAATCGCCTGGGCGTTATTCGTGGCTGGGACTCCAACTGGTCCGAAAAAGGCAAATACCCCGACAATATTCTCGAAGATTACAAACTCCGTGAATACCTCAACGTGCGCCTGGCCAACAGCAGTGTCTCGCGTATCGTTATCGAGCGCACGCTCAAGCTCATCACAATCACCGTCTGCACTTCGCGTCCGGGCAAGATCATCGGCCCCGGCGGACAGGAAGTGGAGAAGCTCAAGGAAGAGCTCAAGAAAATCACCGACAAGGACGTACAGATCAATATCTACGAGCTGAAGCGTCCGGAACTCGACGCCGAGATTGTCGCTTCGAACATCGCACGCCAGATTGAAGGCAAGGTGGCTTACCGCCGCGCCGTGAAGATGGCTGTCGCTTCGACAATGCGCGCAGGTGCCGAGGGCGTCAAGATTCAGGTCAGCGGCCGTCTCAACGGTGCTGAAATGGCTCGCTCGGAAATGTTCAAGGAAGGCCGCACACCTCTGCACACCCTCCGTGCCGACATCGACTACGCTCTGGTAGAGGCACACACAAAAGTAGGTGTTGTAGGTGTAAAGGTATGGATTTGCCGCGGCGAGGTCTACGGCAAGCGCGACCTGGCTCCCTCCTTCACAAACAATCAGAAAGAAGGCCGTCCTGCCGGTAAAGGACCGCGTGAACGTCGCGGCGGCTTCAGGGCTTCGAAAAACAACCGTTAAAAATTCCGCAAAGCTATAAACAATGTTACAGCCTAAGAAAACTAAATTCCGCCGCATGCAGAAAGGCCGCCAGAAGGGCAACGCCCAGCGCGGCAATCAGCTTGCTTTCGGTTCCTTCGGCATCAAGACACTTGAGACAAAGTGGATTACAGGCCGTCAGATCGAGGCAGCACGTATCGCGGTGACACGTTATATGCAGCGCCAGGGTCAGATCTGGATCCGAATTTTCCCCGACAAGCCCATCACCCGCAAGCCTGCCGACGTCCGAATGGGTAAAGGTAAAGGTAGCCCCGAAGGCTTCGTGGCACCTGTAACCCCGGGCCGCATCATCATCGAGGTAGAAGGCGTAAGCTACGACATCGCCAAGGAAGCGCTCCGTCTGGCAGCCCAGAAGCTTCCCGTGGTAACAAAGTTCGTTGTCCGCCGCGACTATGATCCCACCCAAAACGTGTAATTGAACTATGAAAAAAGAAGAAATCCGCGAAATGGCGACCGCCGACCTGGCCGAACGTCTCCAGCAGATGGAAAAAGAATATCTGCAGGCACGCATGAACCACGCAGTAAGCCCTCTGGACAACCCCGCCCAGCTCACGGCCGACCGCCGCATGATAGCACGTGTGAAAACCGAGCTGCGCCGCCGCGAACTCACAAATAAATAAGCCTCCGAACTATGGAAGAAACACGCAATTTACGCAAAGAGCGCATCGGCATCGTTTCCAGCAACAAAGGCGACAAGACCATCACCGTCACCGTACGCTGGAAGGAGAAACATCCCATCTACGGCAAGTTCGTCAACAAGAGCAAGAAATATCATGCTCATGACGAAAACAACGAATGCTCTGTAGGCGATACCGTACGTCTGATGGAAACTCGCCCTCTCAGCAAGACAAAACGCTGGAGATTAGTAGAAATTATCGAAAAAGTTAAGTAACAATGATACAGACTGAATCACGTCTCACCGTTGCCGACAACTCCGGAGCCAAGGAAGCCCTGTGCATCCACGTGCTCGGAGGCACAGGCCGCCGCTATGCGTCGGTGGGCGACATCATCGTCGTTACCGTAAAGAACGCAATCCCCGGCTCCGACGTCAAGAAAGGCACCGTATCGCGTGCCATGGTAGTGCGCACAAAGAAAGAAGTGCGTCGTCCCGACGGCAGCTATATCCGTTTCGACGATAACGCCTGCGTTCTTCTCAAGAACGACGGCGAGCTCCGCGGCACCCGTATTTTCGGCCCCGTGGCCCGCGAGCTCCGCGCTAAAAACATGAAGATTGTTTCACTTGCACCCGAAGTGCTCTAAGACCTTTCAGCAATGAGCAAAATACGTATCAAAAAAGGCGACAACGTCTACGTGCTCGCCGGAGAGGACAAAGGCAAGACCGGCCGTGTGCTCCAGGTGCTCCGCGACAAGAACCGCGCCATCGTAGAGGGCATCAACATGGTTACCAAGGCCACAAAGCCCACTGCACAGTATCCTCAGGGAGGCCTCGTAAAGAAAGAAGCCCCCATACATATCTCCAACCTCAACCTGGTCGACCCCAAGAGCGGCAAGCCAACACGCATTGCCATCAAGCGTGAGAACGGCAAGGTTGTACGCATTTCTAAAAAATCCAATCAGGAAATCTAATAATGGTTACAACACTGCAAAAAGACTATAAGGAGCGCATTGTTCCTGAACTGGAGAAACAGTTCAAATATTCGACAGTGATGCAGGTACCCCGCCTTGAGAAGATTGTCATCAACCAGGGTATCGGCGAGGCCACTCAGGACAAGAAGCTCATCGAAACAGCCATTGCCGAGCTCACCGCCATCACCGGCCAGAAAGCCGTAGCCACACTCTCGAAGAAAGATATCTCCAATTTCAAGCTCCGTAAGAAAATGCCCGTCGGCGTACGTGTGACACTCCGCCGCGAGAAAATGTACGAATTCCTCGAACGACTGGTACGCGTGGCTCTTCCCCGTATCCGCGATTTCAAGGGTATCGAAAGCAAGCTCGACGGCCGCGGCAACTACACCCTCGGCATCACTGAGCAGATCATCTTCCCCGAAATCAATATCGACAATATCAACAAGCTCATGGGTATGAACATCACTTTCGTGACATCAGCACCCACCGACGAAGAAGGCTACGCGCTCCTCAAAGCTTTCGGCCTCCCCTTCAAGAACGCTAAAAACTGATCAGTATGGCTAAAGAATCAATGAAAGCCCGCGAGGTGAAGCGCGCACGTCTGGTTGCCAAGTATGCCGAGCGCCGCGCAGCCCTCAAGAAAATCGTAAATGCCGGCTGCGAAGGTACCGAAGAGGCTCTCGCTGCTGCCTATGAGGCAGCGCAGAAGCTTCAGAAGCTCCCCAAGAACGCATCGCCTATCCGCAAGCACAACCGCTGCACCATCACAGGCCGTCCCAAAGGCTACATGCGCGCCTTCGGCCTTTCGCGTATCCAGTTCCGCGAGATGGCTTCGGCAGGTCTTATCCCGGGTGTCAAGAAAGCAAGCTGGTAACCCGAAGTCCCCTACCGGGCGCCTGCAATCGGCAATAGCCGAGATTGCCGGTCCCAAACGAGAGATTTAAATATTGTTGGGCAGTACGGCCCAATCAATTTAACAGAAAACAAAATGACAGATCCTATAGCAGATTACCTTACAAGATTGAGGAACGCTATCAAAGCCAACCACCGCGTAGTGGAGGTTCCCGCCTCAAACTTGAAGAAAGAAATCACGAAGATTCTCTTCGAACAGGGCTATATCCTCAACTATAAATTCGTTGAAGGAGACAATACCCCCCAGGGCACTATCAAGATCGCCCTCAAGTACGACCCCGTCGACCGTGTGAACGCCATCAAGGGCCTCAAGCGCGTATCGCGTCCGGGCCTTCGCCAGTACACCGGTTACAAGGATATGCCCCGTGTGCTCAACGGCCTCGGTGTGGCAATCCTCAGCACATCGCAGGGCGTAATGACAAACAAGCAGGCTGCCGACCTCAAGATTGGCGGCGAAGTACTGTGCTACGTATATTAATCAACCTAAAACCACAAGATTATGTCAAGAATAGGCAAAGCTCCCATCGAAATCCCCGCAGGAGTTACGGTAACGGTTGATGAGAAGACCAACACAGTGACCGTAAAGGGTACGCACGGCGAAATGAGCCAGAAAGTGAATCCCGATCTTACCGTCAAAGTGGAGAACAACCACATCGTTATCACCCGTCCGAGCGACGATCGCGAGCACCGCGCACAGCACGGTCTCTACCGCGCTCTTATCCACAACATGGTAGAAGGCGTTCACAAGCGTTACCACAAGGAAATGGAATTAGTAGGTGTGGGCTACCGTGCAACTGCCACCGGCCAGGTGCTCGAGCTCTCTCTGGGCTACTCCCACGCAACATATATCAAGCTTCCGCCCGAAGTAAGCGTAGAAGCCAAGAGCGAACGCAACAAGAATCCCCTGATAATCCTTGAAAGCCGCGACAAGCAGCTTCTCGGCCAGGTTTGCGCCAAAATCCGCTCCCTCCGCAAGCCCGAACCCTACAAGGGCAAAGGTATCAAGTTTGTCGGCGAAATTATCCGCCGCAAGTCCGGCAAGAAGGCCGGTGCCAAATAACCTAATTAGCAGGCAACCATGATTTCAAAGATAGAAAGACGCAATAAAATCAAGACACGCATCCGCGGCAGAATATCCGGTACCGCCGAACGTCCGCGCATGACAGTGTTCCGCAGCAACAAGCAGATTTACGTGCAGCTCATCGACGACCTTGCCGGCCGCACCCTCGTTTCGGGTTCGTCCAAAGGTCTGGACCAGAAAGGCACAAAATGCGAGATAGCCGCCGCCGTAGGCGCCGCTATCGCTGCCAAGGCCCTCGAGGCCGGTATCACCGAGGTAGTGTTCGACCGTAACGGTTATCTCTTCCACGGCCGTGTTAAATCCCTGGCTGACGCTGCTCGCACCGCCGGCCTCAAATTCTGATTCCTACTATGGCTAAACGTAACAATAGAGTTAAAAACACAGGCGACCTCGACGTCAAGGAACGTCTGGTAGCCATCAACCGTGTAACCAAAGTAACCAAAGGTGGCCGTACGTTCACCTTTGCCGCCATCGTTGTCGTAGGCAACAAGGACGGTGTAGTAGGCTGGGGTCTCGGTAAAGCCAACGAAGTTCAGGCCGCAATCGCCAAGGGCGTTGAGGCCGCGAAGAAAAACCTTATCCGTGTCCCCGTACACAAAGGCACTATTCCCCACGAACAGGTTGCCAAGTTCGGTGGCTCGCGCATCATCCTCAAGCCCGCATCCCACGGTACCGGTGTGAAGGCCGGTGGTGCTATGCGTGCCGTCCTTGAGAGTGTAGGTGTTACCGACGTGCTGGCAAAGAGCAAGGGTTCGTCGAATCCCCACAACCTTGTCAAGGCTACAATCGCCGCTCTCGACGAGATGCGCTCACCCGCTATTGTAGCCCAGAACCGCGGCGTATCGGTAGAAAAAGTGTTCAAAGGCTAAGCTTTAATATCTATGGCACAGATCAAAATCAAACAGATAAAGAGCCGCATCAATTGTCCCGCAGTGCAGAAGCGCACTCTCGACGCTCTCGGTCTCAAAAAAATGAACCACACAGTAGTTAAGGAGGACACTCCTTCCGTGATGGGAATGGTAAACAAAGTCCGTCATCTTGTAGAGGTGACCAACGCATAAACTCACATTGAAAATGGACCTCAGTAATTTACAACCCGCAGTCGGCTCAGTACAACGTAAAACCCGCATCGGCCGTGGCCCCGGCTCCGGCAAGGGCGGAACATCGACCCGCGGTCACAAGGGTGCTAAGTCGCGCTCCGGCTACAGCCGTAAAATCGGTTTCGAAGGCGGCCAGATGCCTATCCAGCGTCGTCTGCCCAAATTCGGTTTCAAGAATATCAACCGTGTTGAATACAAGGCTATAAACCTCAATCTCATCGCTCAGCTCGCAGAAGCCCGCCAGCTTCAGACAATCGGCCTCGACGACCTTCGTCAGGCAGGTTATCTCCGTCGCGGCCAGCTTGCCAAGGTGCTTGCAAACGGCACTCTGAGCCAGGCTCTGACTGTTGAAGCCAATGCGTTCTCCGCAGCCGCCAAGGCCGCCATCGAGGCTGCCGGCGGAACAGCCAAAACACTCTGATTATGAGATTCGTCGAAACCCTTAAAAATATCTGGACAATCGAGGAGCTCCGCAAGCGCCTTCTGATAACCCTCCTGCTGGTATTCATCTACCGCGTGGGTTGTTATGTGGTGCTTCCGGGCATCTCTCCGTCAGACATCGACGCTCTTGCAAACTTTACCAACAAGAGCGGTCTGATGCAGCTTCTCGATATGTTCTCCGGCGGCGCATTCTCGCAAGCCTCCATCTTCGCCCTCGGTATCATGCCCTATATCACTGCTTCAATCGTGATACAGCTCTGCGGCATGATTCTCCCGAGTTTCCAGAAGATGCAGCGCGAGGGTGAGAGCGGCAGGCAGAAGCTGAATCAGTACACGCGCTATCTGACAGTGCCGATTCTCTTCCTGCAGGCTCCCGCCTACCTTGTCAACCTTCAGGTGCAGGTCAATGGCGCTGCCAACGGCACAGCTCTCTCGTTTGGTTTCTGGATGGTAGCATATCTGACAATTATCCTTGCCGCAGGCTCCATGTTCATCATGTGGCTCGGCGAGCGTATCACCGACCGTGGTATCGGCAACGGTATCTCGTTCATTATCCTTGTGGGTATCATCGCCCGTCTCCCGGGAGCCCTCTATTATGAATTCGTAAGCCGTCTGCCCGGAGCTTCCGGCAGCCAGGGCGGTCTTGTGATGTTCATCGTCGAGGTTGTGCTGCTGTTCGCAGTGACAGTAGGCGCCGTGCTTCTCGTGCAGGGAACCCGCAAAGTGCCCGTGCAGTATGCCAAGCGTATTGTAGGCAACCGTCAGTACGGCGGTGCCCGCCAGTACATACCTCTGAAGGTTAACGCCGCAGGTGTGATGCCTATCATCTTCGCCCAGGCCATCATGTTCATTCCGATGACGCTCGCCGGCTTCCGCGGCGGCGAAAGCGGTTTCCTGCGTGCCTTCACCGACATCAACAGTTTCTGGTATAACACAATCTTCTTCATCCTCATCGTTGCCTTCACCTATTTCTATACAGCCATCACAGTGCGTCCCACCCAGATGGCCGACGATATGAAGCGCAACAATGGTTTCATCCCCGGTGTAAAACCCGGTAAGAAAACCGCCGAGTATCTCGACGCTATCATGAGCCGCATCACCCTGCCCGGATCAATCTTCCTCGGCATAGTGGCCATTCTGCCCGCCTTCGCCCGTTTCTTCGGCATCAGCCAGAATTTCGCGCAGTTCTTCGGCGGCACATCGTTGCTGATTATGGTAGGCGTAGTGCTGGATACTCTCCAGCAGATAGAGTCGCATCTTATGATGCACCACTACGACGGTCTGATGAAAGAGGGTAAGATCAAAGGCCGCACCACCGGTCAGGCTTATTGATTAAACAGCAGATTAACAATATCAGGCTTAAATGATTTATCTGAAAACACCGGAAGAAATCGAGACCATGCGCTCGTCGTCGGACCTGGTAAGCCGGGTACTCGGCGAGGTGGCGCGGTGGATAGAGCCCGGAATCAGTACACGTAAGCTCGACACCATTGCCAGGGAATTCATCCTTGACAATGGTGGCAAGCCTGCCTGTCTGGGCTACGAAGGCTTTCCCGGTACCCTGTGCATCGAGGTGAACGATACCGTAGTGCACGGCTTTCCGTCGGACTATATCCTGCGTGACGGCGACATCATCGGCGTCGACACTGTTGTAGAGAAAGACGGGTTCATGGGAGATAGTTGCTACACATTTGCGGTCGGCACTGTCTCCGAAGACAAGCTGGCGCTGCTGCGTACCACCAAAGAATCTTTGTATAAGGGGATAGAGGCGGCCAGAATAGGGGCACGCATCGGAGATGTATCCAACGCCGTGCAAACCTATTGCGAGCATCGCGGCTACAGTCTTGTAAGGGAGATGACAGGCCACGGCATAGGCCGGAGCATGCACGAATCGCCGGAGGTGCCCAACTACGGGCGCCGAGGCATCGGTCCGCGCATACAGAACGGCATGTGCTTCTGCATAGAGCCGATGGTGAACATGGGCAGCCGCAACATTGTCATAGGTCCCGACGGCTGGGAGTGCCGCACACGCGACCACAAGCCTTCGGCTCATTACGAGCACACCCTGGCAATGCTCAACGACAAGCTTGAGATTCTCACCACCTTTGATTACATCCAAGAAGCAATACCGGATAAATTTATTTAAAACAATATGGCAAAACAATCAGCAATCGAACAGGACGGCACCATCGTCGAAGCTCTCTCCAACGCAATGTTCCGCGTTGAGCTCGAGAACGGCCACGAAATCACTGCCCATATATCGGGCAAGATGAGGATGCACTACATCAAGATTCTCCCCGGAGACAAGGTGAGAGTTGAAATGTCGCCCTACGACCTATCCAAAGGCAGGATTGCTTTCCGCTATAAATAAAATAAAACTAAAAGATATGAAAGTAAGAGCATCCGTCAAGAAACGCACTCCGGACAGCAAGATTGTCCGTCGCAAGGGACGTCTGTACGTCATCAACAAGAAAAACCCTAAATTCAAACAACGTCAAGGATAATATTTATGGCAGTACGTATAGTGGGAGTTGACCTCCCCCAGAATAAGAGAGGTGAAATCGCCTTGACCTATATCTTCGGCATCGGCCGCAGCGCAGCCAAATCGATCCTCAGCAAAGCCGGCGTCGACGTCGACAAGAAAGTTCAGGACTGGACCGACGATGAGGCGGCCAAAGTCCGCGAGGTAATCGGCAGCGACTACAAGGTTGAGGGTGACCTCCGCAGCGAAATCCAGCTCAATATCAAGCGTCTGATGGATATCGGTTGCTACCGTGGCATCCGTCACCGCAATGGTCTGCCCGTGCGCGGCCAGAGCACCAAAAACAACGCGCGTACCCGCAAAGGACGCAAGAAAACCGTTGCAAACAAGAAGAAAGCAACTAAATAACATACAGACATGGCAAAGAAAACAGTCGCAGCTAAGAAACGCAACGTCAAAGTCGGCGCAGAAGGCCAGCTTCACGTTCATTCCTCGTTCAACAATATCATTGTCTGCCTGGCCAACAGCGAAGGCCAAGTCATCAGCTGGTCGTCGGCCGGCAAGATGGGCTTCCGCGGTTCCAAGAAGAATACGCCCTACGCAGCCCAGATGGCAGCGCAGGATTGCGCTAAGGTTGCATACGACCTTGGTCTCCGTAAAGTGAAGGCCTATCTCAAAGGTCCGGGCAATGGCCGTGAATCGGCAGTACGCACCATCGATGGCGCCGGTATCAAGGTAACTGAGATTATCGACGTTACTCCGCTGCCGCACAATGGCTGCCGTCCTCCCAAGAGAAGAAGAGTGTAAACAGAATAGCGGTGCCGTACTCCCTTCGCAAAAGGGGCCGGCACTCTACTTTCACTTTTAGTACAACAACATCTTCATCAACATACGGAACGGATACCGGATTTCCCGGGCGAAAGATCATAATACTATATCACCTCTCTATGATCGCGGCTGCGCCCCGATCCCCGCAATATCCCTCCGCTAAACTGATTAAAACACAATGGCAAGATACACAGGTCCCAAGACCAAAATAGCCCGCAAATTCGGCGAACCCATCTTCGGCGAAGACAAGGTCCTCGCCCGTCGTAATTTCCCGCCGGGTCAGCACGGTGCCAACAAGCGCCGCAAAACTTCCGAATACGGCGAACAGCTGCGTGAAAAGCAGAAAGCCAAATATACCTACGGAGTGCTTGAACGTCAGTTCCGCAACCTCTTCAAGAAAGCCTCCGCACTCAAAGGTATTACCGGTGAGATTCTTCTTCAGCTTCTTGAGAGCCGTCTCGACAACATCGTGTTCCGTCTCGGTATCGCACCTACGCGTGCTGCTGCCCGCCAGCTTGTCCTTCACCGCCATATTGTTGTGAACGGCCAGGTTGTCAACATTCCTTCCTACTCTGTAAAACCCGGAGACATCATCGGTGTCCGCGAGCGCAGCAAGTCCCTGGAAGTGATTGCCGACGCCCTTGCCGGTTTCAACCACAGCAAGTATCCTTGGATTGAATGGGACGAAGCCGCCAAGGCCGGCAAATACCTCCATGTACCCGCACGCGAGGACATCCCCGAGAATATCCAGGAGCAGCTGATTGTCGAGCTCTACTCCAAGAACTAATCACTATAAATAAGATCCATGGCTATATTAGCATTCCAGAAACCTGAAGAGGTAATAATGGTAGAAGCCGGCAACTTCTACGGCAAGTTCGAATTCAAGCCTTTAGAGCCCGGCTATGGCATCACCGTGGGCAACGCCCTCCGTCGCGTGCTTCTCTCGTCGCTCGAAGGCTTCGCAATCTCGTCAATCAAGATTGACGGAGTAAAGAGCGAGTTCGACACAGTGCCCGGTGTCAAGGAAGATGTCACCAATATCATTCTTAACCTCAAGCAGGTCGACCTGAAGCAGAAGGTGGAGGATCACGACAACGAGCGTGTCACCATCAACGTTTCAGGACAAGAAGTGTTCACAGCCGGCGACATCGCCAAGCAGCTCAGCAATTTCGAGGTCATGAACCCCGACTTGGTGATTTGTCATTTGGATCCCGACGCAAGTTTCACTATCGTACTGACTATCAACAAGGGTCGCGGTTGGGTCCCCGCAGAGGAGAATGTAACGCCTCAGGACGACATCAACACCATTGCCATCGACTCGATCTATACCCCTATCAAGAACGTCAAATACACCGTCGAAAACTACCGCGTAGACCAGAAAACCGACTACGACAAACTCACTCTCGAAATCAGCACCAACGGTTCGATTCTCCCCAAGGATGCAGTGAAAGAGGCGGCTAAGATTCTTATCTACCATTTCATGCTCTTCTCAGACGAGAAGATTACCCTTGAGACTTCCGAACCCGATCCCGGTGAAGAGTTCGACGAAGAAGTACTGCACATGCGTCAGCTTCTCAAATCGAAGCTTGTCGACATGCAGCTTTCCGTCCGTGCTCTCAACTGTTTAAAGAGCGCAGAAGTGGAGACTCTGGCAGAACTCGTTGTCTTCAACAAGACCGATCTGCTTAAGTTCCGCAACTTCGGCAAAAAGTCCCTGGTCGAACTCGAGAACCTGCTCAACAGCCTCAACCTCTCCTTCGGCATGGACATCTCCAAGTACAAACTCGATAAAGAATAACTCTCGATGCGACACAATAAAAAATTCAATCACCTTAGCCGTAAGAAAGCGCACCGCGACAGCCTTCTGGCTAACATGACAATCTCGCTCATCATGCACAAGCGTATCTTTACAACGCTTGCAAAGGCAAAAGCCCTGCGTGTGTATGCCGAGCCGCTGATCAACCGCGCCAAAGAAGATACAACACCCAACCGCCGTCTCGTATTCAGCCATCTCCAGAACAAGGAGGCCGTAAAGGTTCTCTTCCAGGAAATCGCTGAGAAGATCGCAGAACGTCCCGGTGGCTACACCCGTATCCTCAAGACCGGCAACCGTCTTGGCGACAACGCCAAAACTTGCTTCATCGAACTGGTGGACTACAACGAAGCCATGCTCAAGGAAGACAAGCCCAAAAAGTCCAAAACACGCCGCAGCCGCAAGAAATCCGCTGCTCCCGCAGTAGAGAATCCCGTGGCAGAAGCAGCAGCTCAGGAAACCGAACTTCCGGCAGCTGAATAATTAGCGGAAACAACAGATATCAAAAGAGGATGCCCGTCAAGAGTATCCTCTTTTGAATATTCATACCCTCAACGGATAAAGAATCATGATAGAGGAAATACTTGAATATAACCGCCGTTTTGTCGCAGAAGGTGCCTACGGACGTTTTGCGACGTCGAAATACCCCGATAAGCGTATAGCCATTGTCACATGTATGGATACCCGTCTCGTCGAGCTTCTTCCGGCTGCCCTGGGCATACGCAACGGAGATGTTAAACTTATCAAGAATGCGGGAGGTACAATAACGAATCCTTTCGATTCGACAATGCGCTCCATTCTTGTCGCTGTCTATGAGCTGGGTGTCAACGAAGTGATGGTTATCGGACATACAGGCTGCGGCGTACAGGGTATGGACGCCGCCCATATGCTGGAACTTATGCGTAGCCGTGGAGTCAGCGAAGAACATATCACACTTATGCGTCATTGCGGAATTGACCTTGACGGGTGGCTCAAAGGCTTTGCTGATACTGAAGATGCCGTCAAGGAGACCGTAGACCTGATTGCCAGGCATCCCCTGATGTCCGCCGATGTCCGCGTAGCTGGATATATCATGGATTCCACCACCGGAGAACTCACTCCGTTGGATAGGGAAGAATAATAATTCACTATTTTAAATCAGCCAATCATGAAAAAGTTATCAGTGCTTTTTGCTTCCATAGTATTCGCATTCTCAGCCTCAGCCGCCGACTGGTGCTCGTTGCGTGCCGTCGCATCGCAGACCGAAGACAAAGTATGCTGTGAGGTCGTCCCCGAAATCGACTGGTCGAAGTCCGGTGTCAACAATCTGGATCTTCTTATCGCCGTCTATTTCTATGACGAATGGATGAACGCACTCAAGAGCGACGACAAGCTCTATGAAGCCGCAAACGGCCAGGTGGCGGCAAATACTCCCTATAGCCTTGACAGTTCCGTTTCAGACCCCTCACTTGATATCTGCATTCCCATAGATCAGCTCCATATGGGGAAGGACGGCGGTAAACTTTATTATACCGTTGAGATGTTCCGCATAGTTGGCGGTACATACGAGAGCCTTGCGTCTACACAGCCGCATCTGCTTAAAGTAAATACAGAGTCCAAAGCAGATGCCGGCGTCGATGATATCGATGCCCTGATGCAGCAATATAATGAAGTTGAAAAAGAAATGGACGAATTATTTGAAATAGCAGAAACTGCGGCAAGAGTTTCTGCGGGTAGTAAAACAAAAAAAGAAGGAAAACCTGTCAGCACAACTTTCCGCCGTACGTATCGCAATGTATGGGACGACGACCTGTGTGAGGAAATGCGTTTTTATAAAAACGGAAAAGTGGAATTGTTCCGTATTTTCAAGGGCTATGATGAGAATTTCATCAAGGAAGGCATATATATCCTCAATTCGGTTGAAGGCTCTCCGCGCATCACAATCCATATAGACTGGAAAACTGAAGACAGCGAAAAAACGTGGAAACTCGGAGGTTCGAGCCGCGACCATTCGCTTTTCAAGGACAAGCAGGAGTGGAAGCCCGTCAGTGTCAAGAAATAAAAAATACCTGTAGTCTAAGCCAAGTTCAGCCATATCATGAAAGAAGACGTAGAAGACGCTTTTGGTAAGCAACCGGAGGTTGATTCCGTACTCGCAGAGCGCCTTGACGCCTTGCTCGCGACTCCGGTATCATCCGATGAAGAACTGGATGCCCGGCTCGATGCCTTTTTCGCCGGTTCGGATCCCGACGTTATGAATAGTCCGCGTATGCAGGCTATCCTGAAACGTCGCGCCGCAGAAGACCGCCGCGAGTCGGAACGCGACAAGAGCCCGCTCTGACGTGTATAAAATATAGTCCGCAACGCGAAATCCGTGCCGACTCATCGGGAGTCGCAGAGCGTTTTAGCGGTCGGAATAGTTGAAATCGCAACAAAAGGCAGCATAGCTGCGGTACTGTGCCGCAGCTATGCTTTTTAGTGGTCGGATGTACACAAGAGTCTTCGCGTAGCGTCTATTCTCCGGCTATGGGAGCCAGCTCTACGACTGCCCCTGTCGAGGGGTCGAAAATCACTTTGTACGGTTCTTTCTTGTCCGTGAAAAGGTTGGGATTGAGGCCGAACACTACGCCGAGCTGAGAGAGTGTGACGTCGGCCGACGCTACTGTACGGCCACTGCATTTCACGTTTACCATGGCAGTGCCCGGTACGCAGTAGGCAACGCCGCCTTTGGGGAAGGTCTTGGTCTCTCCCTTTTCGTTGACGGGAAGCTTGCCCTGCTCGACAACCTTCACGTCGATAGTGATAGGCATGCCCGAGAGGTCGTCGGGGCTGATGATGCCGTCTACTGCGGACAGACGTGCGATGACGCGGCCGTCGATATCGATGCTGTCGGGAATCACCGTCACTTTCTCCACTACCGTGCGTGTCGATTTCGTGCCTGCGAACATAGCGGTGAGCGCGGCTTCCTGTGCGGAGAGATTGTCGAGTACAAGCTGCATTGCCGTGCCGTCGGCCGGAGGATTCTCTGCTTCCCCTGACAGGATGTCGGAGCGCGTCTCACGCAGTTCGAATATGCGCTGTGCTGCGAGTTCGGCTTTCTTTGCTGTTGAGCCGCTGCGTGCCATGTCGGAGGTTATTGCCTGACGGGCTCCTTCGCCTTCAAGCGGCGATGGGGCTGCTTCTCGCGCCACGGGAATCTGTACGGGGGCTTTGTCGACAGTCTCGTCGGTGTTTATACCCAACGGCAGATTCTCCGGGGTGAGTGTTATGAAGACGGAAGAACCGGATTTGAATTGTGCCAGTTGGCGGTTTCTGTCGGTGGCGATGCCGCGGGGTACGATTATCACGCTGCGCATATTTGCAGAAAGCCGGTCCTCGGTTATGGCATCGGTGATTCCGAGATGACGCTTAGCGTAGTTATGGAATTCTCCGGGGTGCTCCTCGTTGAGTTCGGCTTCGATATATATGTCGAGAGCGGTTACCGGAAGGCTGTATATCAGACCGTAGTCGTTTGCTTTTCCGGCAGAGAGTTTCTGCGATGTCTGAGCAGCGGCCCCAAAGGCCAGAGAGGCTGCGAGAGCGGCTGCGAGGATGCGGGTTGTTTTCATTTTCCGGTGGTTTTAGAGGCGTCGGAGCGCCGGTTAAGTATAGTGTCGATTGCAGGGCCTATGAAGGCTGCGATGTCCTCTGCTGTCGTTCCGGCGATGCCGCTGCGTTCGGCGGCGAGACGGCCGGCAACCCCGTGGACGTAGACCGCAGCTACCGCAGCTACTTCCGGTGCCATTTTCTGTGCTACGAGTCCGGCCATGAGTCCGGTCAGAACGTCGCCGCTTCCCGCCGTGGCAAGAGCTTCGGTTCCGGAGGTGTTGACGAGTACAGAGCCGTCGGCCCATACGGTCGCTGTCCAAGGCCCTTTGAGGACGATTGTTATTTTCAACCGTGCGGACATCTCGAGAGCGAGCAGCAGACGTGTGCCCTGTGAGTTCTGTACGCCGAAAAGACGGTCGAATTCGCCGGCGTGGGGAGTGATTATGGAACGTGGAGGGATGAAATCGAGCATAGATGGGTGCTCGGCGATGATGTTGAGGGCATCTGCGTCAAGCACGAGAGGCTTGCGCGAGGCATAGCAGCTTTTAAGAAAGTTTTCCAGTCCTGCTGCTGTCGCTTCGGAGCGGCCTATGCCAGGCCCGGCAGCTACACCGTCTGCGTCGAAGGGATCGTCGAAATGCCTGATATCGATATCGGAGCCATCGGTTGTGAACATTGCCGACGGTACTGTGGTCTGGAGAACAAAGAACGCACAGCGCGGTCCGTGGCATGTCACCTTTCCGCAGCCCGAATGTGTGGCGGCACGGGTGGCGAGCACGGCGGCCCCGAGCATGCCGTACGAGCCTGCGAAGACAAGGGTGTGGCCGAGGTCGTTTTTCGATGCGGCGCGCGAGCGTTTGGGAAGAACGGTGTTTATGGCGCCGGAGTCGACGAGGTGCGCCGAGCACTGAGTCTCGTTCATCGCTTTTTCGTCGAATGCAACAGGGAGAACTCTCCACCGGCCTGTCAGCTCATAGTTCTCGGGCATGAAGAATGACAATGTCGGCCCTACGAGGGTGAGAGTAAGCTCTGCATGGACGATATTACGGTTAATCATTCCTACTGCCAGGTCGGTAGTCATGCCCGACGGCACGTCGATTGCCACTACATGGGCGTTATGCTCGTTGATATAGCGTGCCACGGCCTGATAGCCGCCTTTGAGAGGCTTCCCGTAGTCGCTGCCGAAGATACCGTCAACAACTGTTGTGCGTCGTGATATATGCGGCATCTGGAAATCCTGTCCCGGATTTATAACCTCGTTCAGAGCGTCGCGACCGGCGGCGGCAATGAATTTGTCGCGTGCTGCTACCGTGTCGGCGCTGAGCAGATTGCCTCCGATATTGAAAAGAATAACCTTGGATTTTACACCCTCTGCAGCGAGAGCCGACGCGCATTCCAGGGCGTAGGCGCCGCATATGCCGTCGCCGGCGAAGACGAGAATATCGCCCCGACCATGTCCTCGGAACTCGAGAATTTCGTCGGCTACGGCGCCTCCGACCTCTTCGATGAAAGCGGAGCGACGGTTCATCATAGCGTCGCGATGAGCCGGCTCAAGGGTCTCGATGTCCTCAAGCCGGCCGATAGTCGCTTCGGTTATGCGTTTTATGTCGGCAGGAGAGTATATATTCTTCATTGCTGTCAGAGAGCGAGTAGAGCTTCGACTTTAGCGCGGATGGCGTCGGCTTTCTGTCCGCCGACGAGGCGGATATCGGTTTTTACTCCGTTTTTGAAGAATAGAAGGGTCGGAAGGCTTCTGATTCCACATTCTGTAGCGAAATCGTTTTCTTCGTCGCAGTTGTATTTGCCGATTACAACGCGGCCTTCGTATTCCTTGGCTATTTCTTCAACAATAGGAGCCATTGCCATGCAGGGGCCGCACCATGTGGCCCAGAAATCTACAACTACCGGCTTTCCCGATGCTATTATCTCATTGATGTTGGAATCTGTAAAAGTCATTTCTGTAAATTTATGCTGTTATCGTTTTTCAATATCGAAATTGAAGCCCTGTTTCTCAAGCTCTTCGACGAATTTGCGTGTCATGGGCACTCGTATTGCCGAAGAGAAGCGTAGTTTGCGGCTATGCTCGGATGAGAAGATCTCGATGTTGACAGGTGTTTTTGTCATGTCTGCAGGGGCTTTCATTGTAATCTCGTCGGATAGAAGAGCGTCCAGCGCCGGCACCTCCGGAGGGGTGAGGGTGAGGGTGATGTCGCCCAGTAGTTTTCCTTTCATTCCGTTGAGGTCTGTGATGCGGTCGACCGAGAAACGAAGGTTGGTGGCACCGGTTGTCCTGTTGCGGACATTCTTGAATGTTCCCGTCACCGATACCGCGGCACCGGGCACGCACAGTGGTGCGAACTGGGCTTTCTGCTTTTCAAAAAGTGTTATTTCAGCCGTAGCGGAGAAATCCTCGATTTTGAGGATTGTCATAGTGCCTATCTGGGTACGCTTCTCTTCCACTCCTACTACCATGCCGGCGAAAGTCACAGGCTGTGGGAGTGCGGTTTCAGTTTCATTTTTGTCTGATGCCGTGAAACTCATGCCGTATTTCACTTCAAGCCAGTATGGATCGAGCGGATGTCCGGAAAGGTACATCCCTACAAGGTCGCGCTCGCGGTTGAGTCTTGTAAGGTTTTCCCAGCGCGGCATCGAAGGAATCTTCGGGCGTGCGGAGTCGAGCACCTCGCTGTCGTCCATGCCGAAGAGGGAGCTCTGGGCCTGCTTTGTCTCCTGTTGGCGAAGAGCGCCGTAGCGCAGAAGTAGTTCGGATACCGTTTCTCCCTTTTTGCCGATTTCGGCGACAAGGTCCTCCCGCTTGGTATTCTCGAAGCAGTCGAAAGCTCCGGCGAGTACGAGGTTGTCGAATACGCGGCGGTTTATGCTCTGCGCCGGCACACGTTCTACGAAATCATAGATGTCGGTGTACTTGCCACCGTTTTCCCGCTCGTCGACAATTGCACGCACAACGTCGTTGCCTACGCCTTTTATTGCCATCAGGCCGAAGCGTATAACGGAAGGCTCGCTCACGCTGAAGCTGCTGAAGGATTCGTTGACATCAGGCCCTTTCACCTGAAGCCCCATGTTGCGGCATTCCTCCATGTAGAATGTCAGTTTGGTGATATCCTCGAGGTTTCGGCTCAGTACGGCAGCCATGAATTCGGCAGGGTAGTGTGCTTTGAGATATGCGGTCTGGTATGCGACCCAGCTGTAGCAGGTGGCGTGGCTCTTGTTGAATGCGTAGGAGGCGAATTTCTCCCATTCCTTCCATATTTTCTCGAGTACCTGTGCATTGTGTCCTTTCGCGGTTCCTCCCTCAAGGAATTTGCCTTTGAGGTGGTTCATCTTCTCGATAAGCTTCTTGCCCATGGCTTTGCGGAGGGTATCGCTTTCGCCGCGGGTGAATCCTGCCAGCAGGCGCGACAGGAGCATCACCTGTTCCTGATAGACGGTAATGCCGTAGGTATCTTTGAGATATACCTCCATTTCGGGTATATCGTATTCAATTTTGCTTTCACCATGCTTGCGGGCGATGAACTCCGGAATGTTTTCCATTGGTCCCGGGCGGTACAGGGCGTTCATGGCTATAAGATCCTCGAAGACACTCGGCCTGAGCTGGCGCAAGTACCTTTGCATACCCGGCGACTCGAACTGGAATGTACCGACTGTCGCTCCGCGGCTATAGAGGTCGTAGGTGAGTTTGTCGTCGATGGGGATGGTGTCGATATCAATATCGATGCCGCGCGAATGTTTTATGTTTGCCACGGCGTCGCGGATAATGGAGAGGGTCTTCAGACCCAGAAAGTCCATTTTGATAAGACCGGTGTCTTCGATTACGCGTCCTTCGTACTGGGTGACGAGGATGCGGTCGCCGTTCTTGTCGGAAGCGGTGCTGACAGGAACCCAGTCGGTGACGTCGTCGCGGCAGATTATGACTCCGCAGGCGTGGACGCCGATATTGCGGACAGTGCCTTCGAGTTTGTCGGCGAAATGCATAAGTTCGTCGACGGTGGGGTCGCTCTCCATCTCGGACTGGAATTCCGGGAGGTACCGGATGCAGTTGTCGATGGTAGGCTTGAGTTCCTTGCCGGGCTTATTGGGATCCTCGGGCATATGCTTGGGAATAAGCTTGGTGAGCTTGTTCGACAACGGTATCGGCAAGTTCATGACACGGGCGACATCCTTGATGGCGGATTTTGCCGCCATGGTGCCGTATGTTATGATATGCGCCACGTTGGGGGCCCCGTAGTGTTCTGTGACATAGTTTAGCACTGTCTCGCGTCCGTCGTCATCGAAATCCACGTCGATATCGGGGAGTGATATGCGGTCGGGGTTGAGGAAGCGTTCGAACAGAAGGTCGTATTTCAGTGGGTCGATCTGTGTTATGCCGAGGCAATAGGCCACGACAGAACCCGCTGCGGAGCCACGGCCGGGTCCGATGCTGACGCCCATGCTGCGTCCCACGCGGATGAAATCCTCCACGATAAGAAAGTAGCCCGGGAAACCCATTGTCTTCATGATGTGCAGCTCGAAACGTATACGGTCGTCGACCTCCTGGCTGAGGGGCGAGCCGTAGCGGCGCTCTGCACCCTCATATGTAATCTTCTTGAGGTAGTCTGCCTCGAATTTTATGCGGTATAGCTTTTCGTAGCCGCCGAGTTTGGATATTTTTTTCTCCGCATCCTCCTGCGAGAGAATCACATTGCCGTTCTCGTCGCGGGTGAATTCGTCGAAGAGTTCCTGCTCGGTGATTCGGCTGCGGTACTCTTCTTCAGTGCCGAATTCCGCCGGGATGGCGAAATTTGGCATGATCGGGGCGTGGTCGATGTCGTATTCTTCGATTTTTTCGGCAATCTCGAGTGTGTTGGAGAGGACCTCGGGCATGTCAGAGAATACAGCCTCCATCTCTGCAGTGGTCTTGAACCATTCCTGCTTGGAATACAGCATGCGGTTCTCATCGCTGACAAGGTGGTTTGTCGAAAGACATATCAGGCGGTCGTGAGCCTCTGCATCGCTCTCGTCCACGAAATGTACGTCGTTGGATGCGATGACTTTGATATCGTGTTTGCGGGCAAGCTCGATAAGTTGCGGCTCAATCTGTTTCTGGAGATTATACGTTTCGTGGTTGGCACGCGGTATCGTTGCCTTATGGCGCTGCAGCTCTATGTAATAGTCTTCGCCGAAAATACTTTTCCACCAGGCGACGGCCTTGTCGGCAGCTTCGAAATCGCCGTTACGCAGCAGGCGTGGAATCTCCCCGCCGAGACATGCCGAACAGATGATAAGTCCCTCGTGATGGGCGGCAATCTGTTCCTTGTCGGTACGCGGATGGCGGTAGAAGCCTTCGGTCCATGCGCGGCTCACGAGCTTGATAAGGTTCTTGTAGCCTGTCTCGTTCTTGGCCAGCACGATAAGGTGTGCTCCACCGTCCTTGGGGTCGCTCCGGTCTGTCATTGAGCCTTTGGCGACGTACATCTCACAGCCGAGGATAGGTTTGAGCCGTTTCTTTTCGGCTTTTGCGATGTCGGCGCGCGCGGCTTCGGCATCCTCTGTGCGTCCTTCTTTCTCAGCTTCTTCAAGAGCCTTGCGAGCCTTGGCGATATCGTCTTTCACCTTCCCGTTGTGCTTCTTTATGTCGTTGAAGAAAGATTTGGCACCGAACATGTTGCCGTGATCGGTGAGGGCGAGGGCAGGCATACCGTCGGCGACAGCCTTTTTTATCAGACCGCCGATAGACGACAGACCGTCGAGGACGGAGTACTGCGAATGGACGTGCAGGTGTACGAAATTCGACATAGGGGTTGAGAGATAGTAGCTTGGAAATAGATTCGGCCTTTGCGACACGAAATGTAGGCCAAAGGTACGAAATATTTCCGAGCTTTCATCTTAAAATCTGCGAATATGCAGAACCGGTGTACGAAATCCGGTTTGATTAATAGTTTCCGGAAAATAACACCTGTCTTTGACTCCATCGAAGATACTACCGCTCGGCAAATTGAAAATAAATTTTCATATGCTCTCAACTTATTCGTATCTTTGCGGTATGTATAAGCCGGTAAGAATAGCACGAATTGTTATATCGCTGATTGCCATGGCGGTGCCTACATGGGCACTGCTTGCAGGCTATGACAGTGTGTTTGTACGTATGCAGATACTCACCGCCTTGCTTTCAGGTGCTTCGGTGTGTCTTCTTTTCTGGCTTGTCATTACATTGATATATGGCCGTATCTATTGCTCGACAGCATGTCCGATGGGTACACTGATGGATTGTGTGTCGGCAGTCGGGCGTCTTGCGGGTCGACGCCGCTGTTCATACCGATATGTGGCACCATCGCAGCGTACACGCGTCATATTCCTGATTATAGCCTTAGCCACTTTTATTATCGGCGGATCGTTCTTCCCCACGCTTTTCGACCCCTACAGCTCCTATGCCCGGATGGTAGGGGAGCTTGTGGCGCGCCCTCTGGGTCTTAACCCGTCGGCGGTAAGTTTTACCGCCTCGTCGCTTGCTGTGGCGGCGGTTACAGCTTGTGCAGTAGCTTGTGCGGCATGGAAAAACGGACGTATAGGCTGCAGCACTGTATGTCCGGTAGGCACTATTTTAGGCTATGTCGGTTCCAAATCATATTTCCATATAGAGATAGACCCCGACAAATGCATAAACTGCGGTGAATGTGAGCGCGTATGTAAGGCGCAGTGCATAAAACTGCCGGAAAAGATTGTCAATAATTCTCGGTGTGTGGTATGCTTCGACTGTACGACGGTATGCCCCAATGACGCCATTCTTTATAAAACAGGACGTTTCCGCCTCGATATGCCTATGATGCAGGCTGTCGGAGGTAATGGTTCCGCCAAAGGACGGCCGGCTGCCGGAGGTAACGTCGCTACATCTTCCAGAACCGAAAAATGAAACAATATCAAGACCTTCTGAGTCATATCCTCGAGCACGGCACCGTCAAGCACGACCGTACGGGCACAGGTACGAAATCCGTGTTCGGCTATCAGATGCGATTCAACCTTTCCTACGGCTTTCCGCTTGTCACAACCAAGAAATTGCATCTAAAATCCATAATCCACGAACTGCTGTGGTTCCTTAAAGGCGACACCAATGTGCATTATCTTCAGGAGAACGGCGTGAGGATATGGAACGAATGGGCGGATGCCGACGGTAATCTCGGCCACATCTACGGCTATCAGTGGCGTTCGTGGCCCGATTATTCCGGAGGTGCTATCGACCAGATTGCCGAGGCCGTGGAGCAGATTAAGCATAATCCGGATTCCCGCCGTATAATCGTCAGTGCCTGGAATGTGGCCGACCTGCCGAATATGAATTTGCCGCCGTGCCACGCCTTTTTCCAGTTCTATGTCGCCGACGGGCGCCTGAGTCTCCAGCTTTATCAGCGCAGTGCCGACTGCTTTCTGGGCGTTCCTTTCAATATCGCGTCATATGCGTTGCTGTTGCAGATGATGGCACAGGTGACAGGGCTTGAGGCCGGTGATTTCGTGCACACTCTCGGCGACGCACATCTCTATCTCAACCATCTCGACCAGGCGCGTCTGCAACTGACACGCGAGCCACGTCCGCTGCCGCGTATGATTATCAACCCGGAGGTGAAGGACATCTTCGATTTCAAATATTCCGATTTCACACTCGAAGGCTACGACCCGCATCCGCATATCAAGGCCGACGTTTCCGTCTGACAGTATGATACACATAATAGTTGCTATAGACCGCAATGGTGCCATCGGCAGCCGTGGCGACATGCTTTTCCATTTGCGGGCCGACTTGCGCCGCTTCAAGTCTCTCACCATGGGACATACATTGATAATGGGGCGCAGGACTTTCGACTCTCTGCCATCGGGCGCTCTCCCCGGCCGTCGCAATATCGTGGTGAGCCGCAACGAATCGTTTTCCGCCCCGGGAGCTGAACGCGCGGCATCGCTCGACGAAGCCATTGCCATGGCCGGAGACAGCGAGATTTTCGTTATTGGCGGAGCTCAGATTTACGCTCTCGCACTTCCTCTTGCCGATGTGCTCGACCTCACCGTCATAGATGCAGTAGGCGCGGAGCCGGATACCTTCTTCCCGACCATCCCCCTTGACGATTTTGCAATAGAAAAAATAGAGTTTGCCGATACCAATCCGTCTGCACGCTTCATCACCCTGCACAGAACCATGCCAACATGAAAGCCTCGGGTGAGCGCTGAAATGGAAGACCCCGCCCCGATACCGAACAAGAGCCTCGGAGAGGAGCCATGTAGCAACACGTACAGGAAGCTCTCATGGTGACATCGATAGCCTCGGAGAGGCGTTTCATCCGAAAGCCCCGGCATTCATGCCGGGGTACATATCCGGCAGCATATCCAAGTCTCGGAGAGACGTCTTATGTCAATAGGCTCACATGAGACGTCTCTCCGAGACTCATACATATATCATCTCCTGCCCCGCGCTAAAGCACGGGGTTCTCGGATAAAGCGTCCCTCCGGGACTCGCGATGGGGCACGAACCATCGATGTGCCGGCTGCCCTCCGGGACTCTCTGCTTTTTCATTTGGCCGTATATGTCCGGCGAGTCGCGTAGCGGCGACAGTTCTATAGGCCAGGGTGTAAATCCGAGCCCGGTTGTCGGCGGACAATAAGCAGCGTAGCTGCGATGGTTTTGTAGGCCCGGGCAAGGCACGCAGCCCGGGTATATCGTGAGAACACAAATAAGAAGCTGCGTAGCTGCGATACAGTGCCGTAGTTACGCTAATCATTTAGGGGCGCGCGTCTGTAACCCGGGCTGCGTTCCTTGCCCGAGCCTACAGAGCTGTCGCCGCGATACGGCTTACGTTTTGATTCCAATTCAATCGACCACAAAAACGCGATGCGGCGCGTTGAGATTCTATATTAGTAAAAGATGGATCCCGGTTACGCCGCTCTATCTTACGAAAAGGGTGTCGATTTCGATTTTTACATCGTATGGCGTTGCCTGTTGCGCGCGTACGGGAACTGTGGAACGTGCGTAGTAGAATGATTGCTGTTTGTCCCAGGAGCGGACGGCAATCTGGCGTGTCTCGCCCGAGGGTATCTCGGTTGATGTGTTGTGGTGGGCTTTGTGTAGCTGCCGTCCCGAAGAATCAAAATAAGTTATTGTGAATGCCATCCCGGCGATGTTCCGCTTGTCGTTGTTGGTGGCGAAGAAAGTCTCCCGCGACGAGCGCAGAGGCTTGTCGTAGCCGTTTATGTCGACGGCATGTGCCGGAGGGTTGGCGATTATGCCGACGGCGGATGTTGTCTCGGTTGATTTGCCGGTATTTGCTGTTTTCAGACCTTTTCGCGTTGTCTGTTGGGCGCATACGCCTACAGTGGCTATTATGAACAGGCAGAGAAGGATTTTCTTCATGGATAAAGTTGTTTTATAGAATAACAATTCTGTCAGCGAAAAGTTCGGTGCCGTCGATTCGCACCGCGCCGTCGATGTTTTCGGGACGGGTATTGTCTCGTCGCACCGAGATACGGAAGAAATATGGAAGGAGCCGGCCGAAATTCACTTTCAGTCGGTCGTGGTAGGCCTTGAATACCATCTTGTCGGACGTTTCGTTCATCTCTATTGTGAACGTGCGCCTGTGCTCCCGGCTTTTGAATTTCGAAGGGTCGAGCATCAGTTCGGCGTCGAAGACTCCCGTTTTGCCGGACTGTGTCATAGTGCCGAAAAACGTTCCCGGCCTGATGCTGAGGTCGGGAGAGAACAAAAGTTTCATACTGTAGCTCCCGGAGTGGCCCGGCAGAGGCTCACAAATGAATACGGCGCCTTCCGGTGCCACGCGCCAATATCCTGACGCAGGTTCGGACGACGCCGCAACAGAATCGAGCCTTACCCACTGCGTGCGTCCTTGGACGGCCGAAACCGCACCAAGGATGCATAATGCAGCAGTCAGACCCGCGCGGTTCATATACTGCTGAATTTATATGTGAAGCCTATGGATAGTATTTCCTTTACCTGTAGCTTTTTCCATTTGCTCGGAGTGCCGTCCTCGTTGTCCGGGGTCTTGGGCGTCTTTGTGTCGAAACGCGCGTGGGCATAAATCTGAGTGGTGAGGAAGCGGTTTATGTCGAAGGTAAGAGTATTCTCCCAGTCTGCCTGGACGCTTTCATAATCGGAGAATGCGAATATGCGCGAGCGATAGGAGATGTTATGGCAGATTTTCCAGAAGAATTTCAATTCCGCACTCGAACCGAAGCTGTGTTTCACCTTGTGTCCGGCCTCTACGTTGTAGCGTGTCGGGTCGATATCCGGGTTGATACATGTGCGCAGTGCGTACGACAGCGGCGCAATCGAAGCATCGAGGGTTACGGTCTTTTTGGGGTTGGCGTAGCTATAAGTCATACCGATACCGAAGGTGAGGTCGCCGGGCGAGAGGAATGCCGAGCGCAGAGGCTCTTTGTTCGGCTCATATGATTTGAAGAGCTGCGTCTTGAATTGCAATGTGAAAGAGTAGTACCAGCGTCTGGCGGCCTTGATACCGAGAGTACTGTTGAGTTGGAAGAGGTCGTCGGAAATATTATATTTGTGCAACTCGTCCTCGGGGGTGCTGTTGATACCGATTTTATACTGGAAAGTTGACTCGAACAGCAGGTTTGGATGGTATTTGGGGTTGAGTTTCACATTATAGAATATATTCCCGAGTACATTGAGGTTGCTGTTGCCGCCCTGGTACCAGTTGGGCGATACGTAAGCCTGGGAGAAATGTACGGCTACATTGAATGTTTTTATCCAGTGGCGTTTCTGTACCTCTGCGGCCTGTATTGTCGGAGCTGCATTCGTTATAGATGTCGTTTCCTCGATTTTTATGGTATGGTCCTGGGGATCTACCTCTGCGTGATAGCGTTTGGGGGCTTCCGGGAGGAGGTTGATATTGTATGTCACGGCCTCGGGATGTTTGGAGAACATATCATAATAAATGTTCTCCATTACGGCTTGCATTCGGGTCTCTTCCTCGAGCCAGCGTATGGGAGATTCCGGGTCGGGCATGGGTGTCTCCAGTGTGACGGGGTTGTATGGACGGTGCTCGACGAATACCGCCGGGCGGAAGAAATATGCAGGGAGTTTTTTATCGGACCATGTAATCTCGTAGCCGCTCATATCCATTGTGTCGAGGTAGGTATGGAGTTCCTCGAGTGATCGCGGGGCATAGAAAGCCGAGTCCAACGGTACGATGGTTATTGCCTGTTCTGTGGCGATGGTAGTGTCGGCCGTTGTTTCCGGAGCTATCGCCGTCGGAGCCGGTACAACGGCGCTGGTGTCGACGGCAGCGTGGTTGAAATACATTGCCTGGGCTCCCGCCGCAAAAGCTGTGGTTGTCAGGATTGTTGATATGATGAATATGCGGAGAAAATGTGTCATAGCGCTGCTGTTGTTTTCTATTCCTTATAGGCTTGGTAAAGAGTGCATACTCCGAAAGAAAGCCGTTTGAAGCGGGCTTCTGAGAATCCTGCCGCCGTCATGAGAGCTGTCATGTCGTTGCCTGCGGGAGCGGCGGCGATGCTTTCCGGAAGGTAGGAGTATGCCCGGCTGTCGCCGGAGACAAGGCGTCCGACCGCCGGTATCAGCCATCTGGTATAAATGGCATACAATGGTTTCACGAAGAAATTGACTGGCCTGGACAGTTCGAGAACTGCGAGATGCCCTCCGGGGCGCAGGATGCGGAACATCTCGCGGTAGCCGGCCGCGATGTCGGCGAAATTGCGCACACCGTAGGCTACGGTGATGACGTCGGTGCAGGCGTCGGGTAGTCCTGTTGCGAGACAATCGGCACAGCTGAAACTTATGCGACTGCCGAGTCCTCTCTCTTTGGCTCGCGCTCGGGCTTTGGCGAGCATGCCTTCTGATATGTCGAGTCCTCGCACGGTAGTGCCGGGAATCGATGCGGCGATAGCGCAAGCCACATCCCCGGTGCCGGTAGCGAGATCAATGATTTCTACCGGTGACAAGCGGCGCACGGTCTTGACAAGGGCGCGAAGCCAAAGCCGGTCGAGGCCAAAAGTCATGGCCCGGTTCATGAAATCGTAAGCGGGAGCGATGGCGTCGAACATCGCCGCCACCTGCTCCTTTTTGTCCCGCTTGTCGCCGTCGTAGGGATTTATATGCTCGACGTCGGTCATCCGGATGGCGCGGGTTTAGAGATTGAGGTTGGAGATGAAATCGAGTACGTTCTTCTCAATGCGGGCTTCCACATTATCCTGAGGTGCCGGCACGAACTTGCGGCCTGTGAGGTGCTCGTAAAGTTCGATATAGCGTTCGCTGATGCTGCGGCAAACATCCTCTGTCATCTCGGGCACCTTTTCGCCGGGACGTCCCATGAAGCCGTTTTCCATAAGCCACTGGCGTACGAATTCCTTGGAGAGCTGGCGTTGGGGTTTGCCGTTTTCGAAAAGTTCCTGATATGTGTCTGCGTAGAAATAGCGCGACGAGTCGGGAGTGTGTATTTCGTCGATAAGAATCACCTTGCCGTTGTGCTTGCCGAATTCGTACTTGGTGTCGACGAGAACGAGCCCTTTTTCTGCCGCCATGTCGGTACCGATGCGGAAGAGCGTGCGGGTGTAGGCCTCCATTCGGGCGTAGTCTTCGGCGCTGACAAGACCCTGCTCTACGATTTCACGGCCGGAGATATTCTGGTCGTGGCCGGCGTCGGCTTTAGTGGTAGGGGTGATGATAGGTTCGGGGAGACGTTCGTTCTCGCGGAGACCGTCGGGAAGAGCGACGCCGCAGATACTGCGTGCGCCGGCGGCATATTCACGCCATGCGCTGCCTGCGAGGTAGCCGCGGATAATCATTTCGACGCGGAATCCTTCGCAGCGGATGCCGGCGGTAGCCATAGGATCGACCTCGGAGAGCTTCCAGTTGGGGACGGCTTCGGATGTGGCGTCGAGAAAATAATTGGCAATCTGATTGAGAACCTGGCCTTTGTAAGGGATGCCTTTGGGAAGCACGACATCGAAGGCCGAGATTCGGTCGGTTGCAATCATGACAAGAAGGTCGTTGTCGATAGTGTAGACGTCGCGGACTTTACCGTGGTAGACAGGTGCTGTCTCGTTGGGGAATTTGAAATCTGTGCTTGTTAGTGGCATGCCTGTATAATTATTGGTTTATGAATCTGAGTCCTGTTGCTCGGCTGCGAGCCTTGCAAGTTCTTTGGCGCGCTGGGCTTCTTCGGCGTCGTGGCGCTCGTATGCTTCTACGATACGCTGCACAAGGGAGTGGCGCACGATATCTTTTTTGCCGAATTCAACCTTGCCGACACCAGGTACTCCGTCAAGAATCTTAAGAGCCTGTACCAGCCCCGATTGGGTGCTTTTAGGAAGGTCGATCTGCGTCACGTCGCCTGTCACTATCATCTTGGCGTTCATGCCAAGGCGGGTGAGAAACATTTTTATCTGGTGAGTGGTGGTGTTCTGTGCTTCGTCGAGGACTATGATGGCGTCGTTGAGCGTACGGCCGCGCATAAAGGCAAGAGGCGCTATCTGGATAATCTTGGACTCCATGTATTCGCGGAGCTTCATCGCCGGAATCATGTCCTCGAGGGCATCGTAGAGAGGTTGCAGATAGGGATCTATCTTGTCTTTCATGTCGCCGGGGAGGAACCCGAGCTTCTCGCCGGCCTCCACTGCCGGACGCGAGAGTATGATTTTACGTGCCTGCCGGTTTTTCAGCGCGCGCACCGCTAAGGCGATGGCGATGTATGTCTTGCCGGTGCCGGCGGGGCCGAGAGCGAAGGTGAGGTCTTTTTCCTCGAAGGTGGCGACTAATTTCTGCTGGTTGGGAGTGCGGCCGGAAATAGGTTTGCCGTTGATTCCGTAGATTATGGCGCCGTCGCTTCTCGGTTCTTTCGGGGTGTGGCCTTTTACGATGTCGATTATCACCTCTTCGGTGAGCGAATTGTAGTGTTCGGCGTATGTGGCGAGTTCTTTTATCTTGGCTTCGAAATCCTTTGTCTCGCTTTCCTCGCCGACAACACGAATCACCGAGCCGCGCGCACTGATGCGCAGCTTGGGATAAAGGTTCTTGATAAGCTGCATGTTGGCGTTGTTTACGCCGTAGAAGCAGATAGGTTCGACGCTGTCGACAATAACAATTCTTTCAATCATAAGCTATGTCCCGAATTGGAAGCCTTGCGAGTGCAAAGTTAATGAAAAAACTTGTCTCCGCGATGGCTTCGGTTAATCATTTTTAATAAAACCTCGCCGCCGCGGATATTGTTTATCCATCTTTGCCTGATTTCAGAATTCTTCTACGGTTTTCGCCTTTTGCGGCGCCGCCGGTTTGTTCTTCAGCTCTTCGCGGCTTTTTACCAGTTCCTTCTCTATCTCGTCTACCTTTTTCAACATATTGTTGAGATGTTTGCGGAAATCCTTGGCGCAGGCCTTTGTCTGTTTGGGCGTGAAGTTGTAATCATCGTAGCGGTGGGGCGATGTGGTCTCGACTCTGATTTTCTTGAATCCGTTATCCACAATTTTGTAGAAATCTTCCTTGGAGATACTGTACCATATCGTGATTTGGTCGATTTTATGACTGGTTTCGAATATAGTTCCGCCTGTAATGGTCTCGCCGGTTTTCAGGGTTATCTTTTCGATTTTCCATTCCTTGTCGTGCGGAGTGGTGAGGTCGAATACATCCCCAAGTCCGTCCCTGACTTTCATTGTGAACCCTTTTTTATAATTCTTGGGAGCGTTTTCCGGTGTGTCCCATCTTAGATATTGAGGCTTTTCCGGCAGGTAGAACAGGAAATATTGGAGCTCGCCGGTGCTTCTTTTCTGAGCTATGCAGAGTTTGAATACCAGCGGGCCTTCCTCGCTCTTGATTTTTATTTCCTGGGAATAGTAATAGTTCCATCCGTTCTTGTCCGGGTCGACAGTGGTGTATACCCAGGCGTGGGCTTCCATGCAGAACAGACTGCAAAAAAGTATTGACAGATAAATCAGTTTTTTCATTGTGGATATAGTTTATACGTATGATGTTATCTTGCTGTTATGCCTCCGTCGACGGGCAGGAGGGTGCCGGTGCAGAACGACGATGCGTCGGTGGCGAGGAAGAATACGGCCTCGGCCACTTCCTCAGGTTCGGCGATGCGTCCGAGAAGGAAATCGTCGTTTTCCATCCGCCACAGTTCGTCGGCTGTCGGGCCGCCCTTTGCTTCTATGTCGTTGAACAGTCGCTCCACTAAGGGTGTCCGCACCGTGCCCGGACATACGGCGTTTACGCGTATTCCTTTGGGAGCGAGGTCGATGGCAAGGCTCTTGGTAATCTGTCCCATCGCTCCTTTGGTTAGCCCGTAGGCAAAGGAATTGGCTTTGCCTATGAATGATTGGTCGGAAGCGCATATCACCACGGAGCCACCTCCCGAAGCCATGATGGCAGGTACGGAGGCGCGCAGGGTATGAAAGGTGCCGTAGATATTCGTTTTAATAACGAGGTCGAATTCTTCGTCGGAGATATCGAGCAGAGAGTTGCGGCGGTGTATTCCGGCGTTGGCGAATACACTGTCGAGGCGTCCGAAATGGCTCACGGCGGCATCTGCGGCTCTCTGCATCTCTGCGGCGTCGCGGGTGTCGGCATGGAAATATGCCGCGAAAGGTCCTACGGCTTCAGCGAGATCGCGACCGGCCTTGTCGTTGATGTCAATCATCGCCACGCGCCAGCCTCCGGCTATGAAACGGCGGACAGTAGCGGCGCCTATGCCGGTGGAAGCTCCTGTAATAAGAATTGTTTTCATCTTTATGAAGATAACGTTCGGTTAAGAAAACACAAAGATAGAAAATTTGAGAACACGAGGACTTTTTTTCCGTTTCTATTTTAGAAAAATCATTATTTTTGTCAAAGTAAACAATATCTTCATAACTAACTTACTCCAAGTTTATGGAATTTCTTACAAATGAAAAACTTGTCATCGTCGGTGCTGCCGGCATGATAGGTTCAAACATGGCGCAGACTGCCATGATGATGCATCTGACACCTAACATCTGTCTTTACGACCCGTATGCGCCCGCTCTTGAGGGCGTGGCTGAAGAACTCTATCACTGCGCTTTCGAAGGGGTGAACCTGACTTTTACCTCCGACATCAAGGAAGCTCTCACCGGTGCCGCATACGTTGTATCGTCGGGAGGTGCCGCACGTAAGGCCGGTATGACTCGTGAGGATCTTCTCAAAGGCAACGCACAGATTGCAGAGCAGTTCGGCAAGGATGTGCGAGCATATTGTCCCGATGTGAAGCATGTGGTTGTCATCTTCAATCCGGCTGACATAACCGGCCTTATCACTCTTCTCTACTCCGGTCTGAAGCCTTCGCAGGTATCGACTCTCGCAGCTCTCGACAGCACCCGCCTTCAGCACGAACTCAGCAAGTATTTCGGCATTCCGGCGGACAAGGTGGTGAACAGCCGCACATATGGCGGTCACGGCGAGCAGATGGCGGTATTCGCATCCACAACTCTTGTCGACGGCAAGCCTCTGGTAGAGCTTATCGGTACCGAAGCTCTTCCCGCTGCGGAATGGGATGCCATGAAGCAGCGCGTTATCCAGGGTGGAAAGCATATTATCGACCTCCGCGGACGCTCGTCATTCCAGAGCCCGGCATACCTATCCATCGAGATGATTGCAGCTGCGATGGGAGGCAAACCTTTCCGTTGGCCTGTAGGTACATACGTGAACAATGACAAGTTCAGCCATATCATGATGGCTATGGAGACGACCGTCGACCGCAACGGCGTCCATATTCAGGATGTGAAGGGTACTCCCGAGGAACAGAAAGAACTCGAAGAGAGCTACAAGCATCTCTGCACCCTTCGCGACGAGGTTATCGCTATGGGAGTCCTGCCTCCTGTCTCCGAGTGGAAGAATCTCAATCCGAATGTAGGCTGACCCGCACCGAGAGTTCCTGCCGTATCGTAAGTCCCGGAGGGCCGGCAGGGCGAGTCCCTGACGCATCGCGAGTCCCGGAGGAACAGATGCAGTGAGAGTCCCTGATGCACCGCTATCCCGTAGGGTCGGCCATGCAGATAGGGTCGAGGCGCACCGGGAGTCCCGGAGGGACGTCTCATCCGAAAACCCCGTGCTTTAGCGCGGGGACAGTGGGGTGATACATATATGAGTCTCGGAGAGACGTCTTGTGTCTATAGGCACGCATAAGACGTCTCTCCGAGACTTAGATTTGTTATCGGATATGTACCCCGGCATGAATGCCGGGGATTTCTGATGAGACGCCTCTCCGAGGCTATCGTTGTGCTATCATCTGTCTCGTCTGTCCGGGGCTTTCGCATTATATCGCCTCTCCGAGGCTTTTGTGCGGCATCGGTAGCTGCTTGTACCGTGTTTCTACATGACGCCTCTCCGAGGCTCCTGTCGCGTACGATGTCAGACTTGCAAGGCTGATATTGTGTGGTTTATTGTTCTTCCGGCGAAGGGCGTCCAGCCGCATGGGCTGATAACCATGCTGTCGGTGATTTCGAAAGGTTCTGTTTTTTCTACCAGGACGAGGTCGGCGGGTGCGCCAGGTGCTATGATGCCGTTGGAACCGACACCGAAAATCCGGAAAGGAGCTGCTGTCATGCGTTCCACTATTATATCAAGAGGCTGGTACTCAAGCATCATCTGCAAAGCGAACTGAACAGAAGGTGCTCCGGAAGCTGCTGTCAGCGCCCCGCCTTCTTTTTCGGCACGGAGATGTGGGGCATGGTCGGTGCCGATGGTGTCGATGGCGCCGCTGATTACTGCCGCACGCAGAGCCTCGGCATCCTCGGGTGTCTTGATGGCCGGGTTGATTTTATGGAGCGACGAGCGGTGTGCGGCCTCTGAGAGCCATGGGTCGAGGTACATTGGAGTGGTTTCTGCTGTAATCTGCTTGTCGGCCACGTTGCCTGGCGATAGGAAGCGGCGAACCTCTTCGGCAGTGCTTATATGGGCTATGTGGAGATGCGCTCCTGTGCGTATGGCGAGTTCTATGGCTTTTTCCGTAGCCTTCACGCATGCTTCAGCAGAGCGTATCGTGCTGTGCATGCTCACGGGTACCTTGTCCGGCGAACCATAGCGGGCTATTGCGGCGGCTGTGTTTGCGGCAATGATATCGTTGTCTTCTGTATGTACCATCACCGGCATGTTGTTGTCGGCGCACCAGCGCATAAGCTCGAGCATCTCGCTTTCGCCGGGTGCTGCCATAGAGCCGGTGCTTGTGCCTAAGAATACCTTGACACCGGGAATCTCACCCGGGGCGAATTTCACCACTTCTTTCATGCATCCCGGTACAGCGCCGAAAAATGCGTGGTAATGCACAGAGGCTGTGCGGCGTCCGAGTTCCAATTTTGCGCGCAGAGCCTCTGCTGTTGTTGTTGCCGGCTTGGTATTCGGCATATCGATTACGGTGGTGATGCCTCCGGCGAGTGCTGCACGGCTCTCTGAGGCTATTGTCGCCTTGTATTCCAGTCCCGGCTCGCGGAAATGCACATGGCTGTCGGTGAGACCTGGGATAAGGTCGGCACCGCGGGCGTCGATGATTGTGCCGGAGCATGGCGGGGGAGTGCCGGTTCCGGTCGATGATATGGTGTTGCCGTCGACGAGTACCCAGGAACCCGGGGTGCCCCCTATGCGGGCGTTGACGATAAGTTTCATTTCCTGGAATAGTCGGGAAAACGTTTGAAAAAGCTGTTCCATTTCAGACGGATGACGCCGAAGACGGCCTCTCCGAAGATGCCGCTGTTCATCTTGCTGGTGCCGAGGACACGATTGACGAATATTATAGGCACTTCGATGACTTTGAAGCCATATTTGAAGGCGGTGAATTTCATCTCTATCTGGAAAGCATAGCCTTTGAACTTGATTTTGTCAAGCTCCATGGCTTCGAGTACGCGTCGCCGGTAGCACACGAATCCGGCCGTGGTATCATGAATGGGGAGGCCGGTTATTATGCGGACATATTTGGAAGCATAGAACGACATAAGTACGCGTCCCATGGGCCAGTTGACAACATTGACTCCCGACACGTATCGCGATCCTATCACCACGTCGGCCTGCTGCTCGATGGCAGCCTGGCGGAGGCGTACGAGGTCGGAGGGGTTGTGCGAGAAATCGGCGTCCATCTCGCAGATGAATTCATAACCCTGTGCCAGACAGTGCTTGAAGCCTGTGATATAGGCAGTTCCGAGACCGAGTTTTCCGGTGCGTTCTATAATCTGTATGCGCTCCGGATGTTCTTTCATCTTGTTTTTTACTATGTCGGCTGTGCCGTCGGGGGAGTTGTCGTCGACGACGAGGATGTCGAAAGGCACGGGGAGAGCGAGGACGGCATCTATGACGGCGGCGGCGTTCTCGCACTCGTTGTACATCGGAATTATCACAACGGCGTCGCTGCGCCGGGTGTCCGTATCGTTCATATTCAGTTGTGTTTTTAGGATGCAAATGTACGCAAAACGGGATAAAGAGCAAAAAAATACTTATCTTCGCGGCATGAAACTTTTAAGGAACCCGCAAGCCTTCGACTGCTGGCTCATTGTTGTGGCAGTACTCTACGGCCTCGTCTTCGCCCTCACGTCCTGGGGTATAGATGATTTCAACTATGCATATGGCACCGTTGACTGCGCCTCGCCGGTGGATGTCGCCGCCGGAGTGTGGCGTAATGCCGCCGACAGATGGTTCTACGATACTGGGCGACTGGCCAATATCGTAAGCCCCGTGTTTCTCGGGCTGTTGCCTCATTGGATTTTCGCAATCCTCAGCGGCATTGCCATGTGGGTTACATTCTTCTTTGGCATACGAATCGCCGGAATGCGTCAAGGTTCCGTATGGGCGTATTTTATTGTTTTTGTGCTTACATTTGCCTTGCCGTGGCTTGATTTCGCCTTCACGGTTATATTCGCGCTCAATTATGTGTGGACCGGTGCGCTGACAGTTGTCGTACTCCGGTTTCTCTTTTGCCGGCAGTCCCGCGGTCGTGGGGCTACTGTCGGCGTATGCCTGCTCGCCCTTGCCGCGGGCTGGATGCACGAAGGCTTTTCCGTTCCTGTTATTGCAGGTCTATTTGCGTGGTGGCTTGCCGGCGGGCGACGCATGACGTCTGTGCAATTGGCTATCGCGGGAAGCTATTTTCTTGGATTCTTGTTCATTGTCGCCTCTCCGGCGGTGTGGCACCGGGCGGGTGTATCTGTGTCGCTGTTCGAAAAATTCACATGGATGGAAATAATACCCCATGCCGTGGCTTTCAATATTGTGCCGTTCGCCTTTCTTCTGTTGCTTGCCGTGGTGGTGTGTCGCCGTCGCTTGCGTGAACATGTATTCGGTGATGCGCGGCGCCGGGAATTTGTCGTTTTCACTTTTACGGCCACGCTGACGGCTATGGCGATATTCTTCTCGATGTATCTCGGACCGCGCATGGGGTGGACGGGTACACTTATGGCTACTCTCGGAGGGGCGGCGGTATTCTCCGCTCTCGACAGGATGCCGTGCGGTCTGCGCCGTGCGTTGTCGCTGATAATGGCTGTCTGCGTGTCCGCCAATCTTGTCGGGACGGCGGTGCTGCAATATGACTATATGAAAGAAAACGACGAGATTACGCGCCTTTTCAATGAATCGCCTACCGGTGAGGTGTATTACGACAACCTCCCTATGAAATTTGACATAAGTTGTTTCAAGACCTCCGGGCGATGCTTCAACGAGCATTATCCTCAGGAAGCGTTCGCCACCTACTATCATAATGGCGACGGCAAGATGTTGCAGCTGCTTCCGTCGGTTCTCCGCGGCTTCGAGGGCAAGAAAGCTATAGCTTGCGTATCCGATTCCACATTATATCTATATAGAGGCCTTCTGTTGAGTAGCGAGGAACCGGCGGAGGACTCTGTGATAAGAATCACGACCGACCGCTTCGGCACTGTAGACTCACGGCTGCGTGCCCGTCCCTTTACAGCCTCCGACGGTTGCCGGTGGTATCTGATAATTCCCCATGTGGCGCAGATGTACCCCCTCCGCATCCTCGACGCCGCCCGGTGAACCGCGTAATCGATACCGCATAATAGCCTCGGAGAGGCGATATAAAGCGAAAGCCCCGGACAGACGAGACGGATGATAGCACAACGATAGCCTCGGAGAGGCGTCTCATCAGAAAGCCCCGGCATTCATGCCGGGGTACACATCCGACAGCAAACCCAAGTCTCGGAGAGACGTCTTGTATAAGCCTATAGACACAAGACGTCTCTCCGAGACTCATACGTGTATCACCCCTTGTCCCCACGCTAAAGCGCGGGGTTTTCGGATAAGGCGTCCCTCCGGGACTCGCGGTGCGCCTCGACCCTCTCTGCATGGCCGACCCTCCGGGACTTACGATGCGTCACGGACTATCGATGCGTCGGCTGCCCCTCCGGGACTCTACAGCTTTATGCGTGGCGCTATAGTCTGTTCCTCTGAGACTATATGAGGGCTTTTTGATAGCCTCGGAGAGGCGATATAATGCGAAAGCCCCGGCATTCATGCCGGGGTACATATCCGATAACAAATCTAAGTCTCGGAGAGACGTCTTATGCGTGCCTATAGACACAAGATGTCTCTCCGAGACTCATACGTGTATCACCCCTTGTCCCCACGCTAAAGCGCGGGGTTTTCGGATAAGGCGTCCCTCCGGGACTCGCGGTGCGCCTCGACCATCTCTGCATGGCCGACCCTCCGGGGCTCCGATGCGTCGCGGACTCCCGATGCGGCTCTGCCATTTTTTCTGGTGTTTTTTTGATGAAAGGAGTTTTTTTATATTAAAAAATGTGTGGATGTCGAAAAAATCGCTATATTTGCAGCGTTATACCATGGAAAGGTCTGTACCTTTATAATCCTTGATTTAAATCTGATACTGCGCAAAATCCTGAAACTGAATAAACTATACATTTCAACACTATTTACAAATTAATTATTATCATGAAAAAACTCTTACTGTCACTCGCGGTAGTCCTCGGTCTTATGCCGGCGATTAACACGAACGCTGCAGATGCCACTCTGACACAGAAGTGGATTTACAGCAGTGAGGCGCTCGGCACCGGATGGGACGGAACAGCCCCCAACTGGTCTTCCGCCGATGCTATCAAGGCTCAGTCCTGTTCGCGTTTCGCAACAGCAAAGGATGGGAAAATCTACATCCTCAACATGAAGACGATGAGCATCGCGCAGATTACTGCCGACGGCATCAAGGATCTTTACAAGCTTCCTTCTCTCGAAGGCATTAATGTAGATGTAAACGGTACTCCTACTCCCGATTACTACGGTACATCCATTTCTTTGGATCAGGCCGGCAATTTCATTATCGGCCATATGTTCACAAAGGCTCAGTCGGTACTCAAATATACCGTCTACAGCCCGACAACAGGCAAGGCCAAGCATTTCGAGCTCAATGTTCCCGACGGAATGATGGTTATGCGCAACGACTGCATGGGTCGCGTGCTCGGTGATATGACAAAGGATGCATATGCCTATATCGCTCCCGGCGATTTCGTACAGGCCGGCGGTGTAGTTACTCCCGGCACCAATGGCGGCGGAACATATGCAGCCAACCAGAAGGTGCGTATACTCCATTTTACCGGAAACGGCGATGTTGACGGAATCTCTATGACGGATTCATGGTCGAATATGATTTATCTCGGCTCGCACCTGTCATATAACAACCTCTGTCAGCCTTTATACGACAGCATGGAAGCCGCCAAGGATGTGCCCGCCACAGCTACCTTCATCAGCGCTTCTGCTTATCAGCCGTCCATGGTGGACAATCAGCCGCAGAAACCGACTGCAACATATTTCGGATTCACCGCAGCCGGCGCAGAGAACTGGGGTTATGCAGCATTGGGATCTTCCATAAAGGCTGCGACAAACGGTTTTGATACTTTCGTGCTCGATGGCAAGCGCTACTATGTACGCAACAATTCCAACGCAGAGGAATTAAATCTCTGGAAAGCATATACAATGGATATCGCTGTTTACGACGAGGCTTTCAATATCGTCGCTACATGGTCGAATCCGGAATATGTATCAAATCAGGGTTATTCCTCAATCATCGCTGAACCCGTAGAAGGCGGTGCCAACATTTATGTATATAACAGCACCGGTAATATCAACGACGAGAAGAAAAACTGGGGTGTCGCTACAATGCTCTTCTTCAGCATTCCTACCGGAGCTCCCGAAGGCTCCGCAGAGAACCCTTACAAGATTTCGACTCCCGAAGACCTCTGCGCGATGAATACCAAGATTGTCGCTGACAAGAAGGTTTATTTCGCTCTTCAGAACGATATTGACATGTCAGGTGTGAAGGATTACAAGCCTGTCATCGGTGCGGACGGCGCTACATATGTAGGTGAGTTCGAATTCGACGGACAGAACCACGTGATCAAGAATTTCGCTCCTGAGGCCAAGTACTCGTACATGTCGCTCTTCGGTGTTATCCGCGGTAATGTAAAGAACCTCGGCGTAGAAAACGCTGAAATCGTTTCCAATAGCCTCGGTGCAGGTGTCATCGGTGGCTATGGTGCGCAGGGCGGTGTCGAATGTGTTATCGAAAATGTATGGGCTACAGGTTCTGTAACCGGCAGTACTGATGTTTATGCCGGCGGTCTTGTAGGTACCAATCAAGGTAAACTTACCATAAAGAACTGCTATTTCCGTGGTGATGTCTTCGGTAAATTCGCCGGTGGTCTTGTAGGCCGTGCACGTGCAGATGTCTCCATCAGCAACGCATATGCCGCAGGTTCTGTATCTGCTACTCAGAATGCAGGTGGTATCGCCGGCACCGATAAAACCAACACTTTAACGATTACTCTCAACGACGTGATCGCATGGAACACCTCTGTTGACGCCGGCGTATCGGCAAACGCAGTATCTTCTCTTGTCTATACCGCCGATAACGTGAAGGTATGGAATGAAATGACTATCAACGGCCAGACTGTAACCGATGGCGTTGACGCCGCTACACTCGGCGCTACTGCTACAGCATGGGAAGGATTCAACAGCACTCTCGGTAATGACGGCTATCCCGTTCTTGCATGGCAGAAGGTGGAAGCTCCCCTCGGTTCAGAAGAAAATCCTGTTGTAATATCCACTCCTGAAGAACTTGTAGGTCTTGCCGACAAGCTCCTTGAAGGCACCACTTATGTTGTTCTTGACAACGACATCGACATGGCAGGAGTTGAATTCAAATCTATCCTTCTGAACAACCGCGTAGATGATCAGTTTGTAGAGAAGCACGGCCAGACCGTACATTTCGACGGCCGCAACCACGTGATCAGAAACCTCACCGCCCAGGAAGGTATCTTCAAATGGTTCACCGGATCGGTGAAGAACTTAGGTGTCGAGAATTATTATGCCAAGGGAGGCAACTGGTCTGCCGTAGGTGTTCTCTTCGACTATGCCAATTATGACTGTGAGGTCGACAACTGCTGGGCAACCGGTAGCGTATCCGGTTTCTATGCCGGCGGTCTCGTAGCAGGCGTTCAGAACAAGTCTAACCTTGTTGTCCGCAACTCCTACTCCCGTGTCAACGTCACCACTCCCGACGGTTTTGCCGGCGGTCTTGTAGGTCCCTGCAACCAGCAGGCCAGCCTCACCATCGAGAACTGCTACGCCTCCGGCGACGTCATCACCACAGGTAACGGCCGCTTCGCAGGCGGTATCGCAGCCGGTATGAACAACAACTACTCCGGAGCCGACAAAGCCTCGACAGTAACCCTGAAGAACGTAGCATCGCTTAACAAAACCATCACCGGCCGCACCGGTGCCAATGCGCTTGTAGTGCCTCTTGAAGGTCTGCTTACCGTCACAGCTACCGACTGTCTCACATGGGACGGCACACTCGTGAACGAAGCAGCCGTAGAAGGCAGCGTAAGCAAAGAAACCATCTTCGCCACAGTTATGGGTTGGGAAGCTTTCAACGATGGCCTTTCCAATGGTCTGCCTGTTCTTGCATGGCAGAACGCTACTGATGTAGTTGTTGAAACAGCCGAAGATCTTGTCGCTCTCGCCGAGCTTCTCAAAAAGGACACCTGCTACAATATCGTATTCGCTGCCGACATCGATATGGAAGGCAAGACATATAAGGCTCCCAGCAATATCAAGGCTGATGTGGACGGCAAGTGCCATATCATAAAGAACCTTACCGCCGAACAGGCTCTCTTTGAACATTTCGAAGGTACAATCAAGAATCTTGGTGTAGAGAATATGAGTAATATCTCTACCGGAAAATGGGGTACCGCAGGAACAATTACTTCATATGTTCTCGGTGAGACTACAATCGAGAACTGCTTCGCTACAGGTGCTGTCTACGGATTCTATGCCGGCGGTATCGTAGCCGGCGTGCAGAAAGATGCCAAGCTCACAATTCGCAATTGCTATGCTGATGTCGAAGTTGAATCACCCAACGGATGGGCCGGCGGTCTTGTAGGTCCCTGTAACGAGAACGCACAGCTTTACATCGAGAACTGCTATGCAAGCGGCGACGTTACCTCTGCGAATGGCTCCGGCGGTCTGTCTGCAGGTATGAATGCCAATTACACTGCAAATCCCGCAACTATCACCGTAAAGAACTCCGTGGCCTGGAATGGCGACGTATATGGCGGTACTTCCGCACCGTTCGTAATGCCTTATGAACTCGCTGTAATCGAACTTACCGATGTTGTGGCATGGAATGAAATGATTGTGAACGATATCACTGTAACTGACGGTAAGACGACTGCCGAACTCCAGGCACTCGTAACCGGTTGGGAAGCTTTCAACGACAAGCTCAACGACGGTATGCCGGTTCTCGCATGGCAGGATGCCAACGGAGCTTCCGCAGTAAGCGAAATCGAAGCTGTAGATGAAGACGCAGCTCCCGTTTACTACAACCTCCAGGGCGTACGTGTACAGAACCCCGCAAACGGTATCTATATCGTTAAGCGTGGCAGCAAGGTTTCGAAAGTGTTTATCCGCTAATTAGATAACCTGTCCATATTAAAGGCGCTTCCGTACCGGGAGCGCCTTTTCTGATACCGTCACGGCTGCCAAGATGCACCCCGGCATAAGGTGTCTATCGATACCGCATAATAGCCTCGGAGAGGCGTCATAATGTGAAAACCCCGGCATTCATGCCGGGGAAACTATCCGGCAACAAATCTAAGTCTCGGAGAGACGTCTTGTATGAGCCTATAGGCATAAGACGTCTCTCCGAGACTCATATATGTATCATCGCCTATCCCGCGCTAAAGCACGGGGTTCTCGGATAAAACGTCCCTCCGGGACTCGGGATGTGGCACGGACTATCGATGCGCCGGCCGTGTCCCTCCGGGACTCACGATGCGGATTTGTTTTGCGTCCTTGGCGGAAAAACGTTATCTTTGTGAATAAAACCTTGAATTATGATCCGAATATCTATCAGCTTTATCCTGATGCTGTTGGCGGGAATTATTCCTGCGGCAGCGCAGGCTCTTACCACAGGTACCGAAATATACGGCTATCTGAGTTATTATCCTGACGAGACGGGAACGTACGACCGTCTCGGGTGGTACTCAATCGGTACTGACGGGGCTTTGACATCGTGCTGGACAACTCCTGAAGATGAAATCGGAAACGGTTTCATAGCCGACGGCAAACTATATACTTACAATGAAATGAATATCATGGGCGAAAGCTACGGCATGATTTTCAAAATCTATAATCTCGAGACCGGGGCGATAGAGAAATCCGTGAATATCGACGGCAAACTGGGTTTCCTCGGCTTCGACAGCATGTGCTATATTCCCGACGAACACGCGGCATACGGGTATGTCCGGACGGATTACTATGCTGCCGGGATGGGCTGCGAGCAGGCGTTCTGCCGCATTGACATCGCGAATCCGACAGCAATCACGATAGTAAAGAAGGTGAACAGTTCAATCGACCGTTGCGTTTCGCTGGCTCTCAATCCCGACGACGGCAAGATATACGGCATAACACGTTTCGGTACATTTGTCAATGTGGACAAAGACGGTGCGCAGACAGTACTTGGCGATCTGAAGCTCCTTGACGGAACGAGTCCATCGGGGCTGAGTGCCGGTCTTGTCTACGACAATGTCAAGAAGGTGTTTATCTGGAATGCCCTTGAGAAAGGTTCTACCCGCGACAGCTATGCCGCTTCTTATCTGTACACCCTGGAACCGCAGACACGTGCTATGGGTCGTGTATGTACTTATAAAGGAAATGAACGTTTCTCCTTTTTCGCCCTCGCGGAAAAGGCTGTCACCGGAACTCCCGGAAAAGCCGCGATAAATTCCAATACTTTCTCGGGAACGCCGAATCTGAGCGGAAGCTTTTCTCTGACTATGCCGACGCACTATGCCGACGGTTCGGCCATATCGCCCTCGACGCCTCTTGAACTTATTGCCAAAGTGGACGATACAACGGTATCGTCCACAACCCACAAGGCCGGCGAGAAGATGCAGGTATCCTTCGGGCCGCTTGCCCAGGGTATGCACAATTTTGCTTTCAACGTTAAGACGGGCGACGAGATTGGTGCGGCAAGTGTGCTCAGTCTTTATATAGGCAACGATACACCGGTTGCTCCGGCATCGGTACGCTTTAACGCTCTCGGCATAAGCTGGCAGGCAAGCTCCGGTTCCGTCCACGGCGGATATGTCGACACAGAAGCAATTACCTATGCGGTGTCGGTCGACGGCAAGGAGATTGCAAGTGGAGTGCGCGGCACAAAAGTGGAGTATAAAGTTCCGGCCGGACCTCTGGCCGCGCATACGGCTTCGGTAGTTGCTGTCTGCAATGGTATGGAATCGGATGCCGCCGTGTCGAATAGCTTTGTTGCCGGCAATCCTCTGGAACTTCCGGTATCGTTTGTCCCGACATTTAACGAATCGTTGTTGTTCACGCTCTGCGATGCCAACAGGGACGGAAACGGATGGCGGTTTTCAGAACCTTATCTCGGCGATCCTTATTTCGTCTTCCAGGCTGACGGCAAGGTCGGCGATGACTGGATTTTCCTGCCGGCTACAGTCTTCAGCGATACAGGAATGATTTACGGGCTCTCTTTCGATGCTCGCAGGGGTGATACCAATGTGCCGGAGAAACTGGAAGTTTTCCTCGCCACATCGCCGGACCCGAATACGGTTATCAAGGAAATCATGGCGGAGACAGGCCCGGCCACATATGATTACGAGACTCTTTCTTCGGAGTTCACCGTGCCGGAGGCAGGTACATATTATGTAGGTATTCATGCCTGCGGAGATACCGACGCTTATTTCCTTTTTGTAAATCATTTCAAGGTGGCTGCGCTCCGTTCCTCAGGTGCGGCTCCTGCTGCCGTCTCTAATCTGAGAGCCACTGCCGCTTCCGGGGGCGCTCTTGAGGTGGAGGTAAGCTTCACCATGCCTGTGCTGACAACGACAGGCGCCGCTATTGCGGATGGTACAGAACTTGTTGCCATGGTGACAACAGGTGTGGCGTCCGTGGAGGTTAAAGGAAAGCCCGGCCGGGAATGCAGCACCTCTGTTGCTATTATCAATGGTGTAAATACGGTAAGCGTCCAGGTCTCCGAAGGTAATCTCTCGGGAGAGATTGTGACAATAGACGTATATGGAGGTCTTGACAATCCCAAATGTGTGGAGAATCTTGTCGCCACCGTCAGCGAGGATAATCTAAGCGCTTACTTGAGATGGGAGGCGCCTACTGAGGGTGAGCATGGCGGCTATGTGAAACCCGATGGCGTGAAATACTGGCTGATAAAATATGTGAAGAGCGAATATGCAGAGTATCCGGTAAAAGACCGGGAGATTGGAACCGATGTTTTCGAGTACACATATAGCATCCCTCAGGGTTCTGCTTTGCAGACAGTGCGTATCGGTATTCTTGCAGAGAATGAAATCGCCGAAGCAGAGTATTTCGGAACGCTGAATATTATGATGGGAACGCCATATGCGTTACCTATGGACGAGATGTTCGCAGGGCGCGATTTGCGTTATGCTCCAATCACGGTTGTGTCGCTATCGGAAGAGTATGATGCCTACTGGGGTGTCGACGACCCGACAATCTTTGGTGATGGATATGCCAATATGAGCGGCAAGGCTCTTATTGCTACACCCGACAGGGCAACATCCAAAGGGCGCGTCGCATTGCCGAAATTCAGGATTGGCGATACCTCCGCCGAACTTGCCTTCAGCTTTTTCGCGAATGACAAGATGCCGCTGAGCCGTATTTATGTGCAGTCAGCAGGTATGGTAGACCCGGTGGAGGCAGGAGTCCTCGATGCATCGGGTAAAACCGGCTGGACGATGCAGAAATTTACATTGCCGGAAGATTTCAAGGCTGCCGGCTGGGTAGGTGTTTTCATCGATGTTGAGTTTAGCTCACTCGATCAGGCTCTGCTTATGGAGCGTTATCAGTTCAGTGAACGCGAAAATTCAGGAACGGATGAAATAGAAGCAGCCGACAACGTTGCTCCCGTCTATTACAACCTTCAGGGCGTACGTGTACAGAACCCCGAAAACGGTGTCTATATCGTTAAGCGCGGCAGCAAGGTTTCGAAAGAATTCATCCGCTAATCATACATATTGGGCCGTCGATGTTGTGTAAAAGCCTCGGAGAGGCGTTATAGTGTGAAAACCCCGGCATTCACGCCGGGGAACCTATCCGGCAACAAATCTAAGTCTCGGAGAGACGTCTTATACGTATCGGCGCACATAAGACGTCTCTCCGAGACTCATACATCTATCACCGCCTACCCCCGCGCTAAAGCACGGGGTTCTCCGATAAAACATCCCTCCGGGACTCACGAAGCGCCTCAACCCGATCAGCATGTCCGTCCCATCGGGACTCACGATGTGACTCTGCTTCTTTCTGTGTGGCGATTCCTCCGGGGACTCTGTAGTCGCCAATGATATGCATTGGCCGCAGCGATACGGCTCGCACGGCTGATTTCTGTTGCATCCTTGTCGGGAATTTGTTACTTTTGTGAACCATTAATCCTATAAGACAATGAAAAAAATATTCTTTGCTTTTATCCTTTCAATGCTCGGACTCTCGGCGTCGGCTGCCGACTGGCCAAATATCGCGCGATATGATTCTCTCAATCAGGTGGTGCGTCAATTGCCGGCGGAACAGCGTCGCGTTGTATTTTTCGGTAACTCCATTACCGAGGGTTGGCCGAAGGCTCATCCCGAATTCTTTTCCGGCAACGGGTTTGTCGGACGCGGTATCAGCGGCCAGACAACGTACCAGTTCCTTGTGCGTTTCCGTGGCGATGCCATCGAGTTGCAACCGCAGGTTATAGTTGTCAATGCCGCTACAAACGATGTGGCTGAGAATACCCATCCTTACAACGAGGACCGTTCTTTCGCCAATATCGTCTCGCTTGTGCAGCTCACGCAGGCTAACGGTATTCAGCCGGTAATGTCTACAGTTCTGCCTGCGGCAGGTTTCAGTTGGAATAAATCAATTACCGACAGTTCCGATAAGATTGAATCGCTTAACAGGCGTCTGGAGGAATATGCTAAGGCGAACGGCATTCCTTTCATTGACTATTACAGCGCGCTTGTGAGCCCCGACGGTTCCCGAGCTATGAATCCTGCATACACCAAAGATGGTGTACATCCTACAGCCGACGGATATACGGTAATGGAGAAATGCGCCCTTGATGTTATCCTTCCACTGTTGAAATAAAGAAATTTATATAAAGAAGGGTGGTACGCCGATGCGTGCCACTCTTCTTATTTTTTATTGCCTGGTTGGGAGCTGCCACCGGAGCTTCACAAGAGCGCATACGGCGATAGCGGCAAAAAATATCAGACAAGGAACCATGGGGTAGTGGTAGCGGAGGCCTCCGTACAATATAATATGCATTCCCGAACCCGTGAGTACAGGGAGAAAAACTATTCCTGCAATCCCCCACAGTTGTTTACGGCATATCCATAGACCGTATAAGGCCAGGGCAATCAAGATATAGAAGATGCCGGACATGAGTATTTTCGTTGATGCCGGGGTTGTGTCCTCGTCTTCAATGAATACTTTGTGACTATAGAAATCCCCTCCCCACAGCCTGTACATTTTTGCCGGAACGAGGGTGGCGAATCGTCCGGGGTTGGCCATTATCCAGTCGATGGAGCGGCGGGTCAATGCCGAATCGGTCTGGACGACATTGTAATGCAATGTCGGGTCGATATAACCGATTTTGCCGTCCAGGAATACGATGGCGTTGTATCCGCCGTCAGCATCGTCGTTGCAGCCCATAATCATATTGGTACCTTTTGTTGTACTCCCGGACAATGGATATCCGCAGCTATGCAGTGCAAGCAGTGATGTCGCCCCCAAAACAAGTGCTATGCCGAGTATGTAAGGGATATACATCCTGAGCGGTGTGCGGGTATAGAGTGCATAAAGCAATATCGAAGGCCAAAACACGAGGCCTATGGGGCGTATCCAGTTCGCTATGCCGCATAGCACTCCGGCGGTGGCAAGTACCCAAGTGTTGTGTCGCATGACGGCAAGTGATGCAATCAGAAGCGACATACACATAAGGTCGCTCATAAAGGCCGGAACTACCATTGCGTTTGACGGCAACAGGCAGAACAATATTATGGCGGCAAGGCCTGCATTCTTTCCTGCGAACCGGCATGTGAGCTTCCATATTCCCCAAAGAAGAAGGAAATTGAAGACCATCTGTTCGATGCCTACAAATTTGAGCGTGTCAAAAATCCGGATGTTAAGAGCCAGAAAGTTGATATAGCCGGTATTCGCTACCCACATGCTTTCGTTGAATACACTTATGGTTGGATACCATGAACCTGCCTCTACAGCTTCGCGGGCGAAACGGATGTAATTGGCGGCGTCGGAGTATTGCGGCATGTCGAAGGTAAGCGCGATGAGTATAATCTGGGCGACGATCCATATCAAAATCGAAGCTATTGCCGCTATGCGCATGATATGGCTTTTTTTGTAGGAAAGGGGCATTCTTGTCGGTATCATATTTTAAAAACAAATGCCTGCGGCTTGAGGCCGCAAGCATCTGTTTATGGGGTTGTCGGAAATCAGCGGATGATGATTTTGGTGGCATTGCTGCCCTGACGGCGGATGAAGATGCCGTTTTCGGGGTTGGCTACGCGGATACCCTGGAGGTTGTAGAACTCTACGGGAGCGTTGGCGTCGACTGTGATATCTTCGACAGCGGAGCCTGATTTGCTTACCTTCACGGGGTAGAGCTGTACGTTTTCTTTGTAGACAGTGATGATGGCCTCGAGGGTGATGTTCTCGCCTGTTTCTACAGTTACAGCATCATAGTAGGTGGGATCGTTGAACTGGTTGAAGAGTGCTACGGAACCTGTTGCGTCGGTAACTGTGAAATTACGGTCGGCACCTTCGATGGTTACGCCGTTCATTACAATGTAGGTGTTCATCAGTTCGGCGTTGATCTCGTTGGCCTTAATAGCCTTGGGTGCTACGGCATTGCCCTTGGTGGCTGCGCCGAAGGTGTCGGCTACAGGCGAACCGAGCTGTTTCAGATTGTTGTATACAGTGTATTTGCCGGTGATGCCTGCGGGGATAATGTCGCCGTTGGTGTACTTGATGGATTCGTCGTTGGCATCGATTACGCCGTCGGCGTTGGTGTCGGTCTTGAGGTCGCCGTATACGAGCATGGGTGATGTGCCGTCGGTGAGGTAGAGGTAGCGGCCGTTCTGATAAACGCATGTGAGGGGGCAGTCGAGGGTGGATTTACCTTCGGTATAGGCTGCAGCGAGATATTCGGCGATTGTTTTGAAAGACTTGGTTTCCGGTTCGGGGGTGTCGCCGCCGTTGCCGTCGTATTTCACAACATAGCCATTTCCGAGCTGGGGCGAATTGCCTTTGTAGTTCATCAGTTTACCTGTAAGGGTTACTGTGGCGCCTACGGCAATCTGGTTTTCGGCTGTGAAATTCTCGTTATTGAGCCATTTTGCGCGGAAGATATAGAAGCTGTTTTCTGAGCCTTCGTCGCTGATATAGAATGTAGCGTTGCCGAAATTGGTGCTTACCTCTTTGATTTCCTTGATTTTGCCGCGGACATAGGCGTTTTCGATGCTGCCGTTTTCATCAAGGGCGGATGCAAGTTCGATAGCTTTTGCCACATTGATGGGGTTGGCTTCGGTGCCTGCCTCGGAGGGCTGGGGATCTACAGTGCCGCCACCTTCGCCGGGGGTGCCTTCGATTGTGAATGAGGATACGCGGAGCTGGCCGGCTTTGTCTTCACCGTCGGTGCCGAGAGTAGCTTTTTCGCCTACGGTGAAGGTAACGCTTTCTGCGTCGCCCACCCATGTGAATTTGGTGTCGCCGGCAGCCTGTGCGGGAGTTATCTCACCGGTGCTGGGGGTAACGGTTGTGTAGCGGAACTGTGCGTCGGTAGCAAGGTTGAAAGTGATGCTCTTGAGGTTCTTTGCGCTGACGGTGATTGTGTTCTTTGCATACATGCGCACGGCCTTTGTGTTATTGTGCAGCAAGGGAGCATTGCCGCCTTCACCCTTCTCGATATTGAAAGTGAAGCCTTTGACATTCGAAGACCCGGGAACGGTGAGAGATGTTGCCTCGATCACATAGCTTGTTTCGGGGGTCGGTTCTACAGTTGCTTCACCGCCTTCGCCTTCGATGGAGATTGCAGAGATGTGGACTTGTCCGGCCTTTGTGCTCTCTGTACCATAGACGGCCTTTTCGCCTACCGTGAATGTTACATTAGAAGCATCGCCTTCCCATATCACCTGAGTGTCACCTGTAGCCTGGGCAGGGTTGATCTTGCCGGTGCTGGGAGTGAGGTCGGCATAGCGTTTTGCAGATGTGGCATTGATTGTGAAGACAATCTTGGTGAGCTTCTTGCCTGTAAATGTGATGGTGTTGTTGGCGTATGTACGGAGAGCCTGCTCTTCGCCGTTGCCGTAAATCTGCGGCTTGCTCTGACCGATACCCTTGTCGATAGTAATGGTGAAACCACCGACTTTGTTCTCGCCGGGAACAGTCGTGAGGTCGGCGAGGGTTACGTTTGTAGCGGCGCTGGCGCATAGGGCGACAACGGCGCATACGAGAGTGAGTAAAAGTTTTTTCATATTGGTTTATTTTGGGTTTTGATGTCTCTGTTTACTTGGCGACGTTGCGGCGCAGGAAAATTTCCGTTGGAAAATGGTCGGAATATCCTCCGAGGTAGCTTCCGGCGGAATAAGTGCGTTTGGGATAGCCCACGCGGTTGCCCTCTGTGTCCTTTAGAAAATCGAAATTGAGTACACGAGCCTCGTAGAAATACCATTTGCCGTCGCGCGGCTCCACGAGGTTGCCCGAGATAATAATCTGGTCGAACAGGTTCCATGCGCTTTTGTAGGCGAGGGTGCCGATTCCTTTGTCGAGCTTGCTCCACCAGGGATTGTAGAAGCCGTGTGCGCCTATTCCTTCCGGATTTTTCTTCGCGCCAAGGATTTTGGCGCACGACTTGTCCATGGGATCGTCGTTGAGGTCGCCCATGATTATCACTCCTATCTCGGGATCTGTGCGCCACAGGCTGTCGGCAATCGATTTGCTCAGTTCTGCGGCGGCTATGCGGTTGGGTTCGCTCTGCTCCTGTCCTCCCAGGCGCGATGGCCAATGGTTGACGATGACGCCTATACGCTGGCCGAGAAGACGGCCGACGACACACATCTGGTCGCGGGTGCGGAATTTTACGGCAGTGAGTCGATGGTTGGTTACGTTCTCAAGCTTGAAATAGCGGGGATTGTAGATCAGACCTACGTCGACACCTCGGGCGTCGGGAGAGTCATGATGCACAATTTGCAGGTTGAGAGTTGCCAGTTCGGGCTGGCGCACCACGTCCTCCATCACGCTGCGGTTCTCGATTTCGCTCACGCCGATGACAGCGGGGCCGTAAGGCGTGGTGCGTGTTTTGAACTGACTGATGGCATATGCGAGGTTGTGGACTTTCTCGCGGTATTTGGCGCCGTTCCATTGGCGGGAGCCTCCGGGGGTGAATTCCTCGTCGCGGTTCTCGGGATTGTTGGGGATGGTGTCGAAAAGATTCTCAAAATTGTAGAAAGCTATGCCGGCAACCTGCACGCCGCCTGATTTCTTTTCTGTCTGCGCCTGTACCGTAAGCAATGCCGGTGCAAGTGCCAGAAGGGCTATGAGGATGATTTTTTTCATAAGTAAAAGCTCGATGGAATGCAGAGGGTTACTATGCTGCAAAACTACGAAATAAAATCGGTCCCCGCAATAGTTTTTTATATGTTTTATCGTGCGGATTAAAGCGGAAATCAATACGGCGATTGAATGCAGCGTTCCGCCGGAACGCATATATGCATGCGCCGTTTCCTATGGTGCCGCACGCGGCACCATAGGCTCAGATGCAGCGCGGCTCTGCCGCTTTTTTGCTGGCGGACGCCGTTGTGCTATCTGGTACCATAGGCTCAGATGCAGCGCGGCTCTGCCGCTTTTTTGCTGGCGGACGCCGTTGTGCTATCTGGTACCATAGGCT
>CAJTJV010000005.1 GCA_910576775.1 uncultured Muribaculaceae bacterium | reverse complement strand
AAGATGGTCTCAGTCTATGACACAAACGGCAAATTACTTCGTACCGAAAGTATTACTGACTACACAAAGAAGAGCATTATTGACTCCTACGCGACTATTGAGACATTCACATCACGTTGGAAAAAACTTAAGAAAAAAGAAGAAATGTCAGAAATGCTTAAGGAGGTAGGTATTGACCTTTCCGCTCTAAAGCATGAACAAAACATGGATGATGTTGATGACTTCGATTTCATCTGCCATGTCGCATATGGGAAGAAGACCTTAACGCGCCGTGAGAGAGCGGAGCAAGTGAAAAAAAGAGACATTTTCAGTAAGTATGGCGAAAAAGCTCAGCTTGTTTTGGCCGCGCTTCTTGACAAATATATGACCGAAGGAATCTCTGAACTCGAAAACATTTCAGTATTGAAAAACGATCCTTTCAGAAAATTTGGCTCACCGGCTACTATCGCAAAACTATTTGGCGGGAAAGAAGGCTATATAGAGGCTGTAAATGAATTGAAGGAACTGATTTATAACGTAGCATAACACTATATATGAGCCTTTCAAACTTTGTAAAGCGCATCCGAAATATTATGCGTAACGATGCCGGCATCAGCGGCGATGCTCAGAGAATTGAGCAAATGGCATGGTTGTTGTTTCTTAAGGTCTATGATGAGAAAGAAAACGACTGGGAGATGGATTCAGACGATTATAAATCCATTGTCCCCGAGGAATGTCGCTGGCGAAACTGGGCTCATGACGATGGCTCCGGAAACGCTTTGACCGGCGATGACCTGCTGGACTTTGTCAATAACACTCTGTTCAATAGCCTGAAGGAAATTGAAGTAACCCCTGATACTCCGATTCGCCATGCTATTGTCAAGACTATGTTTGAAGATGCAAACCAATATATGAAGGATGGAGTGCAGCTGCGACAGGTTATAAATGTTATTGACGGCCTTAATCTCGGTGATTATGAAGAAAGCCACGCATTCGGGGAAATATACGAAACAATCCTCAAAGAAATGCAGGCAGCCGGCTCATCGGGCGAATTTTACACGCCTCGTGCATTAACCGACTTTATGGCTAGCATAATTAATCCTGAGATTGGTGAGAGAATGGCTGATTTCGCATGTGGTACGGGCGGCTTTATTACCAGTTGGCTCAATGCCCTTGACGAACGTGTCAAGACAGCGGATGACCGAGAGCTATTTAATCACTCGGTTTACGGTATAGAGAAGAAACAATTTCCCTATATGCTGTGTGTCACTAATCTGTTGTTGCATGGCATTGATAATCCGCTTGTTTATCATGATAATTCGCTAATAAAAGATGTACTGAATTACACCGACGAAGATAAATTTGATGTAATACTGATGAACCCGCCATATGGTGGCAATGAAAAGTCGAACGTCAAATCACACTTTCCATCAGACATGCGTAGTAGCGAAACCGCCGATCTTTTTATGGTACTTATAATGTATCGTCTCAGAGAAAAAGGTCGGGCGGCAGTTATTGTTCCAGACGGGTTTCTGTTTGGAACAGATAATGCTAAATTGGCTATCCGCGCCAAGCTGCTTAAAGAATTCAATCTTCATACCATAATACGCTTGCCCGGTAGCATCTTTGCGCCGTACACGAGTATTGCTACAAACATAATCTTCTTCAACAACGAGCGTGCTGAGGGTGCACCGGAGGGATTTTCTACGAAAGAAACATGGTTCTATCGTCTTGATATGCCAGAGGGGTATAAGCATTTCTCTAAAACCAAGTCAATGAAGCTGGAGCATACCGCTCCGATTTCAGAATGGTGGAATGACCGAAAAGAGATTGTATCAGACAATGATGAAAAGTCACGTTGTTTCACTGTCATGGAATTGATTGAGAGTGACTGTAATTTCGACCGCTGTAAATTCCCCAAGGAAGAAGAGGAAGTACTTCCGCCCAAGCAGTTACTCGAAGAGTATTACAAGAAACGTAAGGCTCTCGAACATCAGATTGACAAAACATTGCAAGAGATACAGGATATTCTCGGATTTAAGATTGAAATCGACTGACTATGACTGGCAAACAACTCCGTAATAGCATACTTCAGTGGGCCATTCAAGGTAAGCTCGTACCCCAAGACCCCAATAACGAACCCGCATCCGTTCTTCTTGAACGTATCCGGGCAGAGAAGGCTCGTCTTGTAAAAGAGAAGAAAGTCAAACGCGACAAAAACGAAACGATCATCTATCGTGGTGAGGACAATTCCTATTATGAGAAGACTCTCGCCACCGGCGCCGTCCGTTGCATCGACGATGAGATTCCCTTCGACCTCCCGAATGGCTGGGAATGGTGCCGAATTAAGCATATATGCTCAATGCAAGCTGGAAAGAATATTCCATCTTCTGAAATTTTTCAAGACAAGTCCGTTTCGCATCCATATCGATGCGTGGGAGGAAATGGTTTGCGTGGATATGTATCTTTATATAACACAAGTGGCCATTACGCTATTGTTGGTCGTCAAGGTGCATTATGCGGATGTCTAAATATCGAATATGGAGATTTCTATGCGACAGAACATGCGGTAGTCGTTGACTCCTATCAGATTATCTCTCCTATTTTTCTGTATCATTTTTTAACAGCATTAAACCTCAATCAATATGCCACAGCAACGGCACAACCGGGACTTGCCGTTTCAAATGTGTTAGAGGTGTTGTTCCCTTTACCACCCTTGTCAGAACAAGAACATATAATTTCAAAAATTGAAAAACTCGCACCAATATTCAATCAATACGAACACGATGAAGAGCTTTTGAATACTATCAATCAAGAGTTATTTGCAAAAATAAAAGCGTCCATATTACGAGAAGCTATTCAAGGTGAACTCGTCCCTCAAATAGAATCAGAAGGAACAGCTGAAGAATTGCTTGAAGAAATTAGAGCAGAAAAGAGACGGTTGGTCAAAGAAGGGAAGCTAAAGAAGTCCGCAATAGCCAACGAAAGTCGCATCTTCCGAGGTGACGATAACAAGTATTATGAGCAGATAGGCTCAAATACAAAAGAAATCAGCGAAGAAATACCCTTTGATATTCCAGTCTCGTGGCGATGGTGTCGGATGGAAGCTATCTTTCAAATCAATCCCAAGAACGAAGCTAAGGATGATACTGAGGCCGCTTTCGTACCTATGGAGGCCGTTAATGCTGGATACGGGTCGGGGTTCACATTTCAATTGACTAAGTGGAAAAGCATAAAGCAAGGATATACTCACTTCGCTGATGGTGATATTGCTTTTGCTAAGATTACTCCGTGCTTTCAGAATCGGAAATCTGTTATTTTTCATGGCCTTCCGTCTGGGATAGGAGCAGGAACGACGGAGTTAAAAGTGCTTAGGCCTCTTGCCAATCTAATATCTCCTGAATATGTGCTTGCCTTTCTTCAAAGTCCATGTTTCATTGATGAAGCAACATTCAAAGGTACAGCTAATCAACAGCGAATAATCAGCGGCTACGTTGAAAATAAACTTTTCCCTCTACCTCCATTTGAAGAGCAGAGAAGAATTGTCCATAGATTACAGGAACTATCAGAGTTTACATTTTAATCGTTTAATTTGATTCACAATACGATGTTGTTCATTCAAAGGAGGAATTGGCATAAGAGCCTTGTTACCTTGTTTACTTCCTAAACGAGGCATCTTAACGCCGTAAGCATCTGACATGGCGTACTCTACGAAAAATGGACTTCGTAAATATGCGAGAGCGTACTCAGAATTTATTTTGCCAAAATCAAAAGCAAGAATTTCCGATGTACAATAGCCATCAATATCTGCTATAAGTACTTTGTTTAGATATGGACGTAACTTACTGTATAAAATATTTCCAGCATAAAAGCGATGTTTATCACTTTTCGCATTTGACTCTGACATCTTCTTTCGTCGTAGCAAAATTCCGGATTCCCTTTCAATATCCTCTAAATCAAGAATCCAAGCGTCTTGATGAATATTTTCAGATTTCATTGAGCTATTTGAGGAAAAATCAATAACATATCCCAAGCGAATCCATCTCCAAGTTTCAGGAATATCGAAAGGAATCTCTCCGTCAATATTAGTCACTTTATATCCTATCTGCTCATAATACTTGTTATCGTCACCTCGGAAGATGCGGCTTTCGTTGGCGATGGCTGACTTTTTAAGCTTGCCCTCTCTAACAAGCCGTCTCTTCTCGGTTCTGATTTCTTCAAGCAATTCTTCGGCTGTTCCCTCCGATTCAATCTGCGGAACAAGTCGTCCTTGAATTGCTTCTTGAAGAATAGATTTGTAAAGCCTATCAAATAAACCAGCTTCTAATTCTGCTCTTTCGGCAAGGAGTATATTTAGCTTCTTTGTCAGTTTTTCCATCGCATTGGTAATTATGCGATGAGGCGTTTATTCCGATAATAGGAATTACTTAAAGTAAACCTTTGCTTATATCTTATTAGTATCTGTCTCACTAATAAGATTTACAATATGACAAAAGACTTTGAAATCTTCCTTAGAGATGGGAATATGGCGAAGAATACCATTGCCGCGTATTGCTATGCGGTCAATGAGTTCTTTTCACGTCATAAAGAGCTCAACAAGAAAAACTTGTTGCTCTACAAAACCTATCTCATCGAATCGTTCAAGCCTAAGACGGTCAATCTCCGTATTCAGGCTCTGAACAAGTATCTCACTTTCTGCAATAAGTCTCGATTGAGGCTAAAATCTGTAAAGGTTCAGCAACGCTCCTTTCTGGAGAATGTAATCAGCAACGCCGACTACACCTTTCTCAAGAACAAACTGAGGAAAGAGGAAAATCTAACCTCAATTTTAGTTTATGGCATATTTGTACTGATTATCAATAATATATCCACGCAAAACTGTACTAAATCCGTACTATATAGAGAGTTGCTGACAACTGTATAGAAGCGAATTATAGATGATTTGCGGTCGTTAACTTTATTTATTTGCCTTGATTTTCTTTTTTTTTCGGTGGTAACAATGATGTGGTGATATGGGCTGGTGAAAAGAAAAATTTTAGCGGTCATTTCTCTTTTGCCCCGCATATCTGTATAGGTTTGGTTCAGTTTATATATTTATATATAGAACTAAACCAAACTTATTTTTGCCAAGCCTATTGACTTGCAACGCAAAAAGTCTTAACTTTGCAGTTGATTAGGAGTAATCCAATCATGATATTTTGAAAAAAAGAGGCGTTATGTCTTCTTCTTGTATGCGATAAGCGTAGGAAACTTTATTCACATGAGCAAGAGACGGCGTAATGGTCTCCACGCATATGCGTGGGGCTGTTATTCCCACATCTGCTCATCAAGGTACTCCTACCACCTTCGCATTAAGACGTGGCATTACAGTTCCACGCTTCTTGATTTTTAACTGCACTTATGGGAACTGAGGTGCGCATACATCAGAATATGAAAAAGATAATAGCAGGCATTATCTTCGTTTTGGTTGCGATATGTGCATATGCCCAACAAGACGTAACACAGTTCCTCGGAATCCCTGTCGATGGGCCTAAATCTGAAATGGTTAAAGCTTTGCGAAAAAAGGGCTTTAGGTCCTCGTCTCAGAGTGACAAGTTGGAAGGAAGATTCAATGGCTCGGATGTAATTTTAGAAATTGGAGAGAACAATAATAAAGTATGTCGTATTATCGTATATTCGGCCACTGCTGATAAAGATATTGCCAACATTCGGATTCGATTTAATAATCTGTGTCACCAATTTTTAAGCAAGGGGAACTATTTGCCATGTTCAACGGATTCTTGTATGTTCCCTGAATATGAGGATATCGCAATTCCCAAAAATGAAGATATCAGATATGAGATGCGAGTAAACAATAAACGGTATGAGGCTGCTTTTTATCAGTTACCTGCTCCCAAGGATTCATTATTAAAAGAGATTGAACCGATGAAACATGTTTTAATCACGATGTCTGATAGAGCCGGCAACAAAATAGACGTTGCGTCTACTCTTAAACTGATGGATTTGTACTCTAAACGCTCTGTTTGGTTTAAGATTGAAGAATACCTTGGACATTATTTTATAGCCATTTTTTATGATAACGAATACAATCGTGCGAATGGAGAGGATTTATAAGCACGCTTACATAAGCCTAATGTCTTTATTGGCTATCTGTATATTGAGTGGGTGCGCATCTATGCGTCCTCCTATCATCCACACTTACGATGATTCTATTAACAATTATCGTTATTTCTACATATCACCCACGGGAGATTACACGTCAAGTTCAGGGGTGTTTGGCAATCAGTATGGCGTTTATGGAGGAACCACCAAATCCATTAACCCAGCCTCTCTAATATCTGGTATTCTTTTTAAGAACGGATTTATCCAAGTCAATGAAGTGAATCCGAACAACGCAAAAGAAACAATGATTGTGAACTTTGGAGAAACGGGGCGAAGAAATGTCAATCTCGGATATTCCATAGAGGTTACAATTCAGTTTATATCAGCATATACACAGCGTCCAATTTGCACTTGCACGGCAGAGGGTCAAGGTGAAACAGAAGCTGATGATGTTCGGAAAGCAATCCAAAGTGCGCTAAGGCCATTATTCAATTCAAAGAAATAGCACATGTATCCAAGCGATAATATATTCAGCATATACTATAACATTGGCAAGCGGACTCCATTCTTGGTGAAAAGATGTGAGTTGGGATTGGCTCGTTCTTCAAGCGAAGAAAGACGTCTTGATCCTAATCGAGATAGGACTTTCTTAGTTGAAACGGTTAAGCCTCGTGGTAAATACGGCAAAGCCTATGGGAAGTGCTTTGTGGATGGTAAGCCAAATAATGAATATCGAGAACAATGTTATCCTCAAATCACGGATGAAGAAATTCCTTGTGCCGGATGTGGGGAATGGGTTCTGCTTGATGTTCCCGGTGTTGACATGAATGAAATATTTCCTACTCGTCATGCTGACTATGTGATTGAATTTGGGAAACACAAAGGAAAGACCATAAAAGATATATATTCACAAGACCCTAAATACATCTTTTGGCTAATGGAGAAAGACCCTTATTTTAGGGTCGATTTCGACCAACTGTTAAATATCCCGGAAAATTCATCGGATAGAGAGCGTATTATTGAGACCGAAATAAATCGAGTGTTCCCAAAAGCAACTCCCGATGACGTAATTTCTTTTGGGAAGTATAAAGGAAAAACCTTTCGAGAAATCTTTGCAACCGACCCAAATTATATTGCTTGGTTCTTGCGAAACAATCAGACATTGGATATAGATGCCAATGCGTTTGTTTCAATGATGAGAAATAACGGTGAGGATTCCAAAGGTTGACCTTTGGCATATTGGGGATATTTTCAGCGTTGCCAGGCAATGCGGCTCGGAAAATTCCCTAATATGCTAAGGAATTTCCAAACGGTGTAATTTCCATGACGGTGTTGTGTTTGTATTTTGCATTGGCTTTGATATTGATTTACGGAATGACTGAATGATTGGATGACTAATCATTCAGTCATCAATTCATCGAATCATTTAATCATCCGGATGATTGGTCACTTTGCCATTCAGTCATTTCGTCATTGATGTTAGAGGGCGTTATCGGGAGATGATGTTGTGGAGCGTTTTGGAATTACAGGTAATACCTAAACATAAACTCGCTCCACTCTCAAGTGGTCTATTATGGCAACGAAAAAAGCAAAGAGCGACCACAATATTGGTCGCGGTTTCGGAAATTATTTTTCAACGAAAAAAGAAATCCCGAAACATATCCTTGCACTCCTCTTTTCTCCTCATCTAAATGACGATAATCACCACAGTGGTTATATCCATTTTGCCAATGTAGCGATTGTAATAGGAGTAGTCGTTGTAATGATTTCCTCGACCATCGGGAGCAAGGGATACACTCTTTCGGTACACCCGAAAGGTATCTTGCCGACCATTTGGATTTGGCTTTTTCTCGTTGTCATTATCCTATTTTTTCTCATTGTTACCTTTTGAATTTCTTGCACTTTTGCACAATGTGAGAAGTCAACTTTATCAATAAACTTTATCAATAAAGAGGATTTCTCTGCATAAGCCAAGTTTCAAGATTACATCGTGGCATTTTTGACACTTTGGCATTTTCAAAGTGTGCAAGGGTGCAAAGTGTGCATAAGGTTATCACTGAAAAATGCTAACTGACATCATTACACTTTTTGCATTTCCTGCATTTTTACGTTCCAAAATGCATATAGTGCAGATAATGCAAGCGAAAATCATTGATTTTTTCTTTTCGTCGCCCCTTTATACCCAATGGTGTTCCGAGTTCGGTTTAGCCTTATATATACACCCCCGTACCGAACCAAACCAAATTTTCAGTAATAGGCAACGAAAAAAAGAAGAACCCTCCGATGCCGAATCAGAGAGTTCTGAAAATGCCAAAGTGTCAAAAATGCCAAGGATAATTCTATACGCTGACAGCCTCGCAGTCATAGTCAAGGTCCCCGAGGCTGTTGATTGCGTCCTGCTTCTGCTGGTCTATGACGTGTAGATATTTCTCGGTCATCTTGATGCTTGAATGTCCCATAAGAGAAGCAACTGTCTTGATGTTCGCCCCTGCGCCAAGTACATTCACCGCAAAGCTGTGGCGGGCGCAATGCCATGTGATATTCTTGTTGATTCCTGCTGTCTTTACCCATTTTTGCAAACGTGTGATTGCGGTTGTACGGTAGCAGGTGATGTTGAATATCTTTTCGGATGTGTGCTGTGTAGGTTCTCCGATGAGTTTCAGCAATGTCGGACTTAATGGTATTGTGACACCACTGTGTGCGCTACGTCCCTCCGTCTTTTGTTGGTTGAATCGTAGAATCTTTGCCGAGAAATCGACATTGGCGTATGTAAGGCTCATGGTATCGCACCAACGTATGCCGGTGAAACAACAAAAGAGAAATGCACGTTGCAACGCCGTGTCCTCTCCCTCGTAATGAGTAGCGGCAAGGCGTTTGATTTCATCCATTGTCAGAATCTCTTTTTTCAGCGTGTTCACGTCACGATGTATTACGATTCCCTTGCACGGATTCTTTTTCATCAGACCCTCCTCGATGGCATGAAGAATTACGGTTCGGAACATATAGTAGGACTTGTGCGCTCCCTCTCCTTTGGCAACCTTTTTCAGAAAATCAGTGAATGATGTCACCATTTCGGGTGTAATCAGTTCCATGCGGAGAAATGACGTGTAGCGTTGGAACCGTGGCGTGGCTGCAAGGAATCTCATGAAACGGTTGTATGAGGTCTTATAGGTGACTCTCACGGGCTTTGAATACAGCTCGTTCTCCCAATGCTTGCGGAAGTATTTGATAAAGTCGTTCTCTCCGTCCTTTTTCAGTCGGTATCCCTCACGGTCTTCGAGAAATTCCTGCTCGCGCTCAAACCTTATCTTCTCTGCGAGTGCGAGAGTATTCTTGTTTTGGGTGCGCTCCTGTTGGTTGCGAGGGTGCAGCCATATATAGAGGTTCAGTACCTCTCGTTTGCGAATATGCCTGATTTTATATTTCGGCTTTCCATTCATCGCCCCCTCTGTATAGAGGACATGGTTGCCGTTTTCATCAAGCACCGGGGTTTCGTTGCGTCCGAGGTAATACTCCAACGCAAGGCTTGCCCGACCGTCCTGCAATTCGGACTGTACGAGTTTCGGGTTCTGTTTGTTCTTGCTTTCTACTTTAGCCATAGGTGATTATCTTTGTTTTATGCAAAGGTAATGAGGCGTAATCAAACGTGAAAACGGCTCACAACAGATATTAACAATCGAATCGTACTAATTGTGTACTGAATGCGAAAATAAGAGCAATTTGAGGAAAACGGATAGAAACAATCAAGAATCTAACTATTTGAAAATGAATGATAATAAATCTTCTTGAATGTCAGTGAATGTATGGCAAAATACTAACATGGTACTTCGTGGTGCGCTTTCTTGCCGCCACCGGAGCCCGCGTTAGCGAACTGGTACAACTCAAAGCAGAACATGTGGCATTAGGCTACTATGATATCTACACAAAAGGTGGTAAGATTCGTCGCCTTTTCATCCCGAAGAAACTCCGATTGGAAGCTATGGACTGGCTTAATTCCGAGAACCGTGCAACAGGCTATCTGTTTCTCAATCGCTTCGGAGAGAGAATCACGCCGAGGGGTATCTCTCAACAGTTGAAGCACTATGCTAAGAAATACGGTCTGAATGAAAAGGTTATATATCCCCACTCATTCCGCCATCGCTTTGCAAAGAACTTTCTCGAAAAGTTCAATGATCTATCTCTCCTCGCCGACCTAATGGGTCATGAGAGCATTGAAACAACCCGAATCTATCTCCGTCGAACCTCAGCTGAACAGCAAGACATTGTTGACCGGGTAATCACTTGGTAAATGGAATATAGCATAGCCCGACAAATATCTACGAAGAGATTACTGTCGGGCTATGTTTAGGTATTAGTAGAGGCGCATGCAGGTGACGTCGGGTTCTTGCTGTGCAAGCGGCAGTCCGATGAGTCCTTGGAGAAGACGAGGGCGAAGAGTTGGATGCCTCCATATAAGGATAAAGTCATAGTTGAAATTCTAGTTGATGGTGATGGAGAAGCGGTTGGTGGCGAGGAGAAGGAAGAGGGCGAGGTATAAAAGGAGGGACAGGATGATATAGCCGCGTTGGAGGGTGAAATGGCCGGTGAACCATGAGCGGATGCGGACGGTGAGGCGATGACGCAACTCATGGATTGCCGGGAGCATGCCGGATGGGAGGCTGGCGAGTAATCGGGGATGTATTTTTGAAGGCTGCGGTGTGGTTACGGGTTGCTGTTGGGGCTTTTTGGCAGTCTTGGAGGAAAGGAATCGTTTGTGAATCAGGACAAGTCCGGAGTGGATAAGTTTGTATCGCTCGTTTGTGATTTCGAGATTTTTGTTCAGAGTCTTGGCCATATAATCGTATAGGGCGAGTAATGATGATTGTTTGCTCTCAAAGTCATTGATGGTTTGATTGAAGTATTCCTCGACGATTGAGCGAAATTGCGTCATGTCAACTTCCACTTTGATAATATCGGAGCCGGGCAATTCAACCGGTAGGCCTTCAAGCGCAACCAATCGCTCGGACAGCTGATTGATGTCCGAACGGAGTTGGTTGGTCTGGCGGTCGATGTATTCTTTGTCTTTTGCGTTCATCTTCTGCGTTTGAATGGTGTGTGAATGTATCGGTTTTCGATGGCTTCCTGACGGCGACGGCGTTCATCGTTCCAATCAAGATCATTGGTGGTGCCTCCACCTCCTGAGGACACAACTACGGGGCCTCCGGCTAATAGCTCGATTATGGCGGAGAGTGGTATAATTGATATAACAGGCTCATGTGCAGTGGGTACCATCGTTTCGATATTCTCCTTTTTGAATTTGGTTGGCGTTTTCAGAACCTTTTCTTTTGAATCTGAAGATGAGTCAATTCCGGATGCCTGTTGTGTGGATTTGGCGGGTAAATCAGCAACACGCAGGCTTGAAATCTCTCCGAATTTAGCAGCGAGTTTACTGTATGTCAGCTTCTGCCTGGAGAGTTTTGAACCGGAAAAGCGGTAGCCGTCTTTTGCAAAGGTTATGCCACGGAGTTCGCCGGTCGAACGGTTGAAACTGAAACAGGCCTCGATGCTCTGGGATTCCAAAGCATTCTGAAATTCAGTCCATGATGTCGAAGACTCGGCTGCTGAAAGTACTGCGGATCTCATACCAAATAGTGTTCTTTGAATCGGGCGCAGCCTGTCGCGGTTAATATCCTCGCCTGATGATTTGCCGAATGTCAGACCGTGACGCAGTTTTATTTTCTTGCAGATCTTTGCGCTGCGGATGCGTTCATTGAATGCGGAGATCGCATTGCCGTCGAGGTCGATACGGCTGAACACGAGGTGGCAGTGAGGGTGTGCCTTATCGAAATGTCGCGCCACGATATATTGGGCATTGGTTATGTCCATCCCTTGCAGCCATTCCTCTACAAGCTGTGCCATGAAGCGGTCGCCATGTTCGTTGTCGGGGAATAATGACGCATCTTTTGGTGAGAATGAGATTGACACATGCTTTGCCGGCTGGGAAAGGTGGTGTACCCGTCCTCGGATGTCGGGGCGCCGCAGATGGGTATTGAAACTGTCGGCGATGGTCTCGTTTGAAACGATGCACACGCCCTGATGAGCGATGAGCCGTCCTCGCTTGGCATCGTTCTTTTTGTCGTTGGCATAGCTGACAACGCCGGCGAAATCCACACGATTTTTGAATTTGGCTATCATCACATACGGAATTTGGAGAGTAAATCGAGCGTGAGAGCAAGCAGACTGTCAATCCTTGAAGCTACCGAATCGAAACCCATGCCGTTGGCGCATCGGGTAAGCTGGTTGAGATTGTTGGCAATACCTTGAAGGGAGCGCACCATACGGTATTCATCCTCGGTCAGTGCCTTGCGGATGTTCGCGCCCAAGACCGCCCGTGTTATGAAACGGTTGAGGGACAGCCCAGCTTCGCTTGCCATGTCCTTTACCACAGCGAATGTTCCGTCGTCAAGGTGCAACTTGATCTCGTTGCGGAGCCGTTGCCACTCCGGTTTGGGCTTGCGCCCACGCTTATTGTTGGTCATAAGTCAAAAGTTAAAGTTATAAAGGAGGGTTAAAAATGATGTAGGAGGATAAAAGGTTGAAGGCGGAATCAGGATGATTTCAAAATTTTGGCTATCCGGCAACCGATAGGGAGCCAATGCCAATTTTTATGGGACATAAAAAACAACCTTGCAATCCTCCTCCATCTTCACTTTCGTTCCGATTGCGGAGAAGCCGCGCAAGCGCACGGGTTGCCGATTAAGGCTTTCTATAAGTGTGATTCTCGAAGACTATCTTGACCATCATTTCGTTAAGGCGGTCGGCAATCCTGTCACCGTACTTTTCCCGGATTTCCTGTGGAGTGAGGTTGGTAGTAATGATTGTGAAAAGTTGCCGGTCGTAGCGCATCGTCAGCATATCGGTTGTCGGATAATAGACATTCCCATAGTCCATAATCTCCAACGGCTCGGTGCCGAGGTCATCGATGGCGAGCATCCTTTGATTGCACAAATTATGCCATTGGTTATAGTTGTCCTTGCATAATCTGGTGAGATGACGCGCATCGCAAATCCTAATTTGATACTTCTCCTTGTACTCGGCAGATTCATCCACGATTATCGAAAGTTTGTTGAGAATCTGCTGGAATGCTTTCACAAAAGTACTCTTGCCGTTTCCGCATCCTCCGCACAGCAACAGTCCGAACTGCGAATTGTCACCGGTAAGCCAGTCGGCTATCCGCATGGCGTGATTCCTGAGAGTGTCGCTCATTACAAAAGTACGGCAGCGATGTTCCACCTCGGCCTTGACTGCGGCAAGGAGCACACGGGCGGCATCGTCTTTTGAAAGAGGAAGCCTAAAACGCTCCCTCGTAGTCCCGCGCTGAAGAAGCTGTGACATCAGAACTTCGACGGGCGTCATTTGTCGGTTGTTTTGTTGCATTGGTTTTGAGTTTGTCTATTGGTTGTTTTCTGAGCCAGTTGACGAAATACCTGCGGCAGTCCGCTTCTTCCCTGCCTTTCATTCCTTGGCAACGGAGGTAGCGGAAGAAGTTGGCGAGGTAAGATTTCAGATTCGGCAAGTCTATCTGGCATCTGGAAGAAAGTAGGGAAATGATTTCATTGAGCCACGGCTCGTCGCTAATCAACAAAGCCTCAAGTTTATCAAGATCCAGGATTCTCACATCGTCCTTTTTATTTGAAGAAGAAATTTTGTCTTTGATATTTCTATCTTCTATATTATAGGGTGTCAAGTTTCCCGACAAGTTTTCTGTCAAGCTACCATGCAAATCTTCCGGCAATCCATCAGACAAAGATTCCGTCAAGCTATCAGTCAAGACAAGTGAATACATAGGATAACCACCCTTGCCAGTTCCTTTGGAGAAGGTTATGAGGTTGCGTTCCCGAAGCGACTCACGGGCGTTGACAACTGTCTGACGCGTAACCTTGATAGCGTCACTTACGGCAGAGGTCGGGCACTTGAACGGCATCTGCCAGCGGCGTCGGTTGGCACGGTCGATCAGGAAGAAATACATCGCAATCTCCGCTGTGGAAAATTGCTCGTACTCGTTCTCCCGCCAGAACTGCTGCATAAGCAGATAGAGATTAACCGCCTTTGGTTTATTGTCACATCCGTTCATAGATTCCACCTCCCTTTTGCACTGTTGCGCATTCCTTTTGTCATTGCCTGCATCTGTTCATCGATGGATAACTGGCCATTTCGACGCGACTGTCGGAGCCAGTCGAGCAATTCCGATTTCAGGAACAGCAGGTTTTTGCCGGGCTTATAGAACGGTATGCGACCTTCTTGCACAAGAGCATAAATGCGCGAGCTTGAAAGATGCAAAATCTCACAGGCAGTCTCCGTTCCGATAAATTCCTCACCGGGTGGTTTCGCAGTCCGGTTATGGAACTGCACGGAAAGTTTTGTTACCAGTTCGGTCAGGGCATCGACTTTATCTTCAAGCCGGGCCATGTTCTGAGGCATTGCCTCGATGCTTAGTTGTTGTTCATTCATATTGTGGCGAGACGGGGTTAAATCATCTCGCCGCAAAGATGACAGGTTATATAGTGGTTGCGTGGTTTTCAACGATATAACCAACTGAAAACCAATAACCGGTCGCTATCAGTTGCTTTTGATAGCCAGTTTTTCCGTTCCGGGGAATATATGAGGTCGCAGTTCCTCCTCCGGCTTGATTAGACAAAGGGAATATTTTCCGTCGGTCGTGGTAAGTTTGTTCGCTATAGTGGTAATCGCATGGTCGGATAATGTTACGGGAAACATCGTTTTTATGAAAAATGCCGTGCTGATTCGAAATTTTCTTGACTTGTCGTTGGCGATTAACCGAATAGCGATGTTCCATGCGAAATGGTAGAGGTCGATGGGCGTTACAAATTCATTTCTCGCAGTTTCAACGGCTTCAATGCCCTCGTCACCATCAGTGAATTTCCGGATATTCGTGTTCAATAATTCTATTTGGGATGGCGACAGTATCTTTCTGAACGTCGCATCAGTGTATGAGAAAAGGATGGAAAACAATTCCTCCCGTTGACGAATCATTTCATTTTCTTGACGCTTGATTTCCTCCTCATAATCCGGCTTGCTGATTCCTATATCATTCCCGGTATCAGATTTTGGTGCCTTTCTTTTTAGTTTCTTAAACCCTTTATGAATTTTATTCCCCTCCGGAATCATGTAGTAATATATGAAGCATCCGGCTATGCCGACAACCGCAAGTATGCCGATGAACACCATCATCATAAACAAAAAGGCATCCTCGCCACTTGCTCCGGCCATGCGCATCTCGATATATTTGCTGTACGCAAAACCGCCTATCAGAAGCACTGCCAATGCTCCCAATATCTGGAATAATACCTTATTGCTCTTATTATCGGCCATAAAATAAGAACCACTACGCAATGGTAATGGTTCTTCAATCTATACGGTTCTATTTGAAGTATCACATCCCAAGCATAGCGGCAGGGGTGATGCCGAGAATCAGGCATATTGCACGGGCTATGCGCAGGGTGGGTTCGGCACGTCCGGATATGTAGTCGCTAACACGCGATGGACTCACGCCGAGTTTCTCCGCGAGTTGCTTCTGGGTCATTCCTTTTTCCTCGATTGAGAGGCTTATCAGTTCTCCGATGGTCGGTTTGGCAATGGGAAAATGCAACTTTTCGTATGCTTCCACAATATCGGAGACGATGGCGAGTTCAACCGCGTTTTTGTCGCTTGCCGGAGTTTCATCTGTAACGAGCGGCAGCAGTTCCTCGATTCTGTTCAGAGAATACTCATATTGCTGTTTGGTTATCTCCATAAGTTGTATTTAGATGGTTGAACAATCAATTTTATCATACTCGCTATGTGTACCAACGAAACGGATATAAGCCCTCCCTATGGTAAATTTGATTACCACTACAAGGCGATAGCGGTTGCCTCGTATATTGAACACATAGTGTTGGTTCCCGACATAATCTGTTGCCGGGAAATCCTCTCTGATGTCAGAAAGGGTATGCCATTCGGCTTGTTGGGCGATGTCATACCAACGCTCTAACGCCACCCTTGAATCCTCTCGTCCGGGAGTTTCAAAGAAGTCTTTGAGTTTTTTATGCGATATTATATGCATGTCAATAATATGATTGCAAAGTTAATAATAAATTTTGAAATGCAAAAGATTATTGTCGTAAAATTTTGCAATACAAATTTGCCATCGGGCCTTTATTTCTTTTATTTCGGCTTAATTGTGATTTTGCCGAGGGTCTCCAGAAGGGCGGTGGGAACTTCGTGGGTGTAGCGCATGGTGGTGCCGATGTCCTTGTGGCACATTGACTGCTGCACCGCGTAGGGATTGCTGTTGGCGGCGAATTGCAAAGTGCTGTAAGTGTGGCGGAAGCAATGGAAAGTGATGTGCTTCGTGATGCCTGACGCTGTAATCCAGTCTTTCAGCGGCTTGCCGGTCATGCTCCTTTTCAGACCTTTGAATACTTTCCCCGTTCCACGATTGCCCATAAGTTCGATGGCTTCATCGCAGAGCGGCAGCTTTACCGGCGTTTTTGTTTTCTGAATTGTTATTACAATGCACAGGCCGATGGCCGGAATCGGTTGTATATGCTCCCATCGCAGGTTTTCGATGTCGCTGATGCGAAGTCCTGTCAGACATGAGAACAGGGATGCCCGTCGCAGAACATCATGCTTGCAGGGTGTCTGCGCCAGTTGTATTAGTTCGTCTTGTGTCAGAAACTCACGGTCAACCTCTTCCCATTCGATATAATCGAGGTAGTCATTGATATTCTCTGTTATAAGCCGTTCCTTGTAGGCTTGTTTGAGCAATGCCCGGAATGTGGAGAAATATCCGGCTGCCGAATTGCGGGAGATCTTCTTTTTCTTATGGCGCAGTTGATTGGCGTTAAGAAGATACTCACGGAACTTGGTGCAAAGGTCAACCGTCACTTCGCCGAAAGTACATTTGCCGCCGGTGAATTTGTGAAAGTGCATATACACGATTTTCCATTTCTGATAGCGTTTCTTGGTCACATTCTCGAAGTAGGCGAGAAAATCTTCCCGTTGCTGTGAATGGTCGATGAAACCAAACTGGCGGTTGATTACCTGTTCCTGACGGCGACAACGGATTATCTCGGCTTTTTCAAGCATCGTCTGGTTGAACTCCCGCTGCACCCGATTTGTCGGATTGCCGTAGAGATAGATACCCATGTATTCATGGCGTTGAGACTTGTTAGTCTTGGGATTGCGAATTGCCGGATAATAGTCGAGATAGAGTGTAATCTTTCCCGAAGGCAACAGGCGTTGACGTAAAGTCACTTTGGTACATATATCCATATTTGTTGTGTTTGTTTTTGTGGCGAAATTACTTGGTTATCTCTTGGTTGTCAGGTTATCAGCCGAATAACCGACTGACAACCAGCAACCAATGGAATTTATAATGTAGGTGGCCGGAGTATCGCATCGATTTCGGAGCGCAGAATGTAGGTGTATTTGCCAACCTTCTTCCGTTGCAGTCCATGATACTTCACATAGTTGTGGAGCTGGTCGTGCGTCAGCCCATACTCAGCCCGAACCTCCGAATACGAAATCCAGTCTTCCTCTTTCGGCGGTTCCGGCTTAGCCGCAAACACCCGGTCGCAATGCGACTTGCTCCAGAGAGTCTTGCCACGATGATACACTTTCGGTATATTGTGTCGTTTTGCCTGAGCGAACACCCATGAATTGCTCACACCGAAATTTTCAATAATCTCTTTGGTGGTATAGAACTCAGTGATTGGCTCACCGTTTTCATCAACTGTAGAGGATTGAGCTTTCGACTTCCGAACATATAGGCTGGTATTAAGAAGTGCATCTATATCCATTCGGCAGATACGAGTAACGCGAGATGTAAGACGAAACGCCTTCAACTTTCCTCGATAGATGAGCTGATATATTGCATTGCGTTTTACACCCATCAAATTCGCTGTCTCCTGAACAGACATATATTCCTTTCGACTTACCGCCTTTTCTTTCTGACGGATGATAGTTTCTATTACCATCGTTTCAGTCGTTTGTTTTCGTTCCTGTCTCTTGCGGTCTTTATAGGCATGTTCCGCACATCGTTTGCAACAGAAACGTGTGGAGCATTTTTGAGATTCAAACTCATTTCCGCACCACTCACATACTTTCTTGATTCTAATGTTTGATGTTGCCATTTTTGAACTTTTATTTCGCCGCTCACGGAGCCGATTATGTATCCATACGTATTTCTACGTATCTCATTGTTTACATGTATCCACACTCGAAAGGAGCGACTTGTTCCGAACATGGTTGCGCAACAAATATGGTTCAAAAATGGAGTGAATAATAGGTGGAAACGGGTTCCACCGACTAAAACCGTGACTTTCGGACATAAGAAAAGGCGCTCTCTATGAACGCCTTGACACTTGTTCGTGATTGTTTTCGACTGTTGTTTATCGGGCTTTACTTTCCGATGCAGAAATGAGTGAAGATGGTTTGGAGAATTTCGGGAGTGGAGATAGTGCCGGTTATGGTGGAAAGATGGTGTATGGCAAGACGGAGGTCTTGAGCGACAAAATCGACTGGGATGCTGTCATTGAGTCCTTTTACAAGTTCATCCAGTGCTGCTGCTGCGGCTTCGAGTGCCGCCGCATGACGAGCATTAGTAACTATTATTTCGTCCTCCCCTTCATTAGTCCGCATATTCTCTATCATGTTTAGCAAGAGTTTTTTGAGTTCATCTATTCCCTCGCCGTCCTTAGCGGAAACGGGTACTACTACCCTGCTTTTATCATGAGGCAATATCAGATTTTGCATAAGAGCTTCGACATCATCTATTTTATCTATCTTATTGATAACCCAAATCATCCGCTCTGCTGAGATGCCTGCCATATCAGGCATCTCCATTGTGGTGGCATCTATAACAGACAACACGATACGAGCGGTATTTGCGGCCTTCCATGAACGGTCGATACCCAGATTCTCTATCGGGTCATCACTACGCCTTATACCTGCCGTATCCTTAAATCTTATAATATACGGTCCGATTTCAACCGTATCTTCCACTATATCGCGCGTAGTACCATGAATATCGCTCACAATAGCCCTGTCATCGCCGACAATTGCGTTAAGCAACGATGATTTCCCGACATTCGTCTTTCCGACTATGGCTACCGGAATGCCATCCTTTATAGCAGCTCCGGTCGAAAAACTGTGCGCAAGTCGGTGCAACATCACCGATGATTGTCCTGCGAGATTTACAAGTTTTTCCCGAGATGCAAATTCCACATCTTCCTCACTGAAATCGAGTTCGAGTTCAAGAAGCGATGCCAGTTCGACAAGTTGCTGTCTTATATCATTTATTTTCTGCGAGAAACCACCTCGCATCTGACTAATTGCCAATCTATGTGAAGCTGCGGACGATGATGCAATAAGATCGGCAACAGCCTCAGCCTCGGCTAAATCCATTTTTCCGGACACAAAAGCTCGGCGAGTAAACTCTCCCGGAAGAGCAAGACGGGCACCGGATTTCTGCAACATAGCTATAATTTCACGCTGAATCCATCTCGAACCATGCATTGAAATCTCTGCCACATCATCGCCTGTAAATGATGCCGGCGCACGAAATACTGTCAGCACAACTTGATCAAGCATTCTACCGCTTTCTGAGTCTACAATCTCACCGAGATGCGCTGTATGCGATTTCATCTTTTCGATATCTTTTCCCTTCCATATGCGACTGACAACTGCAAAAGCCTCCGCACCGCTAACTCTGGCAATCGCAACACCGCCGACACCGGGAGGTGTCGAAATAGCGCATATTGTATCCGAAGGATTATAATAAAGTTCTGTATTCATAGTATTAACGTTTAGCTTTGTTCCAAATCCTTATATTGGCTTTGCTTTCTATGTCATCCTCAATTGAATCCGGCAGACATTGAAAAAAGTCATAACCCGTAATAGCCTCTACATCATCCACTGTGCATGCCATTTCATCAAGCGAAAGCGGACTCGAATAATTCGGCACAATAAAACCAATCGCACGCGGAGGATTTACAAATGGTGCAAGTACAACCTTAAAAAAACGTCGTGGAACTTTTACGTCTGAATCCCCTATACTCTGCGGCATCACATCGCTCATTACGGGTCCGCAGATAATAACTATCGCACTATCTCGTTTAGCCCAGTTCCGGCATTTCTTTTCCAAAGTCGACCACACTCCTCCATTTACAGAACGATCCTGTGGACAGATATTCGCCAATGAATGCGAATCATCCATAGCCTGCTCACTCCATTTCATATCAGCGGCAGGAGCCATATGGCCGCGGTCGAACCCGGAATTTCTATAGTCTTCAAGAGTCGCGCATCCTTTTACATTCACATCCTGAAAAAATTTTGATTTTCGAGGGAGAGCACCTTCTGTCTTGTCAGCAGTCAACTCCCATGCAGAATAATTGGGAATATGTAAATCAGAATTAAACGACACAATAAAACCGGTGTATTCGGCAATCTCCTGTGATACTGAATCAGGGATATAGACATATTCCAGGCATGCAACACCGGCATCCGGCGACAATGCCGGTATCTCATTCTTAAACCATCGCCCCCATACAGTAAGTACACACAATAATATAAGCAGAATCGCGGTTCTTAAAATGACTGATTTCGCCTGAGGTTTCATTTTATATGGACGCTTTGAGCGGCGTCTTGCATATTCAGTATTCTTCTTCATAAATCAAATTTCTTCAGCACCTTGGCAAATACCACTCCGAACTTTTCAATATCTTCAACCGACAATGCAGCCGAAAGACTCAATCTCAATCGGTCGGTTCCCGGGGGAACTGTAGGTGTACGTATTGGCAGAACATTAAAACCTTCGTTAAAAAGCTCGGCCGACAATTCTACTGCCAGCTTCGGATTCCCGACTACAAAAGGCTGTATGTGACTTGCCGGAGTCTCAATTCCATGCGACGCAAAAATCTCGGAGAGACGATGCCCAATGATTCTAAGATGACTACGTTCGGCATCCATGTCAAGACACTTTTCGATAATAAAACGCGACCATTCAATATTTATCGGAGGAAGCGCCGTCGAGAAAATAAAACTTCTTGCTTTGTTCACTGCAAAGTCCTTCAACCGCCCTTTCATAATCGCATAAGCGCCCACCGAAGCCAATGCCTTGCCCAATGTTCCCACAATAATATCAATATCATCAAAGGCCTTCGAACTACGACATAGACCAAGTCCGTGCATACCTTCAACTCCTACGGCATGCGCTTCATCAATATACAGAATTGCACCGGGACAATTGCGTTTTATTTCCGCAAGAGCTTCAATATCGGCATAATCGCCATCCATACTATAGACACTTTCAGCAATAATCAAAGGCGTCATTCCTTCTGCAACGACTTTTTTCGCAAGTTTGCTCAGATGAGCCATGTCGTTGTGACGAAAGCGTTCGAACCGACATCCCCCGAGCTTGATACCGTCAATTATCGAGGCATGCACAAGCCTGTCGGCAATTATCACCGTATTCTTTGCCGACAACGCCGAAACAAGCCCGGTATTGGCATGATAACCACTGTTGAAAACAAGAGCCTCGCGACCTCCATACAACTCGGAAAGGAAACTCTCAAAACGTGTAAAAGACATCTGATTCATTGCCAACAGACGTGATGCCGATGAAGAGAATTGCATCGACACCACATCATTCCGCGAATAAAATTCCCGTCGCAGATCCTCTCGAAAACCTAAGCCAAGATAATCGTTCGAGGTAAAATCTACTACGTCAGGACATCTTACACCGCGAGGAATACTGCGGAAATTACCTGAGCGTTCAAGTTCGTCGAGAGTTTTGTCAATAGTTCCTTTCATCGCTGACAATTTCCACAAGTACACGGCATAAATACCTGAGTTGCTCGTCACTTATAACATATGGCGGCATAACGTAGACATTCTTTCCGAACGGACGAATCCAGACTCCTTTTCTGACACATATTTCCTGAAATTTACCTACATCGACCGACCTGTCGACTTCCACAACTCCGATAGAACCCAGCACACGGACGTCGTTAACATTTCCAAGAGATTTCGCCTGCGAGAGTTCTTCCTTTAAAATACCTTCGATATTTTCAATTACCGAGGCCATATCTTTTTCCCTCAACATCTTAAGAGATTCCACCGCCACTGCGCAACTCAGAGGGTTAGCCATAAATGTAGGTCCATGCATCATCACTCCGGCCTCACCTTCGGAAATAGCATCCGCCACATCTTTAGTCGCAAGAACGGCACTCATAGTCATGTATCCGGCCGTAAGTCCTTTGCCGATACACATTATATCCGGCTCTACTCCTGCATGTTCCCATGCAAAAAATTTTCCCGTGCGCCAGAAACCGGTAGCAATCTCATCAAAAACGAGCAGTATTCCATATTCGTCGCACAATTTCCTTGCTTGACGGAGATATTCCGGATTATAGAACCACATACCACCCGCACCTTGCACAACCGGTTCAAGAATAACAGCGGCAATCTCCCCGGCACGCTCTCTGAAAAGACTGCGCATAGGCTCTATGTCCGCAGGATTCCACTCACCGTCGAAACGAGAGCGAGGCTGAGGTAAGAAAAAGCGTACAGGCAACGCAGATCCGAATGCACCATGCATTCCCGTAACAGGATCACAGACACTCATCGCGTTCCAGGTGTCTCCATGATAACCGCTACGAATAGTGGCAAAATTCGTTTTTTTATGGTCGCCGCTTTTCGACACCGCAGCCTGAATAGCCATTTTCATGGCAACCTCCACGGCGACAGAGCCGGAATCGGCATAAAAAATATAATTCATCGTTGGAGGAACAACCTCAAGAAGTCCTTTGCCAAGCTCAATTGCCGGCTCGTGAGTAAAACCTCCGAACATAACATGGCTCATTTTAGACAGTTGCCTATTTGCTGCCGCATTTATTCTATGATTGTTGTAACCATGGATAATACACCACCATGAGGACATTCCGTCAATCAACTCGGTGCCATCAGCGAGGGTGATAACAGCACCATTTGCCGACTCAACTTTGTATGTCGGCAGTGGGGTACTTGTTGATGTATACGGATGCCACAGATGATCGCGATCCCAGCTGTCGATAAGTTTCTCTTTTTCCATATCAATATCTTCCGGTTCTATAGATAACCGGTATTTTTACTGCAAATTTACGCATTTTTCTCCAATGCCTAACTCATAAACATTCAAGCAGCCCTGCGTCGTCGGTTTGGGAGTCTCCATCTCCGCCGAAATCCAGTATAATGCCATTACCGAGATTCCTGAAACTGCCGGAGCTTAACCATGAAGAAGCAGACTATCAATATCAACGGAAAGGCATACCCCTGCTACCCTACAGCCGGGGCTATGCTCCGCTTCCGCAAGGAGACGGGACGCGAGCTCTCGCAGCTCGATGCCGAAAGCTTCACCGATATCTGTACCTGGCTGTGGTGCTGCATTCTCGGAGCCTGCACGCGTGAAGGAGTCGAATTCCCGTTTGCCGGCTCGCTGATGGATTTCGCCGACAATATCGACGTCGACGACCTCAACGAATGGACGCGCGCAATAGCCGGTGACGCCGATGAGACCGCCAACGTAAAAAAAGAAGGCGAAAGTCTGAAAATCCTTGAGCTGTTAGGTGTATTCGTAGGTTGCATCGGCATGTCGTACGCCGAATTCTGCATTCTCGATTTCGACGAGGTCGATGCAATCTACGGAGCCTGGCGCCAAAGCAGAGATGACGCGGAGCATTCCGATTGGGAAAGAACCCGGACTCTGGCAGCTATCTGCATACAGCCTCACGTGAAGCGCAAACTCACGCCGCGCCAGCTTCTGCCCCTGCCATGGGACGCCAACGGAAAAGGCAAAAACAAAGCCCGGCACGAGAAAGCCGAGCTTAATGCGGATGAGAGAAAAAGGAGATTTGAGAAACTTGCAGGAAGCGTCTAGAAAAACTAACGCTCAAGAGTCTTTATCTTCTTCGGGCTCTAATATATAGCGAACAAATACTATTGCCAATATAATTCCTGTTATCACCCCCATCACACACCCTATCAAAGGATTAATAAAGCTTAATATCAGTCCTCCAAAAACTATGAATATAATATATAGAGCCTTCATGCACATATTTTAACAGCGCAAACATAATAATATTTCTACAAATAAGCAAATAAAAACGTAAAAAGATGTCGAATGCGGCTGTAACTATAAAATATAAAGTTGAAGATGTCGGTGGTGGCTTCAAATCAATAACCGCCGACGCCGAATCTTTTCGCAAAGTTATCGGGGCAACAGTAAAGGAATTTGATAAATTTAAAAAAAACAGAATTAATTTCTCAGCGTTGGCCACTAGTTTTGACTCGGTAAATAAGTCAGTCTCTGAACTCTCAAATTTATGCAAAGATTTATCTAATGCATACACCATCCAGAAGCAAGCCGAGACTCAGCTTGAGACAGTAATGCGCCAACGCATGGATGCCTCGGATGCCGAAATACAATCAATAAAAGACCTTGCATCCGCGCAGCAAGAATTGGGCATTATCGGCGATGAGGTGCAACTTGCCGGCGCGCAGCAAGTGGCCACCTTCCTTACTCAAAAATCCAGTATCGAGACTCTGCTTCCGGCTATGAATAACCTGCTGGCACAGCAGAAAGGCTTTGCTGCTACCGGCTCCGACGCCGTGAACATAGCAAACATGATGGATAAGGCCATGCAGGGACAGACCGGGGTACCAACAAATTAACAAAACGCCATACAGCTCGCAGATGTTATGTATTTTTTTCGTAATTTTGTGCAAAATAGTTAGAACCATGTCTGATACAAACACTGATAAAGAATATTCCGAAGCGTTGGCAATATGCCGCAAAATATATGCTGCAAAACTCGGAGACTACGGTCCATCCTGGCGCATAATGCGTCCGGAAGCTATCACCGACCAGCTTTTCATTAAAGCACGCCGCATCCGTACTTTACAGACAAAAGGTAACGCTGCTGTCGACGAAGGCATTTTGCCCGAATTCATGGGTATTGTAAACTACGGAATCATCGGCATTATTCAATTCCGCAAAGGATTTACCGATTCAAAAGACATGAAATCCGACGAAGCCCTGAAACTATACGACAGCATAGCCACCGAAGCAAAAACTCTTATGGAAGCCAAAAATCATGACTATGATGAAGCATGGCGGCTTATGCGTATCCTTTCTTTTGTCGACCTTATCCTGGCAAAGATTGAACGTACAAAAGAAATCGAAGACCACAAAGGCCATACAGAAGTGAGCGAAGGCATCGACGCCAACTATTTCGATATGGTAAACTATGCCATATTTGCCATAATAAAACTCACTCATGAAGCCTGAACATAAGGCACACTTACTACATATCGCAGTTTGGGTTGCCCGTTTAATTGTAGGAGCGACATTTATAGTCTCAGGTTGGGCCAAGGCGATTGACCCCTGGGGATTTGCTATTAAAGTAAGCGAATACCTCAACGTATGGCATCTCTCCATTCCCCATGAGACCATCGTGACATCATGCATTGCTTTGTCATGCATTGAATTCTGCACCGGCATTCTTACCGCAGTGGGTGCCCTGAAGCGTTTTGCCATCATTACGGCAGCAGCCATGATGGCCGTTATGCTCCCCCTTACACTATATATCGCCATATACGATCCGGTTGCCGACTGCGGCTGTTTCGGCGATTTCCTGATTATTTCCAACTGGATTACATTCGGAAAGAACATACTCCTTACGGCTCTTATTATTTTTCTGCTGATATACAATCCAAAAGTGTCCGGCTTATATCCGGCACCAATCCAATGGATTGCGATCACCTTGTCTCAGGCGTTCCCTTTAATATTGGCTCTTGCCGGTTACCAGATACAACCACTTGTAGATTTCCGTCCATATAAGACTGGAACTACAATTTTCAAAAGCGGACAGCATTCCGACGAAGAAAAATTTGCTTACGAAAAAAACGGAATTATAAAACATTTTACACTTGATAGTCTTCCCGATTCCACATGGGTATTCGTAGAAAACGATATAACAGACGAGATATCATTCGACGGAGGTATTGCAGTTCGTGATGAAGACGGCTACGACGTGTCGGCAGATATAGTTTCCACGGGTTCTAAACAGCTTTTTCTGATTGTACCCGAACCTGGAATGCACTATCTTACCTTCGCACATTACATAAACCGGCTATACGATTATTGTACCAAAAACGGAATTGAAATGATAGCCATAGTCGGCAACAACAGCAAGCGTCTCGCCAATTGGAAAGACTGGTGCCGCCCGCTGTTTGACGTATATACCACCGATCCCGTAAGCCTTCAGCAGCTTGTCCGTGGCCCCGAAGCGCTTGTCTACACAGAGAATGGCATAATCAAATGGAAACGGACAATCGGTTCTATGCCAACAGAAGAGATAGCCGACATCGAATCAATGAAAGCACCCGACAGCGGCTTTTACCACGGAATAATTGCCTTGTCGTATATTCTGGGCATGTTGATTGTCTATTTGCTTGGACAGTCCCCGAAAATCTTGCGTCTCTTTATAAAAAGAACTAAATAAAATTTCGTATCTTTGCGAAAACACGAAGATACTCACACTCGGCAAATATCAAATAAATTTGCTTTTGCACTCTACTTATTCGTATCTTTGCACTCCGAAAGCATTCAATCAACGTAACATATTCACAACAATGAGAAAGAACATCGTTGCAGGCAACTGGAAAATGAATACCACCGTTTCCGAAGGTGTTGCCCTTGCAAAAGAAATGAACGAAGCTCTCAAAGGCTTCAAGGCAAATTGCGACGTCGTAATCTGCACTCCTTTTACTCACCTCGTACCCGTTGCTGACGCTATCGACCAGACCGTTCTCGGTCTTGGCGCCGAAAACTGCGCGAACCACGTTTCCGGCGCATATACCGGCGAAGTTTCCGCTGCCATGGTAGCTTCGACTGGTGCCAAATATGTTATCCTCGGCCATAGCGAACGCCGCCAATACTACGGAGAGACTAACGAAAGCCTCCGCGAAAAAGTGGCTCTTGCACTCGCCAACGGTCTTACCCCAATTTTCTGCATCGGTGAGGTTCTTGAAGAACGTGAGAACGGCACTTTCAACCAGGTTGTTGCCGCCCAGGTAGAAGAAGGTCTCTTCAACCTCTCCGCTGAAGATTTCGGCAAAATCATCCTCGCCTACGAACCCGTATGGGCTATCGGTACCGGCAAAACCGCTACTGCCGAACAGGCAGAGGACATGCACGCTCATATCCGTAACGTAATCGCCGGCAAATATGGCAAGGAAGTTGCAGACAACTGCTCGATACTCTACGGCGGCAGCTGCAAGCCCTCAAACGCAGCCGAGCTATTCGCAAAGCCCGACGTAGACGGTGGCCTTATCGGTGGCGCTTCCCTCAAATGCGCTGATTTCATGGGCATCGTCAAAGCATTCTGATTCCGATTTCCGACAGAATAATCCCGGCCGCATTCAGGCGGCCGGGTATTTTCTTTAAAACAAATGACAGCCAAAGTCCTCATATCAGTTCTATTCTCCACAATATCGTTTGCAACTCTTTCTCAGGAGTCTCAGAGTATTGTGACCGCTATCGAGTCGGGGGGTACAATAAAAATCCATCAGCCGGCGGCTCTTGACAGTCTGTTGCGTACTCGGCCGGAAGCATCGGCACACTCGACCGAAATTGATACTGCTGCTGCCGGCGTTTCCGAGCAGTCGTCACAGCATTCGCGCAGTGGATACCGTGTACAGATTTTCGAGGACAACAATCCACTCACCGCACGACGACAGGCAGAAGCTTATAATGCCAGGATGCACAACGAATTTCCTCAAATCCGTTCATATATAAGCTTCAATTCACCTTACTGGCGAGTCAAGGCTGGTGATTTCCGAAACAGAGCGGAGGCGGAAGCCGTCCTTGCGGAACTTCGCCAAGCATTCCCTTCTTTGGCCGCTTACATGCGTATCGTACGCGATAAAATTAATATCTTCGATTGAAAACAATGGAAGAACTATCCGAACAGCAGCGCATCGAAAAGATTGCAGCTCACATACACGAAATAATCGGACTCCTTGGCGAGGACGTCACAAGGGAGGGGCTTGAAAAAACCCCGGTACGTGCCGCAAAAGCGTTGTGGCATGCAACATCCGGCTACCGGAACAATCCCGATGCAATCATAAATCAGGCTCTTTTCGAGCATGAAGGCTCCAATATAGTATCCGTCAACAACATCGAATTCTATTCGATGTGCGAGCATCATATACTCCCATTCTTCGGTAAAGTCTCAATTGCATATATTCCGGACAACAAAATAGTCGGGCTCAGCAAGCTCGCACGTATCGTGGACGTATATGCACGCCGCCTGCAGGTACAGGAACGCTTCACCGCCCAGATATGCGATGAGGTCAGCAAAGAAGTCGGAGCCAAAGGAGTCATGGTAGTCTGCACAGGAGAACATCTTTGCATGAAGATGCGAGGTGTCGAAAAACAGGATGCATCTACCACAACCATGCACTACTGCGGTCTCTTCGAAGACTCCGCACTCCGCGCCGAATACCTCTCCACTCTTCGTTAGCCGAAAACTTACAAAACAATTCCGGCTACGGCATAGCATGATGCCGTGGCCTTATTTTTTACTATTTAATCCAATATCAAAAAACAGCACCCCGAAATTACCATGCCGGCATTCGGGATGCAACTATTCTTTGGACGTCTCTAAACAGACGGTATAATCAGCGGCGACGTTGCTGCTGTTTCTGCTGAGCTCGCTGGGCTGCGAGAGCCTGCTTCTGAGCTTCTTCGAGACGAGCCATAAATCCGCTCTTCTTACGTGGTTTGCGGGCATTTTCCATAAGCTGTGCCCGAACTTTCTTTTCATCTATCACATGACGGAAAATATAAGTCTGTATGATAGTGATAAGAAGCGACAGCAGGTAGTAATAACTTAGACCGGCCGCATAATCATTGAATATAAAGAGGAACATCACAGGCATGAGATACTGCATCACCTTCATACCGGGCATACCGCTGCTCTGCGGCTGGCTCTGCATGCTGACATTCATATATACGATGTTGATTATCGTCATCAGTAAGCAGAAAAGACTAACATGACTGCCATAGAATGGTATTGAGAACGGCAAAGTCAGCACGTAGTCGGGAGCAGAAAGATCATGCGCCCAAAGGAAAGACTGGCCGCGAAGCTCGATAGCCGACGGGAAGAACGAGAACATCGCGATAAGAACAGGCATCTGAAGCAGCATCGGCAGACAACCGGAGAAGGGACTCGCACCCACACGGCTGTAAAGAGCCATTGTCTCCTGCTGACGACGTGCCATCTCCTCCGGTGCGGAATATTTATCATTGATTTCCTTGATTTCCGGAGCAAGAACTCGCATTTTTGCCTGACTCTTGAAGCTCTTGTAGGTGAATGGGAAGATGATAAGCTTGATAAAAAGAGTCAATAGGAAAATAATCAGACCATAATTGCTGATAAACCCACCGAGGAAGGTAAATACCGGAATTACTATAATTGTGTTTATCCAGCGGAAAAGGGACCACCCAAGTGGAATAAGACGAGTAAGAGAAAGCCCCTCGTCATAACCGAGATCTTCGTCAAGATTCGAAAGAATAGGATAGTCATTAGGCCCGAAATAGAAATCAAAGTTAGCGGCAGTGCCGTCGGCTACCGTATAGGCAACAGTTGACGACATTGAAAGCTTTTTGAGATAATCCTCATCTTTAAGAATCTCGCTTTTAATTTCAGCGGATGTGAAAGCATCGCGGGCTATGATTACACTCGAAAAGAACTGATTCTTGAACGACACCCAACGAACACGGCCGTTAAGCGATTCACTGTCATCTTTATTTGCATCGAGTTCGTCAACGCCTTCACCGACAAACTTATAGAAAATACCGGAATTCCTTTCTTCAAAAGTACGACCGACTTCATTGCGTCCCATCTTTTGGTTCCACTCGAATTCCAGCGAAGATGTATTCCCCGGCAATACCGAAGCCATGCCTGACTGTTCAACCTGCATCGACAAGTTATAACCACCGGGATTAAGTTTGTAACGTATTCCCCAGAATGCCCCCGGAGCAGGCTCAATGTACATCAGCACGCTGCTGTCAGGTTCAACTTTTGTTTTAAAATTAAACTCGCGGGTATCTATTCGTTGGTCAGAGGTATTGAATTTAAAACCATAACCATCGTTATCGCCACGGAACAGCAGGATATTGGAAGGGTCTTTAGTCCTTTCTGTCTTATATTTTTTTAGCTCCACCTGACTCACCATGGCTCCGCGGCTCGAAAGAGTAACTTTTACAAGTTCGTTTTCAAGCACGGTCTCCTTATTCTCACCTCCGAGGTAGCGGGCAAAACCTTCGTATTTCACAGCATTGTCAACAAGTTTGCGGAGTGCCGAATTTGCATTCTTGCGTTGCTTGCTTGTAAGAGGAGCTGTGCCGTTGAGAAATTCGTTAATATTTACCGTCATACCACCTTCGCTGTATGCACCTGAAAGGCCGTTTACACTGTCGAGTTCCAAATTTAGCTCGCCATCACTGAACCTGTATGTTCTTCCGTCCTGTTCGCCCACGGCACGAACAGCATCCGCGATTGCAGCACTGTCGACCGACAAAGGAGCATTGGCATCTTCGCGAGCCTTGATAGATGCTGTTTCTTCGTTTTTCTGATATTCGGCCGCCTGGTTCTCGGCATTAGATTGCGACCACCAGATAAAACCGAAAAAAACGAGTCCCATCAGCAGCAGGCCTGTGAGTGTATTCTTATCCATATATTATTGATTATGCGTTGAGATTTTATTTTGCTTTTTCGTCGTGATAGGCAATAGCAGCCTCCATGAAAGATCGAAATATCGGACTCGGAGAAAGAACTGTGCTCGAGTATTCCGGATGATACTGTGTGCCTATATACCAACGTTTCGAAGGTATTTCCACAATTTCTACAAGATGCGCATTGGGGTTTTCACCTACACATTCCATACCGGCGTTCTCGTAGCGTTCGCGATACTCGTTATTAAATTCGAAGCGGTGACGGTGACGTTCGCGGACATGCAAAGTCCCATACGCCTGAGCGGCTTTGGAACCTGACCGCAACTCGCAATCATATGCACCAAGACGCATTGTGCCACCGAGATTGGAGATATTTTTCTGCTCTTCCATAAGATCTATGACATTATCATGGGTATGGGGATTCATCTCCGTGGAATTGGCATCTTCAAGACCGAGTACATTCCTGGCAAACTCTATCACCATGCATTGCATACCCAGGCATATGCCAAATGTGGGAATATCATTTTCCCGGCACCATTTCAGAGCCACGAACTTTCCTTCGATACCGCGCTGGCCGAAACCGGGAGCTACAATCACACCGTCAAGACCGTCAAGCTTCTCCGCTACATTAGCCTCATTAATCTTCTCGGAATGAATACAAATGATATCAACCTTCCTGTCAGCATAGGTCGCCGCATGGAAAAGGGATTCGTTGATGGATTTGTAAGCATCCTGAAGTTCCACGTATTTGCCAACAAGTCCAATGGATACTTTCTCCGTTGCATTGTCAAGCTTGTTGACAAAATCAAGCCACTTACCCATCTGTGGTTCTCCGTTGACAGGAGTACCTGTTTTACGCATTACAATCTCGTCAAGATGCTGTTCATGCATTGTCAACGGCACCTTGTAAATAGAATTGACGTCTTTAGATTGCACTACGGAATCAGGAGATACATTGCAGAAGAGAGCTATCTTGCGACGCATTTCCGGAGAGACCTCTTTTTCCGTACGGAGCACAAGTATATCCGGCTGTATGCCGACCTCCTGCAATGCCTTAACGGAATGTTGAGTAGGCTTTGTCTTCAGTTCCTTTGCCGCAGCTATATATGGAACATATGTGAGATGGATACATAGACTGTTCTGCCCGAGTTCCCAGCGTAGCTGTCGCACAGCCTCGAGGAACGGAAGTGATTCTATGTCGCCGACAGTACCGCCGATTTCAGTAATTATGAAATCATAATCACCGGTATTGCCGAGAAACTTGACATTGCGTTTAATTTCATCTGTGATATGGGGAACAATCTGCACCGTCTTTCCAAGATAATCACCGCGACGTTCCTTATCTATTACAGACTGATAGATGCGTCCGGTAGTGACGCTGTTGGCTCGCGAAGTATGAACATTGGTGAATCGCTCGTAGTGGCCGAGATCCAAATCTGCTTCGTGGCCGTCTTCGGTTACATAGCACTCCCCGTGTTCGTACGGATTGAGCGTCCCGGGGTCGATATTGATATATGGATCAAATTTCTGAATTGTGACTCTGAAACCGCGCGATTTCAGCAGACATGCCAGAGAGGAAGAGATTATTCCCTTACCCAAGGAAGACACTACCCCACCGGTAACGAAAATGTATTTTGTTTCCACGTGGAAAATATTACTGTTTTCTATTAAAAAAATTCGTGCAAATTTAGCGATAATTTCCGACAATAACTAATCCGCGCGTCTATTTAATAAAACTGTAACACAATCCCTACGAAAACACTGAAAGACAAATAATTACTCCGCAGTAACGTCGCCTGCCACAGAAATCATTTCGTCGTAAGCGGCCCATTCCGGGTCGTTTTCCGCATAAATCTCAAGCGGAAGGACTGGTAAATCGGCAAGCGCACGATTCAGGAACGAACCAAATACATCGGTGCTGAAAGTATAGAACACCCAGTCGCGGCGCCCTGCACCGGTAAATATTCCTGTCATCAGAGCAGCCTTGTTACCCTTCAGCGCTTTCTGCATGGCTTCCGTAGCTTCTTCAAGGAGCTTTGCCGTTTCATCGTCAGGAAACCCGAACTCGCCCGCGGGTTTATAAGACATCGACACCTCCACACGTATAGAGTTGCGTTCTCGGCTGCGGTAATCCTCCACATCAAGCCGACCTGTTACTATCACTGTTTTTCCGTTCTCGCCTGCCGCCGGCACAGTGAACCATTCATTTTTCTGAGGCATAGTTGAATATAAATTAAAAAAGCATGGTCGAAGTGTAAGCCGGGTTATGTAGTCGAAGCACTTTCCCCAAGGAGTTACTTTCAACCGTCCGTCATTTATCTGACGCAGTCTACCCCCCGGCAAAGAGCGGGCAGCCCTTATCTGCCGGTATACTTGACCTTGCAACCCATAAGGTGTGCGGCACGCAATGTCGCCGTTGCGCCCGGTGAGCTCTTACCTCGCCTTTTCACCCTTACCGGCGCCCGAAAACACCGGCGGTAATTTTCTGTCACACTACTCTACCGTTACCGATAGCTTCCCGTTAGGAAATATGGTGCCCTGTGTTGCCCGGACTTTCCTCCAATGCCTTATAAATGACATCAGCGACGGACCCTCCGGCCATGCTTATGTTTTTCTATTTATACACCGCTGTAGCAACGTATGATACCACGATCTGCCTTGCGTATAAAATCAAGAATCAAATCGCGTTCATCAGTCTGCGGCATAGTCTGAGCGACATATTCCACAGCCTCAGTGATATTACGCCCGCTATTATATATCAGACGGTAAATTTCTTCAATCTCAGCAATCTTATCGGCAGAATATCCGCGTCGACGCAGACCTATTACATTGATACCTGTATAGCTAAGAGGCTCACGCGCAGCCTTGACGAACGGAGGTACATCCTTATTGACGAGCGCACCGCCCTGCATCATGATATGCGCGCCAATATGACAGAACTGATGAATAAGACTTCCGCCACCGATAATGGCACTATCATCCACCTCCACCTCGCCGGCAAGCTGACTTGCATTGCTTATAATCACATTGTCGTGTATAATGCAGTCATGGGCGATGTGGCTGTATGCCATGACAAGACAATTGCGACCCACTACAGTCTGTCCTTTTGCCGCTGTTCCTCTGTTGACTGTGACACATTCTCTAAGCACCGTACCGTCACCGATGATTGCGAGAGTATTCTCGCCTCGAAATTTCAAATCCTGAGGGATTCCGCCTATGACAGCTCCGGAGTGTACTATAACACCGGAGCCGAGACGACTGCCCGGAAGAATCGTCACATTACTGCCAATCCGGCATCCGGGACCTATCTCAACATTCTCTGCGATTGTTGTAAAAGGTCCGATGACTACATCCTCTGCAATTCTGGCATCAGGATTTATCGATACAAAACGTTCATCCATTTCGGAGACTGGTTATTTATTCTTTATAATCTGAGCCATGAACTCGCATTCACACACCACCTTTTCCCCGACGAAAGCCCGGCCTTTCATAACAGCCATTCCGCGACGCATCGGAGTCATAAAGGAAACATGGAAAAGAAGCGTATCACCGGGCACTACCTTCTGACGGAATTTCACATTGTCAATCTTCATGAAATACGTCGAATAGCGTTCGGGATCCGGGACGGTAGTAAGTACAAGCAGACCGCCCGTCTGTGCCATAGCCTCTACGAGCAGCACACCGGGCATCACCGGTTCCTGCGGGAAATGCCCTTGGAAGAAAGGCTCGTTGGTAGTCACATTCTTTACACCAACTATATAATTCTCGCTCTTGTCAATGATTTTGTCAACAAGAAGGAAAGGATAGCGATGTGGGAGAGCTGCACGGATGGCATTGTTATCCATCAATGGTGTGTGGTTCGGATTATAATATGGCGCCTGCACTTCCTGTCGCTTGATATCGGAACGCAGAGTCTTGGTAAGCTGCGCATTGATTGTATGTCCCGGACGTGTTGCAATGATACGGCCTTTGAGAGGACGGCCAATAAGGGCCATATCTCCGATTAGATCCATCAGCTTGTGACGTGCAGGTTCATTCGGTGCGTGCATTCCTTCCGGATTGATGAAGCCGAATTCATTGGCGTCATGATGTGGAACCCCCATGATGTCGGCGAGCTTATCAAGTTCTTCCTGCGACTTGGGATTCTCATATATCACAATTGCATTGTCAAGGTCTCCGCCTTTGATAAGGCCGGCCTGAAGAAGTTTCTCAAGGTCGCGGACAAAAACAAAGGTACGCGCCCATGCGACTTCTGTTCCGAAATCGGCCACATGATCGAGTGTGGCATACTGGTTGGCGAGTACCTCGGATTCAAAATTCACCTTTACATCCACGCTGAATTCATCGTCGGGGAGAAGCATTAGCTTGGAGCCGCTTTCAGGATCCACAACCTCTACTTTGTGTTTCACATAATAGAAATCCTTGTCGGAGTGCTGTTCCTCAAGACCCACAGACTCAATAGCGTCGAAAAATGGCTTGGCGCTTCCGTCAAGTATAGGAATTTCAGGACCATCAACTTTTATAAGACAGTTGTCTACTCCGCAAGCATAAAGCGCCGCCATGGCATGCTCTATAGTACTTACTGTTACATCACCTTTGCCGATTACAGTGCCACGCTGGGTAGCTACAATATTTTCGGCCAAAGCGTCGATTATGGGTTCTCCCTCTATATCCGTACGCTGAATCTTATATCCGTGGTTGTCGGGCGCGGGACAGAAGGTGGCCTTCAGAAGCCCGCCTGTGTGCAGTCCTTTACCTTCAAGTGTAAATTCTCCCTTCAGAGTAAGTTGCTTCATTGCTATGAAATGCGATATATTGTTTTTATTTTAATTCTTTTACTGTTTTTTCCAGAGCTGAAAGCTTCTTCATCAACTCTGGAAGCTGTTTCAAAGCTACAGCAGTTCGGGCAAACTCGCCATAAGGCACTGCCGGGTATCCCATTATCTTACTATCAGACGGTACATTCTTCGGAATTCCACTCTGCGCTCCAATATGTACTCTGTCGCCGACTGAGATGTGTCCCGCAAACCCAACCTGGCCGCCGACCATACAGTTGGCACCTATTTTAGTCGAACCTGCCACTCCTGTCTGCGAGGCCATGACAGTATCGTGTCCCACCTCGACATTGTGTGCAATCTGAATCAGATTATCGAGTTTCACACCGCGCCGGATATGAGTACAGCCCATCGTCGAGCGGTCTACCGTTGTATTGGCTCCTATTTCTACATCATCCTCGATATCTACAATACCAATTTGTTCGATTTTATGGTAAACGCCATTGGAATCGGGAGCGAAACCGAATCCATCCGAACCGATGACAGCGCCGGCATGAATTACGCAACGTTTGCCGATACGACAGCCATAATATACTTTCACACCGGGGTAAAGCACCGTATCATCGTCTATGACAACACCATGCCCCAGATAACAGCCGGGATAAACCTTTACGTTGTCACCGATTTTCACACCTGGAGCCACATAAGCAAACGCTCCTATATAGCAACCTTCGCCAATCGTAGCTGTAGCATCTATATGGCAACCGTCCTCGATTCCTAAAGGCCGGGGCTTGACGACGCTACCGGCAAGATTGAGAAGCCGAGCCAAACTGCTGTAAGGGTCCTCTACCCGTATTAGAGTCGCATTGACAGAATGTGCTAGTTCAAAATCGTTGCGGACCAATATTATCGATGCACCGGTAGTATAAATATAGTGGGTATATTTCGGATTGGCTAAAAATGTTATGGAGCCGGAGGTTGCATCCTCGATTTTGGCGAATGTGTTTACCTTGACATTCGGGTCTCCTTCGAGGCGGCCTCCTAAGTGTTGTGCTATAATCTCTGCAGTAAATTCCATTTATATTGCTTTTCGTAGTCTGCACTGCGGTTTCAATCTGCAAAGTTCTATAAAATTTTCCAATTACCCGCTATATTATTAAAAAAACAGCATACTAATATCTTAGTTCATGGTTTAGAAACGTTAATTTTACCGACATTCTTGCTCTCTTTAGAAAAAAAATGTAATTTTGTTGCTTTACAACACTATTCCATAACATAAGAACAATGTTAAAGGCTACTCTTGAAAAAGTAATCAACGAAGATATGGCGGAAATCTGGACGATCCTTGCTCCGGATGAGAAACGTCGTGTTGCAGAAAATCTACAGATTCACACATTCAATAAAAATCAACTTATCTACGCCGAAGGTGAACAGCCGGAATTTCTTTGGTGCCTACTCAAAGGCAAAGTAAAAAAAATTAAAGAAGGCGTCAGCGGCCGCACTCAGATTCTTCGCCTCATACGCCCCGTGCAGTATTTCGGATACCGTGCTTTTTTTGCACATGAGCCATATGTCAGCAGCTCTCTCGCATTTGAGGAATCCACCCTCGGCGCAATCCCCCTCAACCTCGTCGAAGAGCTTATACACAAAAATTCGGATCTGGCAATGTTCTTCATCCACGAACTATCACGCACTCTCGGAGGCTCAAACACACGCATAGTAACTCTCACTCAGAAACATATCCGCGGACGCCTTGCAGAAGCGCTGATGCTCCTTCTCGACAGCTACGGTTATGAAGATGACAATTCCACTCTTAAAATTTATATGTCGCGCGAAGACCTCGCTAACCTTTCAAACATGACAACCTCGAATGCCATCCGCACGCTTTCGACATTTGTAACTGAAAAACTGATCCTTGTCGATGGACGCCGCATAAAGATTGTCAACGAACCCCAGCTACGTAAAATAAGCAAATTCGGTTGATTATTCTATTATTACATTTAAATATTATATATACGGCCCTTATAACTTATCCGCAAAAAAGTATCCTACATTAATTTCGTTGTTCCAAAAGTCTCAATTTATTTCCGTCGATGCTCCGACTCTCCTTTACGGCTTAGTATTCTCGTTATTTTTTATTACCTTTGCACCGTGTGCACTTATATAGCCACACCTTTCAAGACGTAAACAATAACGCAGTAACAACATAATGTTTATAACCTCTTCGTTGGCTACTTTCGGCCGCTACTGCCTTTTTCTAAAACGAGTATTTTCGATTCCCGACCGCTGGTCGGCGACGGCAAAACGTACTCTCGCCGAAATTTTCAAGCTTGGCATCGATTCGATACCACTGGTTCTGATAATATCCATATTCATTGGAGGCGTTATCGCTATCCAGATGCAACTTAACATCGCCTCACCTTTGATTCCGGCTTATTCCGTAGGTCTGGCAACACGCGAAATCATCCTTCTCGAATTCTCAAATTCCATTCTCTGCCTTATTCTTGCGGGCAAAGTCGGCTCCAACATCGCCAGTGAAATCGGAACCATGCGTGTAACCGAGCAGATTGATGCTCTTGAGATTATGGGCATCAACTCAGCAAACTACCTCGTTCTGCCCAAAGTAATAGCTTTCGTGTGCTTCATGCCGGTTCTTGCTATTCTCTGCATGGCAACCTCAATATTCGGTGGTTGGCTTGTCGCAGTATTCACCGACCTTATCACGGTATCGAAATATGTCTACGGCCTACAGGCATTCTTTAACGAATGGTATGTATGGTATGGTCTGATTAAATCGCTTGTTTTCGCATTCATCATCGCAACCACTGCATCTTTCTTCGGCTACAACGTACGGGGAGGTGCTCTCGACGTCGGCAAAGCGTCTACTGACGGAGTTGTAACCAGCAGTATTTTCATTCTGCTTTTCGACCTTATCCTCACTAAGCTCTTACTGCAATGATAGAACTACGCAATCTAACCAAATCGTTCGACGGCCGCACCGTCCTGCATAATATCGATGCCACGTTCTACACCGGCAAGACCAACCTTATCATAGGCCAGAGCGGTTCGGGCAAAACAGTGCTGATGAAATCGCTTGTAGGGCTCATTACGCCGGATAGTGGCGAAATTCTTTTCGACGGCCGTAATGTCCTCGCCATGAACCGAGAGCAGACGGCTCAACTGCACCAGGAGATAGGAATGCTCTTTCAAGGATCCGCCTTGTTCGACTCCGAGACAGTACTCGGCAATGTTATGTTTCCTCTGGTAATGTTCACCAACAAGAGCAAAGCAGAAATACGCGAACGCGCCATGTTCTGTCTCGAACGTGTAAACCTTCTCGGAGCCGAGAACAAATACCCATCCGAAATCTCCGGCGGCATGCAGAAACGCGTTGCTATAGCCCGCGCCATAGCCCTGAACCCGAAATACCTGTTCTGCGACGAGCCCAACAGCGGCCTCGATCCGAAAACATCGATTATCATCGATGAGCTGCTCAGCGACATCACGCATGAATACGGAATCACAACCGTAATCAACACGCATGATATGAACAGTGTGCTCGGTATAGGCGAGAATATTATTTTCATTAACAAGGGCCATCGAGAATGGGTTGGTGACATGAGCAAAATTTATAATACCGCCAACGAAGCGCTCAACGATTTCGTGTTTGCAACCCACCTGTTCCAGGAAGTGCGCCGGTACGTCGCCGAAACAGGTCGTCCGAATCCAAAGGCTAAATAATGAAATTCGCCGACATTCCCGGACACGATGCAGTCAAGACCCGTCTGCGAGACATGGCTGATACGGGTCGCGTGCCACATGCATTGCTTCTTGAAGGCTCGGAAGGCAGTGGAAAATTCGCTCTTGCACGTGCTTTCGCACAATATATCCACTGCAGCAATCCGTCCGGAGGCGAACCGTGCGGGAATTGTCCCTCCTGCAGGCAGCATCAGACACTCAACCACATTGACACTCTATATTCTTTCCCTTATATAAAAAAGGAAAGCGGCGGCACCACAATTGCCGACGATTACAGAAAGCTTTTTGATGAATTCATCACCGAATCTCCCATGATGGATTTCCAGATGTGGCGTGAGAAACTCGGAAAAGACAATGCCCAACCGCAGATCTTAGTCGACGAAGGTGAAGAACTGATTCGCCGTCTCGGATTTATGACGCGTCGCTCTAAATTCAAAATTGTCCTTTTATGGCTGCCTGAACGCCTGAAAGAAGAGACCGCCAACAAATTGCTCAAACTTATCGAAGAACCGTCATCCGATACCATCTTCATAATGACAAGCAATAATCCTCGCGGAATAATACCTACAATATATTCACGTGTGCAACGCATTGAGGTACCAAGATATTCGAATACCGAAATATCGTCTATTCTGCGTTCATCGGGTTTCGATTCCGTAACATCCGACGAGGCCGCACGTCTGTCGGACGGCAACGTGAATATGGCACTGCGCATTGCCGGTGGAGATATTGAGAACAATGTCAATAGCCTTTATTTCGACATGTTCGTCAACCTAACTCGCCTCGCATATGCAAAAAAAGTTGCCGAATTGCGCCAATGGAGCGTCGACGCCGCAGCCCTCGGACGCGAATCATCAATAAAATTCCTCGCATACTGTTGCCATCTCACACGTGAGAGCTATCTTTATAAACTTAATATCGAAGAACTGCGGATGATGAGTTCTAATGAAAAAAACTTTATCGACCGCTTCCATCCGTTTATCAACGAAAAGAATGTAGAGGACTTTATTGAAATGTTCGACCGCTCGGCACGCGATATAGCGGCAAACGCCAATGCCAAGATAATATTTTTTGATCTCGCTGTGCGGACCATCATGCTTTTGCGTAGAAAATGAATACAGCCTCCGACAACTCTTTCCTCGGATCTGTCGCAGCATTTTGCTGTGGCAATGAATCGCCGGTAAAGCTTTCCGACCTTACAATGGTCGTACCGAACAAACGCGCTGCAATGTTTCTTAAAAATCATGTACGCAAAAACATAAAAGGCATAGCCATGCTTCCCCGGTTCATGACGATGCGTACCTTCATCGACATCCTTTCTGACGCGCCGGAGACTGCCGACCTCCCCGAACTTTTCATTCTATATGACGCTTATCGCAAAGTGCTCGCACGTAAAGGACGCCATGAATCCGTACGAGAATTCGACAGATTCATATTCTGGGGCGATATGATGATTGCCGATTTCGATGATATTGACAAAGCTCTCGCTTCAGCAGACGATATTTTCAAGAATTTGCGTAATGTAAAAGAAATTCAGGCAGACTATCTGAATGAAGACCAGAAAAATGTCGTAACACGTATATGGGGTGAAAGCAGACTGACAGCCGAAATTGAAGAATTCTGGATTCATCTGGCCGATACAGACAATAGCGAGTCGCTAAGCTCCAAATTCCTCTATCTTTGGGAAATCCTCGGCGACATATACAAGGAATTCAAAAAGACATTGGCTGAACGCAATCTTATGTCGGCCGGCGGCCAGTTCCGTAATGCCGTTGAGAATCTACGCGCTGACAATGCCGCCATTTCCGGAAAATATGCTTTCATCGGATTCAACGATCCCACCATTGCCGAAACTGTAATCTTCGAGCATTTAAAAAAAAAGAAGCTTGCCTTGTTTTTCTGGGACACAGCGCCTCTGGCTCTTTGCAACGGAACAAGCATGCCAAAACCGCTTCAACGTCTACGCGAACTCACACGCAACTTTCCTAATCCGGACAGATTCCGTTGCTCCGGCATAGACAAACAGACTGTTGACGTCACCGCCATACCATCAAATGTAGCACAGGCAAAAGCAACAGGCCCTTTACTTGAACAATGGGCCAAAGAAGGATTATTCGACCCGGAAAACCCTATCAATACAGCAATTGTGATTCCCGATCCCGGACTTTTGTTGCCAACATTGCTGTCACTTCCGGAGACTATCAAATCGATAAACATATCTCTTGGTCTCCCCTATCGAACTACTACATTTGCAACCCTGCTCCATTCCATAATATCCATGCAATTGAGAGCCCGCAGAATCCATGGGTTATGCAATTTCTTTTACGAGGATGTTGTAGCTGTTCTTCAGCACCCGCATATCCGGGCTGTAGCTTCCGATGATGCCGACAAGATTACACAAATGATAGAAGAGAAACGACTCTTCAATATCGCGGCACTCGATATCGTCAAAATAGCTCCGAATCTTAATGCCGTATTTACTCCGATTCTCAATCTGAACGACGCACAAGATGTGTCGGTCTATCTCGACCGTCTGCTCGGCTGGCTCGGAGAGGCTCTTTCCTTGATAAAGGCAGATAATCCGGCAGCGACTCCGGGTTTCGAACTTAATGCCATCGACTATTTCCGAAAAGAGCTTGAGAAGCTTACATCTCTTGTCGAGGAACATCGCGTCGGCATGTCTGAACGCACATTCATGCAGCTGTTCGAACGTGTCTTCGCATCACGCGCCCTCGCACTCAGCGGCAAACCGCTTCAGGGTCTTCAGATCCTCGGCGTACTCGAAACGCGCGTCCTTGATTTCGACAATGTGATAATCCTGTCTATGAACGAAGGCATATTCCCCAAACGGCAATATGCCAAAACAATGATTCCAAACAACCTACGTAACGGTTATGGCCTTCCGGATTTTGAGAATCTCGAACGCACTTACGCATACTGTTTCTATCGTCTACTTGCTCGCGCAAAACGCATGTCAATATTTTATGATGCACGTTCCGACGGCAAGGGAAACGGAGAGCGTTCGCGTTATATCGAACAAGTAAAACATCTTATGCCGAGCAGACTTGTAAGAGAACATACTCTCAGTGTCTCGGCAACCAAAAGTCCCACAAAACAATTCATAATCCATAAAGACGAGAAAATCCTGAGCGAACTCAACAGACTCAAGCCAGGTGGCAATCTGAAGATTTCTGCCGCCGCACTTAAAGAGTATCTTAATTGTCCGCTTTCCTTCTATCTAAAATACGTACGCAATCTCCGAAGCAACGACGAGATGGTGAATTATCTCACGGCCTCCGACTATGGAAACATCGTCCACCGATCAATCGAAAAACTTTTCGAGCCTTACAAGAATCAGATTATCACTGAAACTGTCTACGATCAATGGCTATCCGAGGGCAACGATACCATTGAGCAGACTGTACGTGCACAACTGATTGAAGACCGCTTCCACACTTTTAATAATTTCGGCGCCGAAGCCCTCGACGCCGAAACCACCATTGCCCTGCGTACGATATCGGCTATTGTCAGAGCCGACCTACGTGCTGAAAAAGATAAGTATTGCTCAGGCGGAACATCATTCACTTTTCTTGAAAATGAAAAATATGTGAATACACTCAAACTGGGTCTTCCGTGGAAAATCGACAACAGTTTGAGCATCAATTTCACTATGTCTATCGACCGCGTCGACAGTATAGCTCCGGGAATGCTTCGCTTTATTGATTATAAGACCGGCGAGGAAAACACTTCTGTCTCCGACATAACAGGTCTGTTCAATAGAAAAAACAGCTCATGGCGCGGCATGTTTCAGGTAATGACATACTGCGAGGCATACCTCAGCATAGTCGATGAGGATTGCGACATTGCAACCTTCATTCACCCGATGAAAGAGCTGACACCGGGCGGCGATATACCAACCATAAATATAAAACGCAAAGAGGTGTCAAGTTACAAGAAAGATGTACGGGAATCATTCAAGCCATTGCTACATAATCTTCTTCACGAAATTTTCGATGAGACGGTTCCTTTCACTCAAAGAGAGGATGATTCAGGATGTACCTATTGCGATTTCCGGTCGCTTTGCGGACGCATAAAGACAAACGAATACTGACGCATGGCCGGAATTTACCTTCACGTACCCTTCTGCCACGCCAAATGTGCATATTGCGATTTTTATTCAGTGGCACGGACTGAACGCGTAGCCGATTATACAGAGGCTGTTATAAACGAATACCTCCACCGCTTTGACGAACTTGCAGACGCCCCCGTCACGACGCTTTATTTCGGCGGGGGAACCCCGTCGATTCTTCCGGCAGATATCTTCCGGCGTCTGACCGACACTTTTCGTACCGACAGCATAACGGAATTCACAATAGAGGTCAACCCCGAGGATGTCACACCGAACGCCGTAAAAGCATGGCGCTCGTCTGGAGTAAACCGAATCAGCATAGGCGTACAGAGTCTTATCGACGCCGAACTGACGGCCATAAACAGACGCCACACTGCAGAAGACGCTCTAACGGCTATCGTAACAATAAAAGAAGGTGGCATTGACAATATTAGCGCTGATTTAATATATGGTCTACCCGAACAGACAACCGAATCGTGGCATTATTCCGTGCAGCGACTGTTGCAGACCGGCATCACACACCTTTCAGCCTATTGTCTTAGCTATGAACCGGGCACCCTTCTGTCAAGACGCCTCCAACGGGGAGATATAGTGGAGGCACAGGATGAAACTATAGGCGAAATGTATACCATTCTTTGCAAAGAGACTGCCATCAACGGATTCGAGCACTATGAAATCTCTAATTTCGCATTGCCGGGATGCCGCTCTCAGCATAATTCGTCATATTGGCGAAACGTACCTTACCTCGGCCTCGGACCTGGAGCCCACAGCCTTACCGCAGACGGAACTCGCCGCTACAATCCATCTGACCTTAAAACGTATATTCTGAACAAAGGACTGACAACTGTAACCGACGATGAAAACGAAACAGACCGTATCAACGACTGTATAATGATAGGCTTGCGTACCCTCGAAGGACTCGACCTCTCACGAATACCGGCACCACGACACAAAGAAATAATAGCAAACGTGCAATCATGGTTACGCTCCGGACATCTCGTAAACCGGAATTCCCGCCTACTGATACCCGAATCATCGTGGCTTCTATCCGACGCCATCATCCGCGACCTGTTTTTAGATTAAAACTGAATTTTAAGTAACAGTCAAGTCCATTTATCGCAATTTTTTTGCTAATTTTGAACTCTGAAAACATATCTTATATAACATATCACATTACAAAACACCTTAAAAATGACCAATCCCGTTTTTTGGCTTGTCCCGGTATCGGCTATTATCGCTCTTTTTCTGGCGTGGTATTTCTATCGCCAGATGATGAAAGAAAGCGAAGGTACTGATACCATGAAGCGCATTGCCTCCCATGTCAGGAAAGGCGCAATGTCCTATCTAAAGCAACAGTACAAAATTGTAACTGTTGTATTCCTCTGTCTCGTAGTTCTCTTCTCCATTATGGCCTACGGCTTCCAGCTCCAGAATCCATGGGTTCCAGTAGCATTCCTTACAGGCGGTTTCTTCTCCGGCCTCTCCGGCTATCTCGGCATGAAAACCGCTACCAATGCATCGGCACGTACTGCCAACGCGGCCCGCGGCTCTCTTAACAGCGGCCTTCGCGTGGCATTCCGCTCCGGTGCTGTAATGGGTCTCGTTGTTGTCGGTCTCGGCCTTATTGATATCTCTTTCTGGTATCTTCTTCTCGACTGGCTTATCGACCTGCCCGGCACAGAAAAGCTTGCCATGATCACCACCACAATGCTCACCTTCGGCATGGGTGCCTCCACTCAGGCTCTTTTCGCCCGTGTAGGCGGCGGTATCTATACCAAGGCCGCTGACGTTGGCGCCGACCTCGTTGGCAAAGTTGAAGCCGGGATTCCGGAAGACGACCCCCGAAATCCCGCCACAATCGCCGATAACGTAGGCGATAACGTAGGCGACGTCGCTGGTATGGGTGCCGACCTCTATGAATCCTACTGCGGCTCCATCCTTGCAACATCCGCACTCGGCGCTGCAGCCTACCTCCTTACGGGCGATGCTGTAATGCAATACAAGGCTGTCATTGCTCCAATGCTTATTGCAGCTGTAGGTATCCTTCTTTCAATCATCGGCATCTTCTCAATCCGCACAAAAGAAGACGCTTCGATGAAAAACCTTCTCAGCGCACTCTCTCTGGGCACAAACCTTAGCTCCATCCTTATTGTCGGCGCTACATTCCTTATCCTTTGGCTTCTCGGCATCGACAACTGGCAGTGGATCAGCTGCTCCGTAGTCGTAGGCCTACTCGTAGGCATCGTAATCGGACGTTCCACAGAGTATTACACATCTCAGTCTTACAAGCCTACCAAAAAACTTGCTGAAAGCGGAACAACAGGTCCCGCCACAGTCATTATTTCCGGTGTTGGCCTCGGCATGGTATCAACCGCCATCCCCGTCATCGCCGTAGTTGCCGGTATTATTCTGAGCTACTGGTTCGCCTCCGGCTTCGATTTCACCAATGTAGCAATGGGTCTCTACGGCATTGGTATAGCAGCCGTAGGCATGCTATCCACTCTCGGCATCACTCTTGCCACAGATGCATACGGTCCTATAGCCGACAACGCAGGAGGCAACGCTGAAATGAGCGGCCTCGGCAAAGAGGTACGCCGTCGTACCGATGCTCTCGACTCCCTTGGCAACACCACAGCTGCTACAGGCAAAGGTTTCGCAATCGGCTCGGCAGCACTCACCGGACTCGCCCTTCTCGCTTCCTATATTGAAGAAATACGTATCGGACTCGCGCGCCTCGGAGAGACTACAATCCAGCTCGGCGACAAAGCAGTGCCGCTCCACGAAGCCAATTTCCTCGATTTCATGACTTACTATGAAGTAAACCTTATGAGTCCGAAAGTTCTTGCAGGCATGTTCATTGGCGCCATGATGTCGTTCCTTTTCTGCGGCCTAACAATGAACGCCGTAGGCCGTGCCGCATCCCACATGGTAGACGAGGTTCGCCGCCAGTTCAGAGAAATCAAAGGCATTCTTGAAGGCAAGGCAGAACCGGATTACGCACGTTGCGTCGCCATCTCCACCAAAGGCGCGCAGCGCGAAATGGTATTCCCATCCGTACTTGCCATAGTGGCACCCATCGTAACAGGTCTCATCTTCGGAGTACCGGGTGTTCTCGGTCTTCTCGTCGGAGGTCTCTCAGCCGGCTTCGTACTCGCTATCTTCATGGCAAATTCCGGCGGAGCCTGGGACAATGCCAAGAAATATATCGAAGAAGGTAATTTCGGAGGCAAGGGCAGCGATGTCCACAAAGCAACAGTTGTCGGCGACACCGTTGGCGACCCTTTCAAAGACACATCCGGTCCTTCTCTTAATATACTTATCAAGCTGATGTCTATGGTATCTATAGTCATGGCCGGCTTAACAGTAAGCTGGAGCCTCTTCTAAGAAACAGCCCTACCTCATACAACAAAAGCACGCTTTTGAGGCGTGCTTTTGTCATATCTGATAGTACGATTTCTCTATTACGCGAGAAAAAACAAGAATTATCAAAGATTTTGTGCAAGGTTAGCTTGTATTATTCATTTTTATAATTACCTTTGCAATTGACAATAAATTTGCAAGCATATCACATTGTCAAATATCATTTTCACACCTTAAATCACAATTATCATAAAACATGAAACAGGCTTTCCGCTTAATTGCAATTTTTACACTATTGTTGGCGCCGTTTATTTCCGTAAGCGCAGAAGTGGGAGAAGACAATGTTGATTTCGGAACAATAAAGGTCGGGAACAGCAACTTTAATTTTAAATGCGAATGGATTTACAGCGGTTCGGAAAAATTTTCATCGGCTTCGAACCGCGATTTTATTCTATATAACGGAAATATCTATTTTAATGATTACCGTAATAATGCCAAATACAGTTTTGCAATAATCGATGCATCTACAGGTGAATTCAAACAGACATTGAAACTCAACTGGCCGGGACAGGCATCCAAACGATTCTCTGTATTCGTAGGACGCGACAGCAACGGAACTCCTTTCTGCACAACAGAAGGTACACCTTCAACACCTTTTGAACTTTGCACCCTGAAATTCGATGCGTCCGGTATCCCTTCACCTGACAAATTGTTCACGTTTCCACTCCGTGCGGACTGGTATGTGCGTTCCGTAGATGTTGGTGGTGATATCTCTTCCGGCAATTTCACCATATATGCCACAATTTGGAAATCAGACGAAATGAATGTCAACAAGTCTACAGATACCGGACTCGCCGCATGGAAGGTTACCAATGGAAATATAGGCGCCCCGGAATTCATTTCAAAGAATCTTACTATTACCGACATCGAACCGCTTGATGAAAACAGATTTATAATAGTCTGCCGAGGTCCTTACAACAACAAGAACAATGCAGGCTATCGTGTTCCGACTCTATGCGAATGGAATACAATTACAGGTGAATGGACTGAATATGAAACTTTTCCCTGCAAGATGTTCTCAAAATGCACCAATGCTGTAGAGCGTTTTACTCTTGGAGGAAAACAGTTCCTTGCCTATTGGAACGCAACTGGCCTTGTTACAACAGAGGCTCGCGAAGGTTCCCATTTCGGACTTGCATATACACCTGATTTACCAACGTCTTTCAACTCGGCACAAACTATAATAGAAAAATTCGGCATCGGTAATTCATCTATTGATTATGAAGACGTCGCGATGTGGTCTTGGAAGGCAAATTCCTCCGTTCATACAGAAAAAATATCTGATAACGCTGTACGTATTGTAATCAACGACCGTGGAGGAAACCTTCGTTCATATACTCTCACTACGGATGCTCCCCAACCGCCCGTCATCAAGAAAGAAGAACCGGTTTTCAATCCCGCTTCAGGCACGCAGCTCAAAAAAGGTGACAAGGTAACTGTCTCTTGCGAGGGTGCCATAATGATGCTCTACAGACTCGACGGGGCATCCGCACTACAATATACCGAGCCTATCGCTGTTGAAAATGACTGCACCATCGAAGCCTGGGGCATATACAGCGACGGAGAAGGACCGCATGCGACTGCAAGCTACACCGTCGAAAAACCGATTGCGAAAGTCGCACCGACTTTCAATCCCGCTTCAGGCACACAGCTCAAAAAGGGCGACAAGGTGACGATTGCTTGCGAGGGTGCAATAATGATGCTCTACAGACTCGACGGGGCATCCGCATTACAATATACCGAGCCTATCGCTGTTGAAAATGACTGCACCATCGAAGCCTGGGGAATATACAGTGATGGAGAAGGACCACATGCAACGGCAAGCTATACCGTTGAAAAACCGGTCCTGAAAGTAGCGCCGAGTTTCAATCCCGCATCTGGCGCGCAGCTCAAAAAAGACGACAAAGTGACGATAGCTTGCGAGGGTGCAATAATGATGCTCTACAGACTCGACGGCGCTCCCGCTATACAATATACCGAGCCTATCGCTGTCGAAAATGACTGCACCATCGAGGCCTGGGGAATATATAGTGATGGCGAAGGACCACATGCTACTGCAAGCTATACTGTCGAAAAACCGATTGCGAAAGTCGCGCCGACTTTCAATCCCGCTTCAGGCACACAGCTCAAAAAAGGTGACAAGGTAACTGTCTCTTGCGAGGGTGCAATAATGATGCTCTACAGACTTGACGACGCTTCCGCGATACAATATACCGAGCCTATCGCTGTTGAAAATGACTGTTCAATCGAAGCCTGGGGAATATACAGTGATGGCGAAGGACCGCATGCGACTGCAAGCTATACCATTGAAAAACCGGTTCCGAAAGTAGCACCGACTTTCAATCCCGCTTCGGGCACACAGCTCAAAAAAGGTGAAAAAGTGACGATAGCTTGCGATGGCGCGTTGCTGATAAAGTACCGATATAATAATGGTGTTACTCAAACATATACAGCGCCAATCGAACCGGAAATAGACTGTACTATTGACGCCTGGGGTATTTTTCCTGATGGAGAAGGACCACGAGCGACTGCCAAATACTCCGTTGAAAAGCCTGTCGTCATGACAGCTCCAATATTCGACCCTGTATCCGGTACAGAACTTGACAGAGGCCAGAAAATAAAGCTGTCCTGCAAGGACGCCATGCTTATAATGTACAAAATCGATAACGGCGACGCTATGATGTACGAAAGTGCAATCAAGATTAAGGATGAATGCACCGTCGAAGCTTGGGGCGTTTTCTCCGCCGGAGAGGGTCCTCACGCCACAGCACACTATACCATAAAGAAAGAAACCGAAAGACACGCACCTGTTTTCAATCCGGCCTCGGGAAGCACATTGAAAAAAGGAGAATCCATCAACATAACATGTCAGGATGCTACTCTCATCCTATACCGCATCAATAATGGCTCCATAACGCCCTATCTGTCCGACCCCATAGTCATTGAGAATGACTGCGAAATAGAAGCATGGGGCATCTATCCTTCTCAGGACGGCCCACATGCCATTGCAAAATATTATATTGAATCGGAAGAAAACGACTGTTATCTTGCAACAACATCGCACAACGATATACAGTCGGGAATGAGTGTCAAGATTGGCGCTATCCATGAAGGAAATCTGTTCGCAGCGATGCCTTGCGGAGTCTCCGGCTTATCCGGCGGAATTCTCGGCGAATTAGGAAACAATCTGTCGCATATCTCCACAACGTCGCCAACCGGAACATTCATTGTCGATGTCTGCAACCGTGGCGGATATACTATACGCGATGAAGCTTCAGGAGAATATCTCCGCCAAATCGCAAACGGAGAGTTGACACTCGGCGATTACGACAATGCGGAATCCTTCTATCTGAACTATGAAAATCGTGACAATCTGCTATATACAGCAATCACCAACAAGGAGGGCGATATGACGATGGTTTATGACAATGAATATGGCCATTTCATATTCAAAAGCGAAGCCCGGAGCAATATCATACTCTACCGTTATGCTCCCTACGGCAAGCCTGAGATACCGAATACCTTATATCTGCACCGTAGTTTCAGCGGTAATTGGGATCTCTCACTCCCCGTTGAAACTATAAATACCGAAAACCGGAAAATAATTCTCGATAGTTTCTATATCCCCAAGGAAGAAACAGCTGACATTTTTATTGCAAATATGAAGAGTACCGGCGAATCAGGCGGAACAGATTGGTTGGAGATTACCCGCGGCATCATTTACATACCTGCCGAAAATATAGAATATGCCGCTGACGGTACCATGGTAGGAATGATTGCCTATCCCGAAGGGCACTATATGGGAGTGAAGCCCCCGACTGCAAAACTCGGCGGAGGATATACATACTCACTTACTGTCGAATTCGGTGGATTTTCACCCATTCTCCATATTACAAAAACATCAGGAACCACAGATATCGATGGCATTTCCGAAGATGAAGGCTCCCCAGTGTATTATAATCTCCAGGGCATACAAATCGACAATCCGCAACCCGGCATATACATTGAGCGGCGCGGAAATAAAATCCGCAAAGTATTCATCAAATAATCTTTTCTCGTTGTCAGATATAAGGGAGACTGCCGACTGCGGCCTCCCTTGCATTATTTTATGCTAAAAAATTAGGGGGGGGTGCTTGCACACATCAATATTTATAAATATCTTTATGCAAAATTCTAACGCGATTATATAAAACCATGAAAAAACTGCTGTCATTCATTTCCTTGATAACTCTAACAATCTTTATTGCTACCGGTGCCGATTTCTATATAAGCGGTCGCATCAAAGATGCTATAACAAAGCAGGATCTTAACAAGTCATGGGTATTTCTATATGATTCTACAGGAAATGTATGTGATTCCGTTCAGGCCAACCGCGGTTTTTCTTATAGAAACGGAGAAATCGACACAATATCGATATTCTCGCTCCCCGTACCGAAGGTCGACTCCACCTATGTATTAGATATTAAATGTCCCGGGTACAAAACTCTGACTCTAACGCAGGAAGTGAAAAATATTGGACGGCGCGAGGAGTGGCGCGAGATAGGCATGATATTTCTCGAACGCGCACCCAAGATGCTGAACGAGATTACTGTCACCTCGACTAAAATCAAATTCTACAACAAGGGCGACACCGTAGTATACAATGCCGATGCCTTCCAGCTTGCCGAAGGCTCAATGCTCGATGCCCTTATCGCCCAGCTCCCCGGCGCCGAACTGAGCACTGACGGACAGATTAAAGTCAACGGACAGTTCGTGGAATCTCTACTGCTCAACGGCAAGGAATTTCTCGACGGCAACAACAATCTTATGCTTGAAAACATAGGTGCATATACAGTCAACACTATTCAGGTCTACGAAGGACAGACTCCGGATGCAAAACGTAGAAAAGACATATCAGCCCCCAAAGTCCTCACAATGGACGTACGCCTGAAAAAGGAATATAATATGGGCTGGCTGATTAACGCTCAGGCGGGATACGGCACAGAAGACCGCTACCTGGGAAAACTGTTCGCAAACTGGTTCAACCCAACCACGCGTATCAGCTTGATGGCCAATATCAACAACCTTAACGACAATCGCAAGCCTGGACGCAATGACACCTGGACGCCCGACATGATGCCCGACGGAACTAAAGAATACCGGATGGCTGCAATGGATTACCACTACTCCAATGCGGACGAATCAAAAAATGCCCGCGGAAATGTGACTTTCGAGCAAAGCATCGACAAAAACAGGAGCACCACTATGCGCACCAATTTCCTGCCGGGAGGCGACACATACGAAAACGACTACGGCAACAACAACAACAAGGAAACCAAGGCCTCCACGTTCCACAATTTTTATTATTCCAAAGGTAATTTTTCCGGAGGTGCGCTCGCCAGTGCAACCTACTCCGATACAAAGAACGTAAATTCCAATCTCTCCGGAGCCTTCGGGAAAGAACCGGAAGGCATTGACGCCGATATTCTCGAAGCAATATACTCCAGCGGCACGGAAGAACAGCTCGAAAGCATAATCAACCGTTCAAAGACACGTAGCGACGGACGCCGGAAAAACGCTACGGCAGGCATATCACTCTATCCCTATTTCAAGATTCCCAAAACCGAGGATGCAATAAGTATCGATCTGAATGCCAGCTATAGGTCGCAGAAAGAAACTCTCTGGAAAGACTATGAGGTGAACTACGGTGCCGAATCCAAAGCCGCAGAAAAACGTCGCCAATACATCGACAACACCCCGAATCACGACCTGTCGCTGAGCGGAAGAATCAATTACCAGGCAAGCTTCAAATCCAATTATCTGTCCATCGGGTATAAATATGAATTCGCTGAAAACGTCAAGGACTCATATATGTATGCACTCGAACAGCTCGAAAACATGGGAACTTACGGCATTGTCCCTGGAGAGTATCTGGAAGCCTTCGATCCAGCTAACAGCTATACCTCTCGCACACTCAAGAACACCCACCGAATATTGCCGAACTATAGAGGCGGGTTCAGTTTCAAGGATTCCTATTTAAGCATCTACCTTCGTCCTGTGATTGAATTAATCCACCGCAATCTCGATTATTGGCGCAACGACCGCTCGTACGGATTCAAGACTAAAAACTGGATGGTCTCGGTAAGCAGCGTATATGACGGAATGATAGAATATAATTTCAACAAGAAAGGGGACGAACGCAACTTTGATTTCCGGAACTCCCTGCGATACAGCTACAGGTACTGGACCGAACTGCCCGATATCCTCGATATGGTCGACGTTGTGAACGACGCAAACCCGCTCAACATCTATCTTGGCAATCCGGATCTGAAAATGTCGAAGCAGCACTATCACCTGTTGCGATGGGCATACCAACCGCAAAGCCACACGTTCAACAACGTCCTGTATCTCGGCTATACATACACCCACGATGCCCTTGTGCGCGGTTATAGCTACGATACATCCACCGGCATACGATACAACAAGATGTACAACGTGCAAGGGACAGGCCGCGCCGCCATAACCAATGAACTCAGCTGGCAGTTCGGAAGCACCAAGCAGTTCTCCCTCAGTTCGTCGACCGATGCCGGCATTGCCCATTATGCCGATATGATAGGCATCGACAAAGAGCTGCCAGAAGCCACAAAAGTGAGATACCGCGATTTCACCGAAAAGATAAAACTTACATGGCAGATAGCCGGACAGAGCCTGACACTGCGCTGCGACTATGTGAACCGCCACACCACCTCAACACAGACAGATTTCAGAACCCTTGATGCCAACCATTACAACTACGGCATTTCCGGCGTTTTCAAATTTCCGGCCGGTTTCGGCGCAAGCACCGATTTCACCTGTTATACCCGCTGTGGATACGGCTCCGAAGCACTCGATACCACAGACCCCATCTGGAACATGCGCCTCACCTACACACCGCCGCGTCACAACCGCTGGGTATTCATGGCCGACGGTTTCGACCTACTCCACAAACTGTCGAACATACACTACGCCGTCACTGCCAGTGGACGCACGGTGAGCTACACCAATGCCCTGCCCCGCTACTTTCTTTTCTCGGTTCAATACAGACTGAACATCCAGCCTAAAAAACGCTGAACCTCCTATAACAAAGCGGCCGCACCTTAAATAGACGCGACCGCTTTGTTTTTAAAGTAATACTTATTTCAAAGTGAAATTAAGCGATGCTACATTTTCACTGTCAGGACCTACCATGGCAACAAATTCACCCGGCTCGGCCACATATTCAAGTTCGAAATTGTAGAACTTGAGCAAGTCGACGGTAATTTCGAATTCTATAGTCGCGCTTTCTCCGGCTTTGAGCGAGATACGCTTAAAACCTTTGAGTTCCTTTACTGGACGAGCCGACGAACCTACAAGGTCGCGGAGATATAACTGCACGATTTCGTCGGCATCATACTTACCGGTATTCGTAACCTTTACGGTTGCCTTGATGGAGCCGTCCGCTGTCATCTCGTTTGCAGATAAAGCAAAATCCGAGTATTCAAATGTAGTGTAGCTCAGACCATATCCGAAAGGATAGAGCGGCGAGTTGGGAGAATCGATATAACCACTGCGGAATTTCTCGAATTTCACGTCCTGTGCTTTCGGACGACCGGTATTGAAATGATTGTAATATACAGGAATCTGTCCCATGTTGCGCGGCATGGAGCACGTAAGTTTGCCGGAAGGCACAACATCGCCGAATACTACATCAGCGATGGCGTCGGCAGCTTCCGAACCGCCAAACCATACGTTCATGATTGCGGGCACACGCTCGCTTTCCCATGTCATGACAGTGGCGCGACCGGAGAAATTAAGCATTATTACAGGCTTGCCGGTGGAGAGAAGAGCTTCGAGAAGCTTTTTCTGGGTATCGGGAAGAGTGATGTCCGTACGGCTGGAAGATTCCCCGCTGAATTCCGACGATTCACCCAATGCGGCTATGATCACGTCGGACGACCGGGCTACATTCAGAGCCTCGGTAAGCATGGCGGCTTCCGAGCGGTCGTCGCGCATCTCACGTCCGAACATTGTAGCATTGGCTTCAAGTTCGGCGTCGGCTGTAAGATTCGACCCTTTGGCATATGTAACGGTAACCTTGTCGCCTACTGCGTCGCGTATGCCCTCGACAAGAGTCTTGTATTTCTCGGCAGCGGCTGCAACACTCCATGTACCCGGCATATTGGCACGGGTATTTGCCAGCGGGCCGACAACGGCGATACGGCCTTTCTTCTGAAGTGGCAGCAAGTTGCCTTCATTTTTAAGCAGTACAAATGTCTCAGTAGCGATACGGCGGGCTTCGGCACGATTCTCGGGAGTGTACACCTCGGTTTTCTCACGGTCGACGGAGATATATTTATACGGATCTTCGAAGAGCCCGAGTTTATATTTGGCCTCAAGAATGCGACGTACGGCAGCATCAATCTGTCCGATATCGACGAGACCTTCTTCAAGACTCTTGGCAAGAGTACCGTTGAAGCCGTCGGCTACCATATCCATATCTGTACCGGCCTTGAGGGCGAGTGCCGAAACCTGTTGCAGGTCGCCAAGACCATGCTGTATCATTTCCGAAATTGCGGTATAGTCGGTAACGATGAAACCGTCCCATCCCCACTGTTCACGCAGAACGTCGGTAAGGAGCCAGCGGTTGGCGGTAGCGGGAATGCCATCTACTGTATTGAAGGATGTCATGAAAGAACCTGCACCCGCTTCGGCACCTGCCTTGTAAGGCTCGAAATATTCGTTGAACATACGCTGACGGCTCATATCGACAGTATTGTAGTCGCGGCCTCCGTCGGGAGCACCATAGAGTGCGAAATGCTTAACGCACGCCATGATTTCATTGTTATTCTCAAGATTTTCACCCTGATATCCTTTTACCATAGCACGCGCGATTGCAGCACCGAGGAAGGGGTCTTCACCCGAACCCTCTGAGGCTCGTCCCCAGCGCGGGTCGCGACAAATATCTACCATGGGACTGAAAGTCCAGCATATACCGCTTGCGGAAGCCTCAATGGCAGCTATACGTGCGGAACGTTCGATTGCTGCGGTATCCCAGGAGCAGGAGAGTGCGAGAGGAATGGGGAACACAGTCTCATAACCGTGGATAACATCCATACCGAACAGCAAAGGTATGCCGAGGCGACTCTCTTCAACCGCCACTTTCTGGAGGTCGCGGATTTTCTCAACACCTTTGATGTTGAATACGCCGCCTACATGGCCGGCTGCAACCATCGCACCGATATTACTGCTCTTTGCCTGTCCGGTTACAATGTCGTCGGATGCGGGGAGATTGAGCTGTCCAAGCTTTTCCTCAAGAGTCATTTTGCCAAGCAGGTCGTTTACAAACGCATCCATTTCGGCATCGCCGGAGCCCTTGTTATCAGAGCTACAAGATGTCGCTCCGAATAATGTCAGAGCAGCAACGGCTGAATAAACGATAGATTTGAATTTCATAATATTAATTTAACTGTTAATGACGAGTGGTTGTGAAGCCAAGTTTTTCAAGACCTGCCTTGATTTCAGGAGCACCCATGAAAAGATTCCAGATAAGACCGCTACGGTAGTTCTCAATCATGGGGGCTATAGTAAGCTGGTCGATGGCAAGATAACGGGGTGTAACCCAGTTGTCGTTTTCACTGAAGGCATCATAGAAACCGTATTTGCCACGCAGCCATGTGCCCTTGGAGTAGAAATACTTTGCAGCACGCATCGATTCCTCCGGAGTATATGGGAAGGACGAAAGAGCCGCTGTAGGCGTAATTACACCGAGGTCGTTATTGGGCGCATGCGCAGAATAACCTGCTGTTGAATACGAAGCTGTCAGGCCCCAGCAATCCTCTCCATAGCCTTTGTAACCTTTGGGATTGGAGACACAATAGAGATAATCGCTCTTGGCATGGTTCTGGTTCAAATCCCAGTAATCGGCGTAATTGTCTTTGAGCCCGTGCGGATCAAGACCGATATAGGAATAATGACTCCAGAAAAGAGGTCCGCCTGTTGTCTCTGCTCCGTTGTGTTTGAGAACAAGAGGCAAGCCCATGAATTTCTTGTCAGATACAATACCGCCACTACGCGCCCATCCCTTGTGATAGGCCGACGCCGGAATAGTATGTGTAGGCGATGACGCTGCAAGAATATATGTAATCAGACACTCATTATAGCCTTCGAGGGGGAAATTCATCTCCCAGCCGTACTCTGGCGACCAGTGCCAGTAAAGCACATCCTCGCCACCTTTGGTGTACCAGTCAAATTCCATTTCACGCCAAAGCTTGTCGATATCGGCGGCAAGCTGTTTTTCTGTTTCATTACCATCCTTAAAATATTCACGGGCGGCGATAAGACTTGCCATAAGGAATGAACTCTCCACGAGGTCGCCTCCGTTGTCCTTCTGTCCGAAAGGTTTCACCTTTCCGGTGGGACCGTCGAGCCAATGGGGCCATACTCCATGAAAACGGTCTGCCTTCCCAAGATAATCGACAATCTTTCTGAAACGCTCCACGCCTTCCTCTCGACCGATAAAACCACGGTCGATTGCGGAGATAAGACCGGCGATACCAAAACCTGAGCCCCCTATGGTAATAACATCGCGGTCGTTCTGCGGATAAACGTTATCCATATGTATGCGCTCCGGAGCAAGGCCGGATGTAGCCTCTGCGCCCTCCCACATGTAATTGAAATGTGTTTTCTGAATCCAGTCGAGGAATTCATCATCAGAAGCGAATGCTGATTCCTCTGTATCCGGCTTTTGGTCGGGAACTTCGTCAGAAGCACTGCTACAGCCGGTACACGACGATAGTCCAAGCGCCGCTACCGCCGCAAAAGCTAATTGTTTGTTTAATTTCATGAGCTTATATATTTTTACTTTTTATTAGATTGTGAAAAGATAGTCTTCGACAATTCCGAGCGGCCGCCTTCGCCAAGAGCCTCAATTGCAAAATAATAATCAGTGTCTGCATCAAGGCCCCGCATATCATATATACTTTCGCCAAGCACGGTTATGGCATTATAGAGCTTATCGGGAGCTATACCATAGTAGACATTATAACCGTATGCACTGTCTGAAGGTTGCCAGCTTATCATAGCATTGCGTGAATCGTCTTTTGAACGTTCTACTTTCAACTTTTTCGGAGCCGCGGGAGCCTTGCCGCCGTCTGTGCCGAATACACGCAGACCAGATACTGCAAAATGTCCTGAAGGCATATGAAGATTCACTATTTTTATATAACGCGCTTCAAGAGGGCTTGCCAGTTCGATATAATCATGAGGTACATCCTTATCATTGTCACTCTTGTCAATTACAAGAGTCCAGTTTTCGCCATCAAGCGAAGAATAGACGCGATACTGATGATAGAGGTCGTTTGCACGGTCGTGCTGTGCAGTCTTGTGGTCGTAGTGATTGAGCTGGATGGCTCGGACAGTCTTAGGAGCAAGGAGGTCGACAGCAATCCATTCACCGGCCTTATCACTTGCGGCAGCCCAATATGTGCGCATTGACTCGTCAGTTGCGTTTGCTGCCACATATATACTGTCGGTCGAAGATACTTCCACCGGCTTTCCATAGCTTAGAAGCATCCAGCCGGCAAAGCGGTCGGCAGGATTGGCGATATTGTGGAGAGCGTTATAGTTCGGATAGTCGCCGAAAGCGGCAGAACTGTACATCACGCCGTCTGCATCGAAAGCCGTAGGGTACAGACCTATGCGACGCTCGAATTTATATTTAAGCGACAGCATACAGGTTGACACATGCCAGTAATTACCGTCGTTGTCGCAAAAAGTGCCGCCGTGTCCGGAGCCTTGCACATATCCTCCCGGCTTATAGCTCATCGGATTGTGCTTCTGATAAACAAACGGACCGAGAGGATTGTCGGATACATAGACCCCATCGGCATAAACCTTGAATTCGGTTCCCGGCGCTCCGTACTGAAGATAGTACTTGCCGTTGTGCTTCGTCATATATGCGCCTTCTGTGAAAGGTGCGAGAGTGGATGTGTCGTCGTTGTTCATGCCGAAACGTTCCCAGCCATGCTCAGCGGGATAAAGAGCCATTACATCATGGATTTTCGACACGGGGAAGAAATCATCGCGGCTCACCTGAACACCTTTAAGAGGAAATTCATTACTTGAGCCATAATATAGATATAGTTTGCCGTCATCGTCAAGGAAAAGGCACGGGTCCCACGAAGGAAGAGAATTGCGATTGACGGCGCGGCGGAATTTTCCGGATTTAGGATCTGTAGTGTACCATACGGGCAGACCTTCATATGTAGAACCTGTATAAAACAGCGTATCACCGCTCACAAAAGCAGCAGGCGCACACTGATCGTCATCTGTAGGCTTTCGTTTGAAAGAGGCGGGTGCGAATTCCCAGTCGGTAAAATTATTTGAATAATGGAAACCGTCCTGATTAGTTGAAAAAAGAAATGCTTCATCACCATACATCAAACCCATCGGATCGGCCGATGAACGGAAAGAACCGTTAGGTTTTACGTTATTATTATATGGTTCAAAGTTATAGCTTATATTTATAGGATTGCAGAATGTCTGTGGATTATAGTTGTCGGCATCATACCATTTCGTGGCTATTGCTTTTGAACGGCGGATAATATCACGTTTATCCTCCGGACTAAGGACGATTCTCACATCTTCGTATTTTCCGCCCAGTTGATGGTTCTCAAGCACCATACCGGGATAATATACATAAAGCGAGGTGTCGTTAGGCGATGCTGTGATACAGAAACTTCCGTCGGAAGCAGTATTCACATGTGCAGGACTCGCAAAAAACATCACAGTAGCCCCTTCAAGAGCATTGCCGTCTTTATCTGTCACGGTACCGCAGATCTGATGCTGCTGAACGACCGTTATATAATAATCGCTTACCTGTCCTTTGACAACTTTAATCGAATCAGCTGACGGATAGGCGCATAAAGCAGTTATGGATGAAATTATGGTTATGACGGGGAGGCGGAGTTTCATGGTAGATAAATTATGAAAAACAGGGGCGCGGCACTTCCGGTCGCGCCCCTGTATATATTAGTGATTCAATGACGTGTAGGGCGGATTCAACAGATCCGGAGCAAGGTCGAGCTGAGTCTGCGGAATCGGGAAATAAGTCTTGTCGGGGGTCCAGCCGTTTGCACCGAGAACCTCGGCAGCTTTGCCTGTACGGATAAGGTCCGCATAGCGTTCGCCCCATTCGCAGCAGAGTTCCATACGACGTTCGTCGAGAATCTGATCGACAGTCACATTGGTGATAGTCGGCATCTTGGCACGGGTACGCACTTCGTTGAAGGGGGCGTCACCGCTTTCACCAAGGCGTACTTTGGCTTCAGCATTCATCAGAAGGACATCGGCATAGCGGAGAATACGGACGTTATTGTTCGAACCGTATGTTGTGCGACCTTCGGTGAATTGTTCGAGAGGCACATACCATTTACCGTTCCATACATTGGTGTTGTTGGGATTGCCGGCAGGTTTTACATAGTCGCCGGAGGGTGTCGTCGTACCGCCTACAAGGAAGGTTGTAGTAGCACGTACGGTCTCACCGCGGGCGATTGCCCAATCGCGGAAACTATCGAAATAACCTACGAAATTCCAGCCGCCGGTGCTCTTGAGAACAGTGTTGTCGTTGCTGATGGTCGGGCCGGCGCAGTTGAAGAACTGATCCACGCCTACATAATCGCCGGAGCCCATTCCAAAATCAGTAACCTGACATTCTGCAAGAGATTCGTCGCAAAGACGTCCGGGAATCTTCCAGAGCTGGTAGTAATCAGGATATAGTTCGAAAAGACCGGAATTAATGATATCATTGGTAAGTTCGCGAACCTTATCATAATTTCCCATCTGATAATAAACTTTGGCTGCAAGAGCCTCAGCAGTATAGCCTGAGAAAGCACCTACATGAGCCATCTGATTGGGACGTACCTTGGGAGTATTCTGCATTGCATAGTCAAGATCGCGGAGTACATACTCGTACACGACGTCACGTGTCGAAGGTGTAAAGTCATCCTGATAGTTGTCGAACAGGATTGGAACATTGCCGAAGAACTGAGCCAGACGGTAGTAAGCAAGAGCGCGGATAATACGCACCTCGCCGCAATAGCTGCGATAAGTGGTGCGGTCGTTCTCGTTAGTGATATTTGCCGCAAAATTATCAAGCATCAGCAATGCTTCGTTGCATACACGGATAATCTGGAAATAGCAGCGCCATGTTTCGTTCACACCCCACCACGAACTGTTGTACTGGTATTTGTTACCCATGGCAACAAGATCGCCCTGGTCGTCAGTACGGCCTGACCATACATCGCCGTCGCGAATACTGGTGAGCAGATTGATAATCCAGTGCATATTGTGGGCACGGATTTCAGAATAGCAGCCGCTTACGGCTCCATACATATCCTCGGTCTTGGTGTAGTCCACACTTTCGCCGGGAAGAGTCTTTTCAGGCTCGATATCGAGATAGTCGCAGGAAGGAAGGGCCACCATTGTAAGACCCAGCGCTGCGGCAGCGATTATTTTGTGAAATTTGATTTTCATGATTTGGAATTTTAAGCGTTAGGCATTAGAAATCAAGCTGTACCCCGAAAGTATAGGTGGAGCTGAGGGGATAAACCTGGGTATCCCATCCTTCAACACCGTCGGTACCGGTAAGTTCGGGCGAGAATGTATTCGCGCTGAAGAACGAGAAGGGACGGTCGGCTGTAAGGCTCAGACGGATGCCGGGCATTGTGTAGTTACCCATCTTGATGTTGCGGAACGAGTAGCCGAGTGTGATGTTCTGAATGCGGAAGAAATCGGCTGATTCCACGAAATAGCTGTTGCTGGCGGTAGCCGAAGAGCTTACGTTCCAGCTCTTGGTTAGAGCCTTCGCCGAAGGATATTCATTTGTGGAGCCTGCACCTGTCCAACGGTGTTCGAACTGGTCGTGGTCGAAATTATAGTTGCTCTGTGCATAACGGAGCTGACGCTTGCGATTGAACATCTTGGCTCCGGCCTGGCCGTATGTGGAGATTGCAAAGTCGAAATTCTTGATGGAGAAACCGAAATTGATACCGTAGCTTACGGAAGGAAGATAGGAACCGAGAGTCACGCGGTCGTTGCCGTCGATAGTACCATCCTGGTTCTGGTCTTTGTATTTGAAATCACCGGGTTCGAGACCGTTGGCGACAGCAATGGGGTCTGCGTCGATTTCAGCCTGTGTCTGGTAAACGCCGGCAACTTCATAACCATAGAAGCTGTTCATACGTTCGCCGACCTTATTGACAGTTCGGCCGCCGATAATGTACTGAAGACCGCCGCGGAGGGCTTTTACTTCATTATGAAGCGTGGATAGGTTGGCACCTACATAGTATTTGAAATCACCGACACGGTCGTTCCAGTTGAGGGAGATATCAAAACCGGTGTTGAGAATCTTGCCCCAGTTACCGGCGAGAGCATTGCCGAAGATAGGAGTTGAGGGCGAAATCACAGCTTCGGTTGTAAGACGGTAGAACCAGTCGAGCTCGGCGCTAAGACGACCGTTAAGAGTCTGGTAACTAAGGCCTACGTTTGTTTCAGCGACTTTCTCCCAGCGGAGCCAGCTGAAGAACGAATTATCATAATATCCCGGATAGACAACTCCTATACCGGAGCCGAGAGATCCGAATACGCCGGATGCCTTATTGCCGGTTGTAATCGATGCGAAACCGTCGGAAGCCGCAACCTTATCGTTGCCGAGCATACCCCAGGATGCACGGAGCTTGAGGAAATCGGCCCAAGTCTGTCCTTCCATGAATTCTTCATTGGTGATATTCCATGCAGCACCTACAGAGGGGAAATAGCCCCATTTTTCCTGATACTTGGAAGAACCGTCGGCACGGAACGTGAACATGAGAAGATAACGGCTGTCGAAATCATAGTTGAGACGGGCAAAAATACTCTGGCTGCGGAAACGGGTACCGTTGTCTTCTGCCTTGGTCGTATCGCCATTACCGTTGGCAAGATACCACCATTCTTCATTTTCATAAGGTACGTTCTGCGCTGTCCCTTTGAGGAAATGGTATGAATCCTGACGCATGGAGTAACCTACCATAGCACCGACACCATGCTTGCCGAATTTATCCTTATAGGTAAGTACATTGTCCCATACCCACTTGTTCCACTGGCTGTCTTCCTTTGTCAGCTCGGATGTCTCGCGGTGCTGGTTGTTGCTCACATAATAGGGAATTCCCATATTGACAGCACGGGTAGAAGCATAATCATAGCCATAGCTGGTGCGGAAATCAAGTTTCTGGGGAATAATAGTGAATTCGGCAAAGAAATTAGTCATTGCCTGATAGTTGCGGTTACGAGCTTTGTTATAGAAAGCGGTAGCTACAGGGTTGCTGAAATTGTTGGTGAAACCGACTGTTTCGGGAGATGCAAATTTTTCAGGGAATGTGGCGGCATTCTTATCGTCGTAGACAGGAAGAATGGAGGGAAGATTGAATGCCTGCTGCCAAGCGTTTGAATTGGCATTGTTCTGGGTGCTGTTGGAGAACACACCGTTGAATCCGACTTTAAGCCAGTTTGTAGCTTCATAATCTACCTGAGCACGGAAATTGAGACGCTCATAGTCGTTTTCGGCCTTCATTATACCGTTCTGATAAAGGTAGCTCATACCGAGAGAATAAGTGGCACGGTCGCTGCCGCCACTGATGTTAAGGTTGTGGTTGGTGATAACAGCGGTACGGAGAAGCTCGTCATACCAGTCGGTATCAGCACCGAAACTGAGATCGCTCATATTGCCGCCATAGTTGGCGATTGAAGCTTCAAGGTACGTACGATAAGCGTCCGGATTAGCTTCCATAAGCATTGTGGCGTATTCATGGGAATTACACATTTTAAGGAGATGCGTAGCTTTCTGAATACCGACATAACCGTTATAGGTGATTTTCGCAGCCTGATGTTTGAAACCTTTTTTAGTGGTAACGAGTACTACACCGTTTGCGGCTTTCACACCGTAGATGGCTGCTGCAGAGGCATCCTTAAGGATTGAGATGTCCTGTATATCATCATTATTCAGCCAGTTGATATCGTCGTAGAACATGCCATCTACAACGTAAAGAGGCGAAGATGCAGTGAATGAACCAAGACCGCGGATCTGAACTGTCGGGCCGGCACCCGGAGCGCCTGAATTGATGACATTCACACCGGGAACCTTACCAGCGAGCGCACCCATGGGCGACGACGAAGGAATGTTGGTAATCTCGGCTCCAGATACTGTGGTTATGGGGGAGGTGAGGTCTTTTGCTTTTGCAGAGCCATAACCGATTACCACTACTTCATCAAGATGAAGGTTGTCTTCTTTCATTACGACATTAATCGTGCTGCGGCCGTCTACTTTTATGTCCTGAGAGGCCATACCGAAATACGAGAATTTGATTACTCCGTCGGATGGAACATTGGCGAGTGAATAATTGCCGTCAATATCGGTAACAGCTCCTGTATTGGAACCTTGAAGAGTAACGGAAACGCCAATCAGCGGCTCACCGCTGGCATCCGCCACATTACCCGACACGGTTTTCTGTGCCATGGCGCCTGCCACGCTACAGAACAAAGCAATCAGAAATAAAAAGATGTGCTTCTTCATTGTGTTTTGAATGTTGGTTTATATTAAGGTGGATAATAAATATCGTTTGTAAAATTTGATTATTCTGTTTTTCTATGGTAATCTGAACTGTATATGTTCTGGTTAGCGCCGGCAAAGTTAATTTCAGGATAATGTTTGCACAATTATTCCACCACTACAATACTACTACACGCCTCGGAGATGCTACGTTTTTAATACGTTGCGTGCTACATTCTCCTGAGAATCTGTTATTTATTTAATCAAAAATTTGCAAGAAAATTTAATAATAATTACTTTTGCGTTACCCTAAATCTTAAATGGCTCCTCATGAAAAATACCATAATTTACTTGATCTTTATCCTGTCGGCAGTATTATCAAGTGCCGGTAACAATCAGTTTTTACCTCTTGTAAGCAATTTCAGTGACAGTGATTACGGAGCACAGCTACAGAACTGGTGCGCGGAAATTGACGATGACGGTATTATATATATCGGCAATAACGGAGGACTGCTCACATTCGACGGGTACTCATGGGAATGCACCGCACTTCCACGCGGAACCATCGTACGTTCCCTGCTTTACGACAACGGCAGGCTCTATGTAGGCACATTCGAGGATTTCGGTTATTTCGAACGCAACGAACAAGGAGAGATGACATATATTTCGCTTGCGAAAGAAACTAAAGCCGTATCTCTTGAGAACGAAGAGATATGGCAGATAAGTCGTCTCGGACGTCATATCTATTTTCAAAGTTTCGCCAACATATTTGTCTACGAACCGGAATCAAACGTTCTGAGTACACTCCCTGCCCGCATCGCTGAAAGACCCGATATTGAAGGCGACGGGAATATGAAACCATTATTCAGCTATGTAATATGCGGACACTTGTATGTTCAACGCACCAACGGAAGCTTTTACCGCTTCGAACACGGCGGATGGCGTCGCTATTGGCCGATGAAATCGTTCGGAAGCCACATCATGGGGGTACTGCTGCCTGACAATGCGCCGTCGGCAGCAGAAGAGATTCCTGACGGAACTCTTGTTTTTACACAAGACCACCTTATATATAAGGTGTCGGACGGACGTCCGACACCTTTTCCAACGCAAATCGACGACGATATCAGGGACTGTCGTATCAATCGTGTCACATCAACGACAGACGGCTCCATATATCTCGGAACTGTCGGAAACGGTCTTTTCCATATTGACAGAGAGGGACACCTGCTGGAACATTTCAACACCTCCAACGGTCTTCAGAACAACACTGTTCTCGGGCTATGCTGTGACGCAACAGGTAATATCTGGGTTACTCTTGACGATGGGATAGCTCTGATTCACGCTGCTCTGCCGTTCAAGCTACTCCGTCCCGGACCTGCGGGTCCGTACCTCGGACGGAGTTACGGAGTGGGGCGCCTTGACGACAGGATTATCATAGCTACAAACCAGGGAGCATATTCTTTCGACCGCAAAGGAGGCGAATTTTCACTAATTCCAGGCAGCAAAGGTCAAAACTGGTATGTCCGAACATTCGACGGTCAGACATTCATAGGAGGCAACGACCGGTCGTTGATAATAGACCGCGACGGCACCATTATTACAGAACCGTCGAGCGGCACAGATATTAAAAAGGGTTATATAAACCGTAAGGAAATCCTTTTACAAGCAACTTACTACCCTCTCCGGCTCTATCAACGCGACGAACAGAACCGGTGGCGATATACAAATGAAATCGCAGGTGTGAACGCTCCCTTGCGACAACTCGAAATTGATGCAGACGGAACCGTCTGGGGCGCACACCTTACAAGCGGCCTTGTCAAATTACACATTAATTCCGAATTGAGCGGTGTTACAGAAAAGAAATTCTATACTACAGTAAACGGTGACAGCATAGCCAAACGCTGGTTTATAATGAAAATACGCGGAAAGACGGTATTCACTCACGGTTCGGGATTTTATACCTATGACGAAATCAGCGATTCTTTCCGCCCTGCCCCGAGATTGAATGAAGACCTAAAATCTCTCAGCTCCATAATATGTGCCGAAACAATCAACGACACTCATTTCTGGCTTGCTTGTGCCGACTCTTATAATTTCGTAGAATACGACAATGACAGATATCGACTTGTATATTCCATTCCAATGTCGGTATTCCCTCGAAAAAACAACGGAGACAACAGCTGTACCATCTATTGCGGCGATGCGGTATATTTCACAGTTACCGATGGCGTGGGATATATAGATTCAAAAATTCCGGACAATCATTTAGACAATTCTTCACTAAGAGTCAGCAGCATCGGATCGCTCGACGCCCATGGAAAGCTGATAAAGCTTCCTGTCAAGACGCATAACGCACCTGAGCTGCCAGCTGCAAACATGAAAGTTACGTTGAGTTACCCTAATCATTTTCGCTCCCAATATAATTATAGATTCTCGATGAGCGATGGTACCGGTAATATTGATTCAATATCAGAGGTGCCCGAAATGGGCTATTCCATGCTCTCATGGGGACACCATAAACTCCGTTGTGGCGTAATCGATACCACCGGTGAAGAAATAGATTTCATCGAATATGAATTCTTTGTACCAAAACCCTGGCAATTGAGATGGTGGGCCATCTGCTTATATGTAGTGCTTGTCCTTACAGCAATATATATGCTTGCCTTTTTCAATACACGCCGTTCGGTGCGCCGGCGTCAGATAGAATTCGACAACGCGAAAGCCGAACAGGACCGACAGATACGCGACCAGGCACTGATAATTGCCGAGCAGCAAAAACGTCTTCTCGAAAGCGAATTGTCAACCAAAAGCAAGGAACTGGCATCCATGGCACTTGGAGCATATGCGCGCCAACAGGCACTCGACAACATGCGCGCAAGTGTGGCCGACATACGTCGCAAAGGCTCCCCCATCGGAGAAGCTGAAAGAGTACTTAAAGAGATTTCGACGACCGATGGTGACAACCGTGTTTTCTGGGATATCTTTGAAAAGAATTTCGACCTTATACACGAGCATTTCTTCCGCAATTTGCGCAAGGCATTCCCGACATTGACTCCGGCGGACCTTAAATTTTGCGCTCTCCTTCGAATGAATATGTCGACAAAGGAAATATCGCGCTTTACAAACCTATCAATCCGCGGTGTAGAAACTGCACGCTACAGACTTAGGAAAAAATTCAATCTCGCACCAGAGGACAAACTTGTACAATTCCTAATAGATTTCAAACTCGACGAAACAACGATTCAGCCTGAATAAAAAAACGGAGCGAGCCCCGGGATTCGGCGGCTCGCTCCGTATATCGACCGATTATAAATATCAATAACGCTGTGCGATGACTTCAATCTCGACAAGAACATTCTTGGGGAGTGCCTTTACCGCGACAGCAGACCGCGCAGGGAAAGGCTGTGTGAAAACACTCGCATAAATTTCATTCATAGCTGCGAAATCGGCCATATCCGCCATAAAGACTGTTGTTTTAACAACATTGTCGACGCTGAGACCGGCTTCGGCAAGAATCGCTTTCACGTTTTCCAACGACTGACGTGTCTGAGCCGAGATTCCCTCCGGAATCTCTCCCGTCGCGGGATTGACAGGAATCTGTCCGGAGATGAAAACCATTGTGCCACCCGCTGATGTTTCTACGGCCTGGCTATAAGGACCTATCGCAGCAGGTGCGTTGTTGGTAGAAATTGCTTTCTTCATGTTATCTGTTTTATATAATGTTTGTCTGTTAATATTACATATGCTACTTGACAAAGTTAGTTTTTTCCCGTCGAATGAACAAATCCAGGATATAAAATCGGCCCCGCTGCAATAACGGAGCCGATAGAATATCTTCACTCAACGATCAATTGAGACCAAGTTTCTTGCGAACATCTGCTGTAACGTTGATTACATCAGTACCTACATACATCATAAGGTTGGGTTCGTTAATAAAGACGAATGTATAGTTACCTTCAGCACCAACAGTCTTTACAGCCTCCATAAGTTTCTGCGAAATAGGCGCCATCAACGATTCGCGGAGACGGGCCAATTCCTGAGATGCGGTAGCCTGGAACTGCTCGAATTTCTGATAGCGTTCCTGAATTTCCTGTGAGCGACGCTCTTTGATGCTCTCGGGAGTATTGGGATCGTTCTGAATAGTCTGAAAATCGGTAAAGAGCTTGTTGATTTCCTCCTGAAGCTTCTGGTTTTCCACTTCATATTTTTTGGAGGTTTCTTCTAACTGGCTCTTGGCTGCAGTCGTTTCGGGCATTGCCTCAATAACCTGATCGGCATCAACAATTCCGAATTTTTGAGCCATAGCACTCAAGGGAAGGATAAGAGCGATGGCAAGAAGGAATTTCTTAAACATGTCTGTATATATTGTTTTAATAATTTTCAGTATGCAAATTTACATATTTAATTTGAATATCCCAATTTTGCAAGCACATCATTGCTTATATCAATCCTTGGGGAGGCATATATGATATCGGAAGCGGAAGCACGGTCGAATACCGTCTGAAAACCTCGTTCTTCCGATAATTTCTTTATAGCCTCGTACACATCATCCTGAATCGGTTTAAGAAGCGTCTGACGTTTTTTATATAGCTCGCCTTCGGGTCCGAAATACTTGTAACGCAGTTCTGTCGCTTCTTTTTCCTTGGCGACGATTTCCTCTTCGCGTTTTTTTACCATCTCTTCGGTAAGGAATACTTTGTCCGAAAGATATTTCTGATACATTTCCTCGGCCTGCTTGCCGACATTCTCAACCTCTTTCTGCCAACGCTGTGATAGCTGGTTGAGCTGTTCGTTCGCCATTTCGTAAGAGGGAATATTCTTGAAAATATACTCCATATCCACAAGAGCGAATTTCTGCGCCGACGCGGCAACGAATCCGGCCACGATAAGGATGAGGGTTATGGCTAATTTCTTCATAAGTGTGGTATTAAATGTGTTATACATATATATAAGACATTCTCCGGTAAAAAAGGTTTAGAACTCCTGTCCGAGGATGAAATGGAAATGCGAGCCACCGCGGTTGCCGTCGGCGTCGCGGTCGAAGCCATATGCCCAGTCGATACCCATCAGACCAACCATAGGAAGCTGAATGCGGACACCGGCACCGGCACTACGTTTAAGAGAGAAGGGATTGAACTCGCGTACACTTGTCCATGCATTACCGGCCTCGAGGAAGCCAAGAGCATAAATAGTGGTGCTCTGCTGGAGCATGAGCGGGAAATGAATCTCGAGCCCCATGCGGGTGTAGGCATAGCCGTCGCGCGTCCATGGCGTAAGACTGCCGTTGTCGTAACCGCGGAGGGCGATTGTCTCCTGCGCATAGATGTATGAACCCGACATGCCGTCGCCACCGACATAGAAGGTTTCAAAAGGTGTCTTAAGATATTTGTTGAAGCTACCTATAAGACCGAAATCGAAACGCGTCATCAATACCGGAGTCCACTGCGGGTTGGTGCTGAGCGGTGTATATGTACGCGATTTGAAGCGTAATTTCCAATACTCGATCCACTCGTAAAGCTGCTTTTTGGATTCAACCGTATTTTCCTCAGAGAGTTTCTTCCAGTCACGCTTGCCTGTAAAAAGCTCGGCCGGAGGAGTTATCTGGAGATTAAGGGAGAACGACGAGCCTGAACGTGTATAGATAGGATTATCGATTGATGTGCGGGCAAGAGTAAGACCGAGCACAAGAGCGTTCGACGTACCGTTGTTCATGTAATAGAGATAATCCCAGTTCTTGAGATAGTACCAGTTATAGCCAAGCTCGGCGGTGAACGTGAAATAATCGTCAGGCCATTTCAGACGCTTGCCGAAGCCAAGATTGACAGATACCATCTGAAGCACTTTATTCGGGTCGAGCGACTGTTGGTAGCTGTTCTGATAATAGTCATTATAGTAGTTCGCATAACCGGGATAATAGCCGAGACCGGAACCCCATATCGAGGAATTGGCCCACGAACGGTTATAGAAAGAGTTGTTCACACCTGTCTGTCGGCTGTAATAGGCTGACAGGGAAAGTGAGTTCGGGCGCTTGCCACCGAACCATGGATCAAGGAAAGAAATCGAATATGCCTGATAGTAGCGGGCATTGGTCTGGGCACTGATTGAGAATGTCTGCCCTTCTCCTTGCGGAATGATACCGCGATATGTGCTCGGATAGAACAGATTCTTTATCGAGAAATTGGTGAATTTCAACTGTAGCTTACCGATAATACCTGTCTGGCCCCATCCGAGCGAAAACTCAATCTGGTCGTTGGCTTTCGATTCAAGATTGAACACAATATCGACAGTACCGTTTTCTTCGTTCGGCTCCGGCTGAATATCCATATTTTCAGGATTGAAATGGCCTGTCTGGGCAATTTCACGGGCGGAACGCATAAGGTCGGTCTTGCTGAAAAGCTGTCCCGGCTTAACGCGCAGTTCTCGACGGATTACTTTTTCATAAAGACGGTCGTTACCGTTGATAACAACATTGTTGATACGGGCCTGCGGACCTTCTATCATTCGCATTTCAAGAGAAATAGAGTCACCCTCTATCTTCTTCTCAATGGGCACAAGCTGATAAAAAAGGTAACCCTTGTCCATATATAGGTTGGCAACGGCATCATCATCCTCCTGCAGACGCTTGCGCATCATCTTCTGATTATAGACATCACCGGTTTCCATACCCAGAAAATCATTGAGAAGCTCGTTGGGATAAATTGTATTACCAACCCAGGAAATATCCTTGATGAAATACTGTTTACCTTCATCAATATCAAGATATACATCGACTGTCCCCTCGTTGTAAGGAACTACGCTATCCGAAAGTATTTTTGCGTCGCGATAACCTTTTTCGTTGTATTTTTCGAGAATACGGTTCAAGTCGTCCTGATAATCGTTCTCAACAAATTTTTTCTGACTGAATATTTTGAGAAGGTCGGTCTTCTCATTGGTCTTCTTCATGGCATTCTTGATCTTCCTGTCGGAAAGAACCTCGTTGCCATTGATATAAATCTTATGTACCTTCACTTTGGAATGCTTGTCGATATAAATATCTACAATATCCTCGTTTTCATGCGAAAGATCTTCGCGAAGGCGTATGCTCACCGTCGCGTTGCCGAAACCCTTGTCCTTATAATATTTCTTGATGATGCTTTCCGCACGGTTTACAATATTACGGGTGATAGTGTTGCCTTTAACAAGTTGCAAACGCTCCTGCAAGTCCTTGATTTCACCCTTCTTGGCGCCATAATATTTCACCTCCGATATTCTCGGCTGGGTACGGAGGACAATCTTAATCCACGCCTTGTCGCCAACAGTCTTTTCAAGTTCCACCCTTGCCTGGGCGAAAAGCGTCTGACGCATAAGACGTTTCACTGCATCAGTTATATCGTCGCCGGGAATGGAAACCTTGTCGCCGACATGCAAGCCGGCATACCCGAGGATTAAGGATTCATCATAGTTCGGCGCCCCCTCAACCGAAATGCCGGCAATCTCGTAGGTACGCGGCATGGTTGAGAACAGCACCTTCGGATTGTATATCGTATCGGTGGGCAGCTGCGCCGCGAGCTTGGAAGGAGTTGCAGCAGCAAGAAGCATCAGGAGAGGAAGCAAGAATATCTTATATCGCATAACGGAATGATAATCAATCGAGGAAGACTATTTATTCATATTATTACCGGCAGATTTCACTTGTTCGCCCGTCATTCCGAAGCGCCTCTGACGCTTACAGAATTCCGCGAGGTGTTGTTTGAAATCTTCTTTCGAATAATCGGGCCAGTATGTTTGTGTAACAATGAGTTCGGTATATGCTATCTGATAAAGCAGGAAATTGCTCACCCTCATGTCCCCTCCGGTACGGATAAGGAGGTCGGGATCGGGCATTCCGGCAGTGGTAAGTCTGGAGGCAAACAGCTCCGCATCAATGTCGGCGGGAGCCAGTTGCCCTGCAACAGCATCGGAGACAATCGATTTTACAGCTTCTAAAATCTCCCATCGCGACGAATAGCTCAACGCAAGCACGAGTGTAAGCCCGGTGCAATGCGATGTACGCCGCATGCACTCGCGCAGACGCACAGCAGCAAATTCGGGCATTCGCGCCATATCACCTATCGTTGTAAGGCAGACATTGTTTTTTATAAGATCGGGAGTCTCACGTTCAATAGCTGTAACTATCAACATCATAAGAGCATCGACTTCCTCCTTTGGCCTATTCCAGTTTTCTGTGGAGAACGTATAGAGTGTGAGGTATTTAACCCCGCTTTCCGAAGCCTGCTCGGTAATACGCCGTACCGTAGCGACACCTTCGACATGACCGGCCGACCTGTCAAGACCACGCGCCTGAGCCCAACGACCGTTGCCGTCCATGATGATAGCTACATGGGCAGGCACGTTGTGAATTTTTGTCGGTTCCTGTGCGTTCATTATCAGTCTACATAATGACAGGTCTCGCAACGACGTCCGAATTCATAGGACACGCCTATCGTAAGTCGCGAATACCAATCGGTATTTTTATAAAATTCCACTTTAATCTGATTGAGGTCGGCAAGGTCGGGACTGTCAAAATGGTCGTTGAAAGCTTTCGTCATTGTGAACTCCAACCCAAGATTCCAGCGCTCGGCAACCTTGAACTTAAAACCGAAACCCATAGGAATTGTCGGCGCGGCATAGTTCTTTCCGGCGGTTCGCGCCATGGCGACACCGACGCCGAGAGCCACATAAGGAGTCCATCGACGAAGACGCTTATATGTCTCGCCTATACCATAAGGCAGGAAATTGAATTCTCCGCGGGCACCGAGGTCAAACACTTGCGAGGAAAATGAATAAGACACACCCCCGGGCAGCACATTCTCCATCTCGGATGTATTCCCGCTGAGGCCAAATGTAGATAACACTCCACGGATAGCCCATCGGGTATTGCCTATATAACGGAAAGATAGTTCGCCATCGAATCCCGGATGCTTGAATATATTGGTAGAGTTCGCCTCACCTATATATCCGCTCATACCGAGCTGTGCGCCAATGTCGAATTTATATGTTGCAGTCTGAGCTTTGGATATCATAACACAGCACAGCACTATAGACGCCAGTAAAAAACGCCTCAGCACAATAGCAATATTATTTGAGCCCGACAACATCACAATTAATTACAATCAGATAATCGGCTTGAATGTCATACGGTTAATCGTGCCTCGCCACAGATACGGATTAATCGTGCCGTTCTTCAGAACGCCACCATAAAAATAAATATAGGGGCATTCCCAAGTTGTTACAGGTTCAGTAGATCGCGAAAGCGGCATCTGCGGCGGAAGAACCTTTGCCGTTGCCGGGAGAACATAATTCGTCGGGAAATCGAGCCATTCGCCCGCGGAACGACTACCGAGAACAATTGTTTCAAGAAAAGCCTGAGCGTTTGTAACCATAGGGAAATATTCCGGAAGCTGGAGAAGGCTGCCGGCAAGACGCCATGTGCGACCACAGTCGCCGGAGATATAGACTTTATCGTTCATATCGCTATCGTTCTGTCCGTTGAAAGCGAGAAGGATAGAATGACGGGTCGCCTCGAATGTACTTGATACAGTAAAGACAAAAAACGGCACAAGAGTCATGCCTTCGTATGCGACAGGAACAGGCACAGTGCTTATACGGGTCCATGATGAACCGTCAAAGCCCCAGGTATCATTGCAAAGGATGTCGTCGCTGTCGCGGCCGCCAATCATTGTGGCTATTACAGATGCGGAAAGCGGGAAAGAAAAATTAACCATCTGCGAAGTACCAGTGACAGGCATTCCCTCCGGCATTTCATCAACAATACCTTCGGGATACATTCCTGTAAACCATTTACCTGAAATATTGACAGCATAGAGAATAGAGCTACCGTATGCGCCGTAAAGATGATCCGCTTCAACACCGGTATCCGACCACACTCGACCTTCGTCGACCGATTTATGAATTTTGCCTCCGGCTATGACATATAATGCGTCATCAGAAGCACCGAATTCATTTACAATAGCACCGGCCGGCATTGCCACACCGTACTTAACCCACTCTCCTTCCGAAGCTTCGCGTCTCGCGATAGCCCACTCGTTATTAGCTGAGGTAAGGCAATAGGTCTTGTCGCCCATTTTTACAGTACGCTGGGAGGTAACGGCTGCAAGCGATGTCGGTAATTCCGTGCGGGCTGTTTCACTCCAAACCAGAGAATCACTGACAAGTTTATGAACGTTGATTTTTATCGTGTATGTCGCTTCTATGTCTCCGCTCGGAGATGCTACCGTAAGGTAGGCGGGACCATTCGAAAAGTCGATTGAATCAGTATTATTAAGAAGATAATTGTAAACAGTATCCGTTCCGTTCGCCTTCTGCACCTTAATATCGGCTTTACTCACGTTGTCAAGCATTTTGATAACCGGCACGAGTTTGTTTATCGGGGTTCCGTACGGTAGAGAATCTGCATTGAAAATCTGTGCTTTATTTAGGTCTATCGAGAAAAAGACAGTGTCAAGATTGGCAAGGACTTTGGTATCTTTTGAAAGACTGAAAGAAGATATGGCAACGCTCGAGGCTGTTTCTTCTCCCGGCTCGTAAGTATTGGAGTTGCATCCTACGAAAGTCATCGCGGCAGTAAGCGCCGCCATACTGATTACTGTGAATTTCTTCATTAGAGTTTACGATATTTCAAGATGCAAAATTAAAGTTTTTGCACCAACAAGGCAAACTCTGAGCCACAATTCACACTAAATGGCCGCTATTTATAAGTTTTTAACTCCGAAAACAGGCTTATGCCAAGAAACATTAATACCTGTTTAGGTATGTAAGGACACGGTTCATACCGAAATATTCAATATCACATGGAGCCAATGGAAGTACCGGAGCCTTCACTCGCCCATGTATTCCAAGCGATATCGGAGCGGTTTCCACATATGCCTCATCCCACAAACCGGATAATATAAAGGTATTTAACAACTTAGCACCACCCTCAACAAGTAGCGAGGTAATACCAAAATCAGAATACAGCTTATGCATGACTGAATGCATATCACCAATTTCTGTCCCTGTAATATGTATCGTATTATTCCGCATCATCAGGACACAATTATCACTAATGGCAATGCCATGACGGTCGAATACGACAGGTCGGGGGTTGTTACCATCGAACGAACGGACGGTAAGCCGCGGATTATCCATTACTGCGGTAACAGCACCAACTGCAATAGCATCATGATTGGCACGGCGCCAATGCACCTCCTGTGAGCTGAGTATATTTGAGAACCGAGCTGCCCGACCATCCGATTTTCGATCCGAATCCATAAATCCGTCATCGCTTTGCGCCCATTTCAGTGTAATGAACGGTCGCTTCTGCCTGTGTGCTGTCATAAACACCTTATTCAGAGCCACTGCCTCTTGTTCCATAAGTCCTGTCTCAACATCTATTCCGGCATCTCGCAAAAAACCGATTCCATTGCCGCTTACTTTAGGATTAGGATCAAGACAGGCCACGACTACCCTTCCTATACCTTTTTCAACAAGCATACGGGCACACGGCGGTGTCTTTCCGTAATGCGAGCAGGGTTCCAGAGTCACGTACATTGTGGCCGATGCTATCAGCGCTTTGCAGTCATCGGGGATGGAATTTATGGCGTTAACCTCTGCATGCGGTCCACCTAAACGGCGGTGCCAGCCCTCGCCGATTATCCGCCCATTATATACGACAACAGCTCCCACCATCGGATTAGGAGAAACATGGCCTCGTCCATATGCGGCGAGTTGCAAAGCTCTCGCCATATACTTATAATCGCCCTCGGTATAATTCATAACTCGGAATATGCAGGAGAAAAAGTATCACCATAATTTGGATTGCCGGTATTTAGTCCCCGCGTCAACCATTTTACCCTCTGCGACGAACGTCCGTGATTGAAGCTGTCGGGTATCTCCCGCCCATAAGCTTTTTTCTGCAGATAATCATCTCCGATTTTTGCAGCTGCATTTACTGCATTCTCTATATCACCTTCTTCCAATGAATTGAACATCTCATTGTCGCGGGCGGCCCATACTCCGGCATAGAAATCCGCCTGAAGCTCAAGGCGTACACTGATTTGGTTCGCTTCTTTCTCCGAAACTCTGCTCATGGCACTATGCGCATCTTCAAGTGTGCCAAGAAGATACTGAACATGATGGCCTACCTCATGGGCTATTACATAGGCATACGCAAAATCTCCACCCGCTCCGATGTTTTTCTTCATATCCTTAAAAAAATCGAGGTCGATATAAACTGTCTGATCGGCAGAACAATAGAACGGTCCTGTCTGAGACGTGGCATGGCCGCACCCTGAACTTACAGCTCCGCTGAAAAGTACCATCCGGGGACATTTATATTCGCCCCAGCCCATACGCTCGAACTCTTCGCTCCAGACATCTTCGGTACCGGCAAGTACTTGAGATGCAAAAACGGCAAGACGCTCATCCTCTGCATCGGGCTGATAGGATTCTATAGCATATTGCTGCACACCTCCGCCCATTATATTCGACAGGACATCCCCTATTCCACCGCCGGAAAAAAGAGTTACCGCGGCAATCACTATAAGGCCGATAATACCTCCGCCTATTCCAAGTTTGCGACCGCTCCCACGGCGATCCTGAATATTGCCGCTACGGCGGCGTCCGTCCATTCTCATAAGTCTATATATTAGAACGAGGCAATAATTCGAAAGTATCCACGTATATTTCGGTCGTATAACGTTTTATCGCGTTATGATCTTCCCATGAACGGGTACGCAGCTTACCCTCTACCATAAGTTTAACGCCTTTGCGGATATAGTGTTCGGCAAAATCGGCCGCACGCCCTGTCATTACTATGTTGTGCCATTCTGTCTGTTCGGGCAATTCAACAAGTGTACCGTCGGCCGCACGCCCGCGCCGACGCTCGGTAGTGGCAAGACGGAAACGCGCAAATGTCATCCCCTCGGCTGTCCTCATATCAGGGTCGCAGCCCACATTTCCCAACAATATGACTTTATTCATAATATGCCTTTTTAATTATCAGAGAAAAGACGGTGCTTTTATAAAAAATCCAAGACTTATACCCACGTTGCACCGCCGGCTTGATGTGGCATAATTGCAATAAGCGCTTACATCGGCAAACGGGAGTGAGTAGACAACATTGAATTCTCCAAAAAACTGCATGCTACCGAACCATTTGCCATAACGTGCGGTTCCGTCGGCATTTTCTTCTATTGTCCGCAGGGGAGCAAAGGCATTCAGCGAGAGACGCGCGGAAAGAAGATTATTATACTTATATACAGGAACCACGCCAATGGCAACAAAGCTATTGGCACGTAACTTTGGATCGAACACATTGTTTGACGCCGGTGTAGGCATAAACGCAGGCGCGGAACTGATCGTCGCATAATAGCTGTCGAGTAAACCACGTGTACTGAGAACGGCGCGGCCTTCAATACCGAGAGCCCAGTGCTTCGACAGATTCATATAATCGCGCTCATGCCAGTCCATCCGGAGCCATCTGCGACTATGATTTATTTCCTGTTCCGGAACATTTATCAATGCCCGGTGATAAACAGAACGTCCGGCCACTGCCATAACTTTACCGTTGCGGCTATAACCGCTTGTGGGAAAATTCAAATTATCGAGTGTAGACGAGGAAAATCCTGCATATATCTGGCCGAGATCAAGGGCAAGCCTGTCTCGCCCGGCAGCATAGCTGGCCGCATCATTATTACGATAAAATGTATTGTACTCGCGTCCGCCTCCAATACCGACATCCAACGTCGCTGTACGCCCGACTGCGATTGCCCATGATGCACGCCCAAAATAATCATGATTCACAACAAATGTCGGTTCATTATCGCGAAAAAAAAGCTTTTCGGTTTCGTAGAACCTGTTGCGAGATGCGACGGCAAGAAAGCGGAACGCTGAAGGCACCCTTGTAGACAGATATATGGAACCGGAAAAAGCCCCGGCCATATAACTCTGTCCTATCCAAGCCTCGATATTTGTGTTTACCGAGCTGAAGCTCATTGTCGAATAACCGGCACGCACGTACAGGTAGCTGTTATTACTGGATGTTATATAGGCACCGACACCGACATCGAATCTGTTCTTGACAGTTGTCTCGATTGAGAGTTTGAACAGTTCGGAGCTGTCATTCAAAAGCGTGGCATGCGGCATCATCGTGCTGATCTTGTCACTCGAAACAGCTCGGTAATATGCAAGACGCGCAAGACCGATACCTATGGTGTCATCATTTTCTTTTGACTCAAAAAGAAAACGTATATACTCATTCTGCCGCTTTGTACCACCCGAAACCTCAACATCGGAAAAGCGCAATGCCGGAGTTTGCGATTTAAACATTTCACGACGCAGACTACGCGACTCTGCGGTAACTCGAGTTCCGATACGAGCCTTTATACTATCCATCATTTCCATAGTGCGATCATAGCCTCGCTGATAGATAGCTTTTGCGGCACCAAAATCAAGGAGTCCGAAATCTGTAAGTTTGATATGTACTTTAATGCCGTCTTTTTCCGGAACTTCATAGCTCTGCGGAGCACTCACAAGCATATCAAGCTGATCGAGATACGAATTATTCGGTTTATCGGAAGGGGTCGACACGCTGACACCGATTATCTGAGCCGGAGCAAACTCCTTCTGCATAACATCAACGGGGAAATTATCATATATACCACCGTCATAATACACGTTATCACCCATTTTTACAGCCTGAAAGACAAGTGGAAAGCTCATTGATGCCCTTATCGATTCCGCCAAATCCCCGTTTCTGAATACCGCTTTGTCACGCTTAGTCATATCTGATGCGACACAACGAAACGGAACAAAAAGTCTATTGAAATCGCCGCGGCACTGGGCCGTATAGGCACTGAATATCTCCATAAATCCAAACGACATGGGGATAGGTGATATAAGAGACTGCGGGTTGAAACGCATGGCTTCTATAGAATCGCGGCGTCCCAAGGGAAAACTGAACATCTGCGGAGAAGGTCGCTCCTGAGAGAAATGGTAGACAAACGCAGGATCGATTTTGCCGGTCGAGAGATAGCCGAAATAATTGGACGTTATAAGAGCCATCATTTCTTCCGGAGTATATCCGCATGCGTACAGGCCGCCTACAATGGCACCCATCGACGTACCGCTTATGTAGTCAATAGGAATACCGTTGTCCTCCAATGCTTTGATAGCACCTATGTGTGCAATACCCTTTGCACCACCCCCGCTAAGCACAAGTCCGACGGAATGGTGCTCCCCCCGCACCGGTTGCTGTGCCGGCGCGGGGAACGCAAACATGATAGAAACTAAGAAAATTATATAGCACTTTACAGCCCTCATGGCTAAGCTCAATGTGAAATAGTTGAAAAGTTATGGCTTTGAATCTAAACGCCGGAAAAAGGCAAAAGGTTCGGTATGCGATTAATCTTTCAGACTGTCGTCTCCACCGATAAAGCTGTCCTTGAAGCCCAGAAAATACAGAACTCCGTCAAGACCTATTGTAGAAATAGACTGGCGTGCCGTCTGTTTCACCTTTGGCTTGGCATGGAAAGCAATGCCGAGACCGGCAGTGGAAAGCATAGGCAAGTCGTTTGCCCCGTCACCTACGGCAATCGTCTGAGCGATATTGATATTCTCTACCTGTGCGATGATCCGCAACAATTCAGCTTTACGCTTTCCATCTACTATATCGCCGAGATGACGCCCGGTAAGCTTTCCATCGGCTATTTCAAGTTCGTTGGCATATACATAATCAAAACCGAATTTTTGCTTCAGGTAGTTGCCGAAATAAGTGAAACCGCCTGAAAGGATGGCCGTCTTATAACCTGTGCGTTTCAACACCTGCATCATACGCTCCACTCCTTCTGTTATAGGAAGTTTCTCGGCAATATCTTTCATGACACTCTCGTCAAGCCCTTTGAGCAACGCCACACGGCGCTTGAAACTCTCGGTGAAATCAATTTCGCCCCGCATTGCGCTCTCTGTAATGGCACGCACCTGTACACCTACACCGGCTCGATCGGCAAGCTCGTCTATAACCTCTGTCTCTATCAGAGTAGAATCCATATCGAAGCATATGAGACGGCGACATCTGCGGAAAACATTGTCTTCCTGAAGGGAGATATCAAACTCTTCTGACTGTGATACCTCAAGGAAACGTCGACGCATGGCGTCGACATCGAGCGGCGTACCACGGACTGAAAATTCAACGCAACTTTTTGAGCGCGGCTGCACCTTTTCGGAAATAGGCATACGGCCGGTGAGACGACGGATACTGTCAATATTGAGATCCTGACGGGCTATCTCTGAAGAGACAAGAGCTATATGACGCGCTGTTATAGTACGTCCGAGCAGAGTTATAATCCAGCGGCTTTTGCCTTCCCGAGCTACCCAGGCCTCATAGTCTTCCACGCTGATAGGCGTGAAACTGATTGTAACGCCCATCTCATAGCATTTGAAGAGAAGATCTTTCATTATCTCACCGCTCATTTCCGGCGTTGTTCTGAACAGGATGCCGAGCGAAAGTTTATGATGAATGTCGCTTTGGCCTATATCAAGTATCCCCGCATTATGCTTTGCCAGAATCGCTGTAAGGGCTGCGGTTACACCGGGACGGTCGTCGCCTGCAAGATTTATAAGGATAATTTCTATATCGTCTGTCATTACGGATAACGTGTTTTATCCCGCAAATTTACTGTTTTTTTCAATAACCCCACAAATATTAGACAGCACACGCATTGTATCCTTTGCCCAATTGAAGGCTCCATGTCAATAAAAAACTGCATTCCAAAAGGTTTGCTCCACTTTTGGAATGCAGTTCAATTATGACAGAATATCGTATATTCTTATTTATTTTACTTGTTCGGTGTGGTATACTCTTTTGTCTTTGTACAAGAGATCGTTTTGGACAGATCTCCAATGCTGATTTTGAAATCACCCTCTTCAAGAATCCATTTGCCGTCATGCCCTACATAGGCAAGGTCGGATGCCGGGATCTTGAATGTTACAGTGCGAGTCTGACCGGGAGCGAGCTCTATTTTTTCAAATGCACGCAGACGGCGGTTGTCCGGAACAATCCTTGATGCCACAAGATCGGATGAATAAAGCATTACAGTCTCTTTCCCGGGGACGTTTCCTGTATTTGTCACATCGACACTGAATGTCAATGTATCATTATCAGTAAATTTATCCTTGACAGCACGCATATTACCATATTTGAAAGTTGTATAGCTCAGACCATAGCCGAACGGCCACTGACTTGTGATAGATGCGTTGTAGTCATATGCCCCGGCCATCGTACCGACCTGTTCAGATGCTTTATAGTCATATGTCGATAGAGAATTGACGTCGCGCGGATAAGTATATGGCAGACGACCCGAGAAATTCTCCTTTCCCGACAGCAAAGCGGCAAGCGCATCTCCGCCTTCACTTCCCGGAAGAAGAATATCCACAATTGCGGCAGCCAGAGGCTCTACATCGGAAATTATGCGGGCACGACCTTCGTTGAGCACCATCACAACGGGTTTGCCGGTTGCGGCGGCCACCCGTACCAGTTCTTTCTGGTTATCCGAAAGATTGAGGTCTGACAGGTTGCCGGGAGTCTCCGTGTAAGAGTTCTCACCTACACAAACCACAATCACATCGGCGTTTTTGGCGGCTTCCGTCACAGGTGCGAAATCGGGCGCGTTCTCGTCACCGTATTTTCCGTCCTCATTATATGTCACACCGGGAACATAATTTACATTATTTTTCCCGAATGTCGCACTCAGAGCCTCATAGATGGTATTCTTTTCCGAAAGTTCCTCTGGAGTGAGTTTACCCTGCCAGGTAATTGTCCAGCCACCATTGAGGGAACGCATGCTGTTGGCATTGGGGCCTGTGACAAGAATCCTGGTGCCTTTTTTAAGAGGCAGGATGTTGCCGTTATTTTTCAAAAGAATCATCGATTCGACAGCAGCGCGGCGTGAAGCATCCGCATGTTTTGCAGATCCGAAATCAGGATAATCTTTAAACTGCGGAGTCGGGTTGTTGAAAAGTCCAAGGCGATATTTTAGACGCAGGACGCGACGTGTGGCGTCATCGATACGTTCCATAGGCACCTCTCCTTCCTCTACAAGTTCTTTTAAAAGAGTGCAGTAATCCCACTGATATGGTTCCATAGCCATGTCAATACCGGCGTTGATAGCCATTTTGATGGCCTCCTTCTTATCGCGTGCCACCTTCTCGCGGGAATAGAGATTATTGATATCGGCCCAGTCGGTGACAATCATACCGTCCCATTGCAGTTCGTTCTTGAGCCAGTCGGTAAGCAGGCGCTTGTTGATATGGGTAGGAATACCGTTCACACTTGCCGAATTTACCATTACAGTAAGCGCACCGGCCTCAATACATTTTTTATATGGTTCGAAATGTTTTTCGCGGAGATCAGCTTCGCTGACGTATGCCGGAGTGCGGTCTTTCCCGCTGAAAGGTGTCGAATAAGCCATATAGTGCTTTACCGAAGTTGCAATCTTGTCTTTGCCTATATGGTTGGGATCAGTACCTTGGAAACCTCGGATTTGAGCGGCGCCCATCTCGCCCGAGAGATAGGGATCTTCACCGAAATTCTCCCATACGCGCGGCCATGTGGCTACACGCACAAGGTCGACGGTAGGAGAATAAGTCCATGGGCACGAGGAAGCCTTGGTTTCATAAGCGGTAATCGATGCCGCCTCTTCGGCAAGTGCCGGATTGAAAGTCGCTGCAACCGATATGTTCTGAGGGAAGAGAGTACCTCCGGTGGAATATGTTACACCATGGTTCTGATCAAGACCATAGATGCACGGAATGCCTATTTCGCGCATCGATGCCTCCTGAATCTTTCCTATCACCTCGTTCCATTCCTGCGGAGTGAGCGAGTGTTGCGGTGCATTGAGAATAGAACCGACTTTATATTTGCCGATTATGGAGTCCAACATTCCGGGATGATAAACGAGTTTGCCGTCCGGACCGCGATGACAGATAAGGTCGATGGCAAGCTCTGTCATTTGCCCTATTTTTTCATCGAGTGTCATCCGGGAGAGGGTTTCCTCAACCTTCTTCTCCAGTTTTGCATCGCGAGGAATAGCCGGAACGGCGGCGCTTGCCGAAACAAGCGTCGCCATCAAGGCTATACCCGTCATTAATTTGCGGGTGTGTTTCATCGTAAATTATTTATCGTTTAAGAGTATTTATTGGAGCCTTAGGGGTAAACAGTTTGTTGGTGGTCGTACGGTTGCCTTCAACATCAACCTCTGCGACCTGGCGGATGTCGCGACTCGAAGCACCAATCTGAAATTCATACTTACCCGGATCTACTACCCACGCCGAAGATTCTTCATCATACGATGCAAGATCGCCTGAATCAAAGACAAGTTCGACAGTCCGGCTTTCGCCCGGCTGCAATTCCGCAGTCTTGGCAAAGGCACGAAGCTCTTTGGACGGCTTGTTGTTTTTCTTGCAGTCGGGAGCGCTGACATAAAGCTGTACAATTTCCTTGCCGGGCCGATTGCCACTGTTGCGAATATCCATTTTGACTGTATATTTGCCGTCGGCAAATTCCACCGTTGGTTTGCCGTAGTCGAAGGATGTGTATGAAAGTCCGTAGCCGAAAGGATAACTTACGTTCTTGTCGAAACTGTCGAAATAGCGGTAACCTACATATACATCTTCTTCATAGGGCGTATAGTGATAGTTGCGCACAGGTTCGGCAACGCTGTCGTTGTTGCCACCGAGCCGTATTTCCTCCTTTATGTCGAGAGGGAAATTGGATGAAGATGCGTGGTCGGCGAATGCTATGGGGAATGTCATTGTGAGCTTGCCCGAAGGATATGCTTTACCTGTAATCACATCGGCCACGGAGTTGCCGCCTTCCTGTCCGCCCTGCCATGCGCAGAGAATAGCATCAGGCTGGTTTTTCCAGGAATCAGTCTCTATCACACCGCCTATGTTCATTATTACAATCACCTTCTTGCCTTGAGCATGGAAAGCACGAGTCACATCGGAGATAAGCTTCTTGTTGGAAGCACTGAGCGTGAAATCGGAAGTCTCGCGATCAAGGAACTCACCGGAATTACGGCCAATAGTTACGATAGCAACATCGGCATCTTTTGCATGACGGCCAAGTTCATCGGCAGCGATAGCCATTTCTTCAGGTTGAGGAATCGGAAGGAAATGACTGTATTTTCCATCTTTAGGTTTGTTGCGTTCATTCTCAGCTTCGATATGTTTGGCATAGCGCTCTTCGAGGCTTACATCCACAAGTTCAAAACCGGCGTTTTTAAGACCGTCAAGGAGCGATACAGTATATGCGCGGTTAACATTGCCGCTGCCGGTGCCGCCCGCTATCCAGTTATAGGCCGCACAACCATATAGAGCAACCTTCTTCTTATCGCCGGGTATTGGAAGAGCATTACCATCGTTTTTCAATAGCACCATACCGTCGGCGGCACTTGTACGCGTAACCTGAGCATGTGCTTTCAGATCGGGTTTATTGCTTGCCTGATATCCCTTGAAACGGGGAGTGCGTTCAATGAGTTCGAGAATACGCCCTACATTGCGATCAAGCACCTTTTCATCAAGCTTGCCCTCTTTGACAGCAGCCACAATCGCATCATACTGCTTGTCGAGACCGGGCTGGAGCATATCGTTGCCGGCAACCATCTGAGCCACAGCGTCACTGCCGCCGAACCAGTCTGTCATCACCATGCCTCCGTATCCCCATTCATCGCGCAGAAGAGTCGAAAGGAGTTGTTCATCTTCGGAAGTATATGTCCCGTTGAGACGATTATAGGAACTCATCACCGTCCAGGGTTCAGCTTCTTTTATTACTGTCTCGAAACCTTTGAGATAAATCTCCCGGAGTGCGCGCGGACTCACCTGCGCATCATTGCCCATGCGGTTTGTCTCCTGGTTGTTGACAGCAAAATGCTTCACCGACGTACCGACTCCTTTGCTCTGAATGCCGCGGACATAGGCAGCAGCTATCTTACCGGCGACCAGAGGATCCTCGGAATAATATTCGAAATTACGTCCGCACAACGGGTTGCGGTGAATATTTAGAGCGGGAGCAAGAAGGACATCGGCACCATATTCGAGTACTTCGTCGCCGATGGCCTCACCCACATTTGCCACGAGAGTCGTATCCCATGTGCAGGCAAGCAGGGTGCCTATAGGGAAATGCGTGCAATAATACGTAGCGCTGTCACCTTCACGTGTAGGATTTATGCGCAGACCGGCGGGACCGTCAGCAAGGACTATCGAGGGTATTCCGAGACGTGGGATGGGATAAGTGGTACCCGCAGCTCCGGGAACGAGATTACGGGTTTCGCCCACAACAGCGCTGTCGCCGCTCGTGAAACCGGCCATACCGGTACCCACTACAAGGTGAGCCTTCTCTTCGAGTGTCATTGCAGCTATTACATCCTCGATGGGAGCTTTGCCGAGCTGTGGAGTCTTGTCGCCACACGAGGCGAGCAAAAGACTGCCGGCCGCAATGATATATGTGAATCTTTTCATGATAAATAGCGGATAATTAAAGGTTGTTATTTCTTAAAGAGTTTTGGAGCAAACTCTGTGAGATATATGCGCCAGTTTTTCCATATATGGCCCTCGGGAGTCTCGTAGTAGGCATATTTATAACCATTGTCATCAAGTAGTTTACGATAGTCCTTGTTAGCCTGATAGAGAAAATCGGTGTTGCCGATAGCTATCCAGTAAAGAGCGGGCTTTTTCTCGAACTGAGTTTTAAGTTTGCCTTCGAGATTATCATAAACCGGCGACTTAACGTCTTTGCCGGGCATGATGGCGGCAGAGAAAAGACCCACATAATCGAACATATCGGGATATTCTTTCGATATGTGCATGGAGTGAAAACCACCCATAGAAAGGCCTGCAATTGCACGGCCTTTCTTAGCTTTGATTGTACGATAATTCTTGTCAATGAATTTCACAACGTCAGGAAAATGCTGTTCGAAAGAACCTTCCATTGTTTTGGGTAGCTGCATTGACGGAGCCTCAAAACCGAGTGCCGATTCACCCGGAGCGGCCTGAAGAGCAGCATTGCCGTTAGTCATCACGACAATCATAGGCTCGGCTTTGCCTTGTGCGATAAGGTTGTCAAGGATCTGAGATGCACGTCCGAGTTCTGTCCAGGCGTTCTCATCGCCGCCCATACCATGTAACAGATAGAATACAGGGTAACGTTTGTTTCCCTTCTCATAGCCGGCGGGAGTATACACTGTAAGACGACGATCCATGCCCAGCACAGGGCTGTTGTACCATACTTTCGATACAGTGCCGTGGGGAACATCGTTTATAGCATAGAGATCGGCGCGGTCGCCCGGGATGATGAATACATCGGTTACAGATTTGACGTCACGGATGCGGTAGACATTTGAAGGATCATTGATTTTAAGACCGTCGACAAGCATCGTATAGCTGTAAAGCTCGGGAGCCAAAGGCGCAGGAGTCGTGTATTCCCAAACACCGTCCTTCTCAACCATATCAGCAACTCCGGGAGCGTCGAATTCACCGAATGGAGTCTGCATCTTCTGAGTAGGCAGGAAATCACCTGTAAGCTGGACTTTGACTGCTTTGGGAGCTGAAAGGCGGAAGGTAACGGTTTTGTCCGGATGAACTTCGGGAGATACAATCTGAGAACCGCCCCAGAGAGCCTGTTGCGCGTTGGCGCTCATGATCATAGCTGTCGCGCCTAACAAAAATATAAACTTTTTCATTGCTTGTTTACTTGATTTGCGATATGAGGGTATGGTATTAGAACCGCAAATATATTAATAAAAACGATTTATTCAAAATCTGACTTGCGATATCGGGAAGTCAATCATTAAGTCATTGGAATCTGGACTGAATACAGTGTCCAGATTCCAATGACTTATTCCTTATTTTGCAAACTGTTCGTCGAAGAATGTGATAATCTTCGGTGCGCACGCACACCAGAAAGGCCAGTCGTGTGCTCCGGGACGCTCGATGTAGTTCATCATCGGGAGGTACTGGGCAACATCCTTTAGCCATTTCACACTGTCGTAAAGGATATCTTCGGTACCGATTTCCACTACAAAAGGTTTGATGCCGGGAGTCTGGAGCATATCTCCGATATTTATACTCTCGCCATTGTGGAGAGCCGGTGAGCAAGCGTACATGGCTGTGAACTTATCACCATACTTGATACCATAATAGAGTGTGCCGAAACCACCCATCGACAGACCTGCGATACCGCGCTTGCCATTACACTTGTACATCGCCTCGATTTCCGGCATGAATTCTGTGGTAAAGAATGTCTCATAGTTGAAACCACCACCCTTATAGTTATCGGAATAGAAGGTATCGAAACCGTCGATAGTTGCCTGTACGGATACGATTACCATTTCATTCTCTACATTGCCTGTATGGTATGCAATACCTCCCTGCACGAACCAGTCGTTGTTGTTGCCGGTAGCTCCATGGAGTATATAAAGCATAGGATATTCCTTCTGCCCGTCGAAACTCTTTGGAAGGAGTACGGAGTATTTGATTTCGCGACCAAGAACCTCACTCTTGAAAGGAATATCCAGCAACTCCGTGCCGTACTTTTCAAGGAAGCTTACAAAACGGATACCGAGATTGGTACTGCCGCTGCCTCCTGCAACAGTTATGAATGAGAGATTCTCGCCTGTGAAATTATAAAGAGCTTCACCGGAAATGCCTGTCACTTTGTCGATATTGATTTTGCCCTGGGTGATATACTGCTTTTCGCCATTGGAGGCCACGACATATGCGCCACCGGCCATATTATACTCGATATTGAGCCATCCGTTGTCGATTAGCCAAGGTTCGGCGGGCGAACCTGCTATGGTATAGGTACCGCACAATTGTTCGGTTGTCATTCCTTCCTTATTGATGGCCTCAAAGAACGCCGCCGGATTGCCTGTCGGATCGCTGACTGTCAATGAGTATTTGCTGACGCCGGGAACTACAACAGTCTGCCAGGTGGTGAAATCTGTAACTGTGACAGGGTCGATTTTCATTGACACTGTGTAGCCGCTCGGTTCGGGATCGTCGATGCCGATTTCAAAACTCATAGCGCCACGATAGTTGATAACGTATCTCTTGCCATCGCCACCGGTGAGGATGCCGCTGATAAAATATTCCTCGCCTGTCTTGCTAACCTCAATATCACCTGCAGTAATGGAGCCGTTGGCTATACTGCCATTTGCTACGAATCCGTAAAAATGATTGGCTTTCGGTTCATCGTTCACACTTGCCATAGGAGAGTATACTCCGGGCTGGAGTGTCCATTCCCGAGAAATCACCTTGAGGTCGAAAGTATTGTCGGAACCGTCGGAGAATACCATGTGGAGGTTTTTCAGGCCTTTTTTCAGTTTTACAGTCTCCTGGGTAGTCTCTGTTGTGAAATTATAGCGCTGGATATAATCGTATGTGCCCGACAAGTCGTCAATCACGTTGTCGCTGCACGCCCACAGCATTGCAACCAACGGGAACAACAATAGTTTATATATCTTTTTCATTGTATTTTCTTGGTTTTAATTAATTCCATCCGTTATTCTGAGTCATATTGCTGTTAAGCTCCATCTCCTTGCGCGGAATCGGAAGGAGATTATGCTTTGCCTTGAAGCCGCAATTGCTGTTCGAGAACGCATTTTGAACGATTCCGGCAGCAGAGAATGCCGGGATGCTGCTACCTTGATTGCCAAGACATTTCTCAGCGTCACCCCAACGGACGAGATCCTGGAAACGTACGCATTCCAAACATAACTCAAGACGTTTTTCAGCCTTTATGTCCTCAAGCGAGACACCGGAGAGAGGCGACAGTTTGGCGCGGCTGCGCACAGCGTTGACATATTCGTCGGCACGGGCACCGCCTGACATAACATGTGCCTCGGCTGCAAGAAGAAGTACTTCCGCATAACGCATCACCCGGAGATTGATATATTGGAAACCTTGGAAATATTCGGCATCAGTAATACAATCCTCCTTTAGAATGCGGCCTTTCCAGTTGAAGAAACCTTCATGGCCTACCAGACGTTCGCCCGAGTTGATCGACAGACCATACTCAGCATTGAGTTCATCGTATGTGCGTATAGTGGATTTGAGGCGGTAGCCATCCTTACCTTCGCGTGCCACAAAAGCGTCGTAAAGATTTTTTGTAGGATTAAGGAAACCGTATGTGCCTTTTGCAATGGTTGCGTCAAGGGAACCGATGTTGACAAGAGATGTACGCCAGCCTGTCATAATGAAAGTATATGAGAACTGGCTCCATGTCTGTTCCGGGTCGTTACGCCTCTGCACCTCGAGAAGAGTCTCGCAGCAACCGTTGTTTGCGGCGTGGAGCAACATGTCGTAATCACCTTGGAAAAGTTCGTATTTTTTCGAATCAATAACTTTGTCGAGTTCGTGAGCGGCATCGCCGTATTTACCCTGGAAGAGATATGCTTTGCCAAGCATTGCTTGCGCAACTTCAAGGCTTACGCGTATTGTTCCGGCGGCATCGTCGGCATTGCTCTTACTCGGGAGAGCCTTGCTGTTGATTGCTGCGAGGAAATCGTTTTCAACCTGTTCCCAGAGCCTTTCAGGTGTGCTGTTGGGCTGACGATACTCGTCCGGTGCAAGCAGATGATCCACTACAGGCGCCGTCCCCCACAGACTGGCCAGCTGGAAATGCGCCCATCCGCGGAAAAAGTATGCCTCGGCTACAGACTGTGCTTTTACAGGAGTGTCGGGCGTCACCTTCTCGATGATAAGGTTGGCTTTATAGATAATGCCGTAGAGACCTTGATAAAGCCCCGAAATCATCCCGTGATCGGTGTCGAATGTGTATTCATTGATACGTTCCATATCGGCGTTATCACCGCGCGAACCGCCACCGGTCCAGACATCATCGGAAAGCAAGTTCAACAGTGCGAACCAGTTGTAATAGTTGCCCCCCCATGTGCTATAGAGCGATGCAACGGCTGTAAGAGCCTCTTCGTCGGTCTTGTAATAATCTTCCTGACCACCCATGTTGCCGTGCTTGGGAATGTCGAGACCGTCTTCGCACGACGAGAAGAGCAGAACCGCCCCGGCGATTAATGCCGGCAATATATTTTTTAGTTTCATGTTTTTGCCGTATTAGAATGTGATGTTGAAACCGAGAACGACCTTCTTAGACGAAGGATATGCACCCTTGTCCACGCCCATACCGGTAGTATTGTTGGTGGCGACCTCTGGGTCGAATCCCGGATATTTAGTGAAGCAGAAGAAATCGTCGAGCGATGCATACACACGCAGATTGCTGATGTATGCCTTGCTCGTCCATTTCTGCGGGATTATATATCCGAGCTGAATCTGCTTGATTTTAAAGAAAGAGCCGTCATAGACAAGAGCATCGGAGATCTGGTATTTATCCATGTTCTCAGCGCCTGCGCGGGGTACTGTTCCTCCGGGATTTGCCGCTGTCCAGCGATTGTCGAAGAATACCTCCTTGAGCTTGTTGCTCTGCGGGTAGTCGGCACGGTTGATACAGTTGAATACCTTGTTGCCTGCGGCACCTGTACCGAATACTGTAAGATCGAGACCCTTCCAGCCGAAATTAAGTGTAAGGCCGTAGGTTATGTCGGGAATTGCGTCACCTATATAATCGATATCGCCGTCGTTGAGCGTTCCGCTGCCGTCGAGATCCTTGAATTTGGGATTACCCTTGTCATCGAGACCGTCGAACTGATAACCTCGGAAATAATAGACCGGATATCCCTTTTCGAAATAGGAAATGGTCGATGTATGGAATGTGGCGCCACCGATACGTGCGATTGACGGGTCGAGGTATGTTACCTTATTCTTGAGCGTGGCGAGGTTGAAACTTGCGCTATAGCGGAAATCACCTACGTAGTCGCGCCACGAAAGTTCAATTTCAACACCCTTGTTGCTTACGTTACCGGCATTCATCGGAGAGGTCGTACCGCCGATAATGAGTGAAGGCACAGTGCCGTTTACCAAAAGGTCTTTTGTCTTTTTGGTATACCAGTCAAAAGTAAAGCCCAGACGGTTGCGGAAGAAGCGCATATCAAGACCTATGTCAAACTGCTCAGAAGTCTCCCATTTCAGTTTGTTGTTGCCCATTGTACCCGGAGCTACAGCATTTGTGTAATTGTTGCCGGGAACAAGAGGATAGAAACCGTTGATAACCATGTCAGTGCTATAAGGATATCCGCCAAGTGCAGCCAACGAGCCGTTCTGGCCCCAGCTTGCACGAATCTTTACGATATCAACATATCGGCGCGCGTCTTCGAAGAATTTTTCGTTCGACATTGTCCAGCCGGCCGACACTGCGGGGAAATAGCCCCAGCGGTTTTCAAGAGGCAGCTTCGAAAGGTCGGCGGCATCGGCACGAAGCGACGCCTGGATGTGGTAACGGTTGTCATATTCATAACTTACACGGCCGAAATATGACATTTTGGAGTTTCTGGTCTTTTCACCGCCAACACCCTTGGTGGCCGATTCTTTTCCGTAGTTGAGATACCAGAAGAGCGGATCGTTTTTCTTCAGTGCGTCATCGTTGACACCGCTGAGACTGCCTTGCGTATAAGAGTTGACAGATTCCGAGTAACTCATACCAATCATGGCGGCGATGCTGTTCACGCCAAACTGCTTGTTGTAATTGGCAAAATTTTCCCACTGCCAGTAAACAGTCTGCGAGTTCCTCGCCTGAGGTATGCTGACCCAATCGTTGTTTTGTGTCGCGTTACCGTAGAACGGGAGGTTGACATTCTGCAGATGATAGGCCGATAGACGATAGCCGAAACGGGACGTGAATGTAAAACCGTCGAAAGGCTTGAAATCGGCGAAGATGCTGCCGGTGATATTGAAACCGCCGTTGCGTGAGCTGCCGTTGTCGCGCATCACGAACGGATGATAGTTCTCGGCATTGAGAAACTGCGATACACCGTAGTAGTTTCCATCCTTGTCGGTAAGAAGTGTCTTACCCGAACCAAGGGCATTTAGCATATGTCGGGGAAGATTTCCGGGAGCATAGAGGAAAGGAGTCAGAGGATCCATAAGGAGGGTCGAGGTAATAAGGCTGCCATACTCGTTGCTCTCGGATACTGTGCGCATGTTGTATTTCTCAATCTGGTTTGTCGTTCCGACTTTAAGCCATGTCTTGATGTTGTATTCGGCATTGATGGCCGCTGTAAGGCGCTGATAGAAATCCTTGTTGCCACCTACGATACCGTCGTTGTCGAGGTATGAAAGGGAGAGGTAATAGTTGCCGCGTTCGTTGCCGTTTGTGAACGATACGTTATGACGCTGCATGTGGCCGGTCTCGAAAGCCTCGTCGATCCACGAGGTATTGGTAACGCCGTCCCAGTTTTTAAGCAGATAGTCTTCGGTGAAATAATTGCCTTCCGCCATGTACTGGATGTACTGCTCAGAGTTGAGCATTTTCGGGATTTTGGAGGGACGCTCCCATGTGTACTGAAAATCATAGGAGATCTTGCCATTACCTATACTACCGCGCTTCGTTGTAATAAGCACCACGCCGTTACCTGCTTCGGCGCCATAGATAGCTGCGGAAGCGGCATCCTTGAGCACCTCCATGGATGCGATATCATTGGGATCGATACCGCTTATTTCACTCAGACGCACACCATCGACAACATACAGAGGGTCGGACGATACATTTGACGAATAGCCGCGCACACGGATTGTCGGAGATGAACCGGGAGCGCTCGATGTTGTCACCACCTGCACACCGGCAGTCTTTCCCTGAAGGGCGCTTTTCGGATTCGTGATGGTTCGGTTCTCAATGTCCTCAGCCTTCACCTGGGAGATGGCACCTGTGACAGAACTTTTCTTCTGTACACCATAGCCCACGACAACAACGTCGTTGAGCGCCGTTGACGATTCGCGAAGCGTCACGTTTATCTCTCCGGCACGGCTCACTTTGCGTTCGGCAGGCTCATAGCCGATATAAGAATAGACAAGCGTGGTTCCCGCGGGAGCCTGGATTTCATAATTGCCGTCCAGATCGGTAGTGACACCGTGGTTTACACCTTTTGCCGTTATACTGACGCCAATGAGGGCTTCCCCCTTGTCATCGGTCACTGTGCCTGTCACCTTCACCGGTGACTGCCCGAACGACATAAGTGCCGCCGAGAGCATCAGCACGAGCAATGCAATTTTAGCTTTCATGATAGATATTGATTGGTTAATGTATAGTTAGAAACTTTTGGGTTTTGCAACTTCGGATACTATATCAAGCAGTTCACGGTCATGGCCATTGTGCACTGAGCATTCGTTGTCGAAGAACATTGTGGCACGTTTATCGGCTGTGTAAGCAGGCCATTCGGGAAGCGAGGGAGTGTTGGGATTGCCTGTGCGTGCGAAGGCAAGCCATGCATCGGACATTCTGTCGGCAAGCACATCGGCTTCGGCGCTCCCGCCTGTCATGGACGCGTGTATCTTGGAATTGTTGAATACGAATGGAATTTCCATGCAATGTGTGCTCCGGAGGATGCCGTCGAGAACCGGCGATTCCCAAGTAAAGAGATACATATAAACCGGAGCGCCTTTCTGCTTGGCCTTGATATCGGCCTGGCGGATGGCTGTCGGACGGAATGTGATATCGAAATCAATGAGATCCTTAGGCTGATAGCCGGGATAGGCCTTGGCGAAAGCCGGGATTATTTTTTCAGCGGCTTCCTTTCCATAGCGCTGCTCCATGAACATACGCGCCATGTTCATATCGGCGTTGCGGAGCATCGGCACGTATGTAGTCGCCGAAAACTCACAGCGCGTGGATCCTATAAGCATAGGTATGTCGAGACTCTGTGCGGGAGCTCCGTCGGCAAATGGCTGCCGCGGAAGAATGGTTCCGTCGACAGTCGGCGCCCAACCGAATATGAATGCGCCTCCGGTGCCGCCTTCAGCCTCTGCCTGTTTGCGGACCTCTGCCACAGCTGCCGTTCCTGCAGCAAGGAGCTGCTCGTAAGGTACGGTGGCGATTTTCTGTATATCGTTTTCAAGTCCGAGCTGCCTGACAGTCTCGCGGCCTATGCGGCGCGACATATCGGACGTCATAGTGCTGAGTGTGGAACCTGACTGTACAATTGCCTTGTGGAACAATCCTTTTGCCGCCGGCGTGGCACATAAGGTCGACACCTTGCCACCGCCGCCACTTTGTCCGAAGATAGTGACATTGGCAGGATCGCCTCCAAAGGCTTCAGCATTGTCGCGCACCCATTCGAGGGCGGCTACGAGGTCGAGGAGACCGGCATTGCCCGACGAAGCATATTCCTTGCCGAAATCGGAAAGGTCGAGGAAACCGAGCACGTTGAGACGGTGGTTGATTGTAACGACTACCACATCACCTTTGCGGGCAAGATTGGCGCCGTCGTAGCCCGGGAGTTCCTGGCCACTGCCGGCTGAGAAACCGCCACCGTGGAGCCATACCATAACAGGACGCTTGCGGCCGTCAGCGCTTTTTGCCGGAGTCCATACATTTGCTCTGAGGCAATCCTCTCCGGGGTATCCGTCGTCCCAATTGAACGCGAAGGCTATCTCATCATTCTGCCAGCCCTGACGTACAGCCTGCGGACAGGTAGGGCCGTAGTTACGACAGCTTCGCACACCCTGCCACGCATCGGCTGCGACAGGAGCCTTGAAACGCTCGGCTTTTGCGTAGGGAATTCCTTTATAAATATTTATACCGTTTTCAGTATATCCGGCTATTTTGCCTCCGGTAACGGTGGCTGTCGCGTCGGACGTAGAAATTTCCGTGCGCGGTTCGGCTGCATACATGCAAACGCCGCTTGCCAATAGCATTAGACTTAAAATTATTTTTTTCATGGTTATGATTGGTTTTAATAAATCCGATACAAAATTATATCCATTCGAGGCCATGGACTTGTCAACTTTTTCAAAATTTTTGCAAATGTTATCAGAATCACTTGCCTATTTGTTCAAATGTTTGATTCTTTGTTCAATCAGCTCAAAATAAGGGCTCAAAGAGTGATGCAGGGAACAGAAATTTGAATATTTTTGCATACATAAATTTCAAATCCAAACCATGAAACTCTCACTCCCGTCTGTAATCCTAATATCCCTCTCCATCTATCTTTTCTACGGATGTACCCATAGCGCAGACAAGGTGGCGGAACTATCCGCCCCTGTAAAGAGCGACAACATCTCGAACCAGTTTGTGTACGACATCGCAGAAGATTCCACCGGCCAAATCTGGATCGGAACATTCCGCGGCCTCAACCGGTTCAATTCCCGGGAGTATTATCAATATTTCGACGGCGGCGACTCAATGTCGATTCCCAACAATCAGATACGCGACATTCTTGTAGCGCGTAACGGCAAAATATACATAGCTACAGTAGCCGGTCTATGCACATATACCGATTGCGACAATTTCCGCAATATACCGGTCGGCGGACGAATGGTGCTCAATCTCGGCGAGATGGCAGACTCCACGATAGTGGCGCTAACCACCGGCGGTCTACTGGCCTATAACCCTGGAACCGACAAGGTAGAAATCTTAGCGGAAAATCCCTGTCCCGGTTCTTTATATAACCTAAGAACACATATCGACGCCCATGACGAGCTATGGGTCGTTGGAGAAAACTCTATACAACGTTACGACAAAGAATCGCTCATGATGACGGATTCGATACCGACGGGATTTTATGTGACAAATTCTTTCCTGATAGACGGTCGTGAACTATGGCTTACCGGCAATATGCTGAAAAGATTCGATACATACGACCGCCGGTATATTTCGTTGCCGGGAGCAATAGCATCCCATCCGGTGCTGTGCGGTTCCGGCGTCGAATTTATCCATCCTTACGGCGATGGCCTGCTGATCCAAAGTTCCGGCGACGGTATGTTCTATTACGACGCCGGCAAGGAACGTGTTACCGCACAAGGAGAGAAGGATTTCCCTGTAAACGTGCCTGAATTCAAAATCAAGACGATGTACACGGACTCGAGACAAAATCTCTGGTTCGGAGGACACGACCAGGGCGTGGCCGTACACTACCATTATACGGAACGTTTCAACCGTAACAAATATGTCAGCAACGCTCTCGCCGGCAAATCAGTGGTTTCCACCGCAATAGACCACGATAATAACCTGTGGATGGCAACCCGTCACGGCGGAGTCTATGTTTTTGATGACAATTCAAAAAGAATCAAGCATATTCCTTTCGCATATTTCTCTCCGGCAAAGAATATCTATGACGAAGCCATAAAAAACATTTTCATAGATTCCTTGAACAGAGTATGGCTCACTCTTACAACCGGAGAGGTACTCCAAGGCAGGTATTCCGACGAAACACTGAGAATTGAACAAAGATTCAATGCGTGGGGAGTAATGTCTATATGCGAAGATTCCAAAGGTACAATATGGCTCGGAAGCGGCACTCCTTACGTTTATTATCTACGGAGAGGCGACAGCAAATTCAGTCACGTGCAGGTATTCGATTCAGGCTTCTGTTTCATTCCCGGACTGATGCCCTACGATGACGGGCATATCATGGTGGCAGCGTTCAATAAACCTGTGAAGCTTGTCGATATCAATACTATGGAGGTAAGCCCACTGCCGGAGAACGCAGAAGGTTCCGGTCTGTGGGATGTGATGCGGGCAAAGACTTTTATACCAACGGATCTGTGCCGCGATGCGGAAGGTATGATCTGGATTGGGACTGTGATGAACGGTCTGATTAAATATAATCCCGCGGATTCATCATTTGCAGCCATTTCCGGCGCACCGTGCACCGATATCTCAGCAATCCGAACTGATTCCGACAATACACTTTGGATAAGCACATTATACGGCATGAGCCGCTATTGCCCCGACAAAGGAACATTCGAGAACTTTTTCGATAATGACGGAACCGGCGGCAACCAGTTCTACGACCGCTCGGCGGCTGTCGATACCGCTGGCAACATTTATTTTGGCGGCACACACGGGGTGACATCCTTTAATCCCCGCGAGCTTTCGAAACATGTCAAGGCCGGTCTCCTGTTTCAAAATCTGATGGTGCACAACAAGCCGGTACGCCCAGGAGGAGGGATAATTGACAGGGATTTATCGCTTGCACCGGAAGTGCATCTGAATCATGAAAGCAATAGCTTCGGTATTTCTTTTGTCGCCGTGGATTTTTGTGAGAATCCTCGGGTGACTTACCGATATAAGATGGAAGGTATCGACAAGGATTGGGTCGAAGCCGCCGGATCGACAGAAGCCTATTTTGCCAATGTACCTGCCGGCAAGTATATATTCCGAGTTGGAATTGTCGGTGATGATAATTCGGAAATCAGTCTCAAAGTTATTGTCGACCGCCCATGGTGGCTCTCATGGTGGGCAATTTTCATATATATTTTATTAGTCTCGGGTATTGTTGGTTTTCTGGTAATGACATCCATGAAAATACGTGCAGAGCGTATTGCCGTACGTAAAGCGCGACGGGAGAAAGAGCGCGAACGGCATATCAATGATATGAACATGCGTTTTTTCGCCAATATCTCGCATGAATTCCGCACACCTCTCACCATGATTTCAGGTCCGATAAAACAACTTGCCGGAAGCGCCGACCTTTCTCCTGCCGACAAACACCTCCTTGCCATTGCCGATACGAATGTGAACCGCATGCTCAATCTTGTAAACCAACTTCTGGATTTCAATAAATTAGAAAACGATACCTTGCCACTGGAAGTCGAGCGCATTGATATAGCGGCTTTATTACGGCAGATTTCCGACACATTCGCCAACCATGCAGCCGGCAAAGAGATAAGTTTTGCCATCAACGGCATGGAAGAGAACTGTTTCACTACTGCCGATCCAGACAAAATAATGAAGATATATTACAATCTTCTCTCCAATGCCCTGAAATTTACACCAAGAGGCGGTTCCATAACTGTTGGTCTCGACACACAGGATGATTCCAAGCTCGGCAGCTCACTGAAAATTTATGTGCGTAATACCGGTTCACGTATCCCGTCGGATAAACTTGAAAAAATATTCGAACGCTATTATCAGCTCGACGGCAAGACACCGGAAGGGAGCTATAACTGCGGAACCGGCATAGGACTGTACTATGCCCGTGCTCTTGCAAAGTTACACCACGGAAATCTCTATGCCGTCGACAATGCTGCATTCGAGGGCGCCGAATTCGTCCTTGTAATACCTGCCGATTCGTCGGCATATGATGGTGACACGCATAAAAGCACACCGAGTCAAGCCGTCGCTTATCCATTGAGCGGAGGAAATACCGACTTTGACGGAAATGACAACGACAGAGACACTCGCCCATTGGTACTTGTGGTGGACGACGATATACAGATGGCTGAATATATGCGTTCTCTAATGTCGGGTAATTATAAGGTAGTAACCCGCTTCGATGCCGACAGCGCCCTTGAATGGCTCAATGAGAACATTCCGGCAATGATAATAAGCGATGTAGTGATGCCCGGCACCGACGGTTACCGCTTCTGCCGAATTGTAAAGCAAGATCTTCGTTTCAGTCATATTCCAGTAATACTGCTGACGGCGAAAGCGACACCGGAAGAACAGGTTAAAGGCCTCGAATCGGAAGCCGATGCATATGTGACGAAACCTTTCGACCCTGCTGTACTTCTGTCGCAGGTAGGTTCCCTGCTCAGGAACCGCGAACGTGCACGACAGATGATTACAGCCGGCACAACGGTTGAGGATATGGACAAGGACGTGCTATCACCACAGGACAGCGCATTCCTCAATGAGCTTTACGGCCTGATGGAAAAAGAACTGACAAACTCCGAGCTTGACGTCAACGAAATAGCTCGGCTCATGAACATGTCGCGTACGAAATTCTATTACAAGGTTAAAGGTCTTACCGGTGAGCCGCCGTCGGTGTTCTTCAAGACATATAAGCTCAACCGAGCCGCAGAACTGATTAAGGAACATAAATACACCTTGTCCGAAATTTCCGATATGACAGGTTTTTCTTCTCTCAGCCATTTCTCACGCAGCTTCAAGAAGCAATTCGGCACAAATCCAAGTTCATTCGAAATATGAACATCGGCCGTGAAATTGACTCACGGCCGATGCACTCAATTCACTGATAAATAACCGGAAACGCTAAATTTAGCGTTCTGCTTTACGCATCCCGGTGAAATAGCTCTCCAAAAAGTCCATCTGAGGCTTATTTGGAACCGGAGACAGGAAGAAACCCTCTTTCATATACATTACAGAAGGTGTATCCGGTTTGAAAATTGTCCAGTACGGGAGAGCATCTGAATTCGGATTGCCTGTCTTGACGAAATTTATCCAGTAGCGCTCCATAATCTGCGACATGTGGGTGTCAACCTCACTCATCTTGCCTCCAAAATTGAAACCGTAGATAAATGGCATTTCTGCAACGTGCGTAGCCCCACGGGTGCCTCGCATGATGGTGTTCTCAGAAAGCTGATCGAAATAATAGAAATACACCGGACGCTTGCCTGTACGCGTCTGCAAAGTAGCCCACGCCCACGAAGGCCATCCGAAAGCTACGTCACGGAACACATCGCGCAGAGCCTGAAGCGCCTCTCCGTCATTAGATGCAGGAAAAACTTTCTTGAACGCATCAGGAGCAGCAGGGAAATTGCTTTTCATCATCATATCGTAAGCATCCATACCGACACCGTGAACAAAGAGACTGCCTTCGTCGGAATTATAACCTATGATAAGATCCACATCGTTATAGTCACCCTTCAGATATGCCTCGTATGTATCGCCTGTGATGACATAGCCGTCGACAACAGGCCAATATTTATTATATTCGGTCTTAGCCTGTATTTCCTGAGCCGACAGTTCACGCATCTGCTTTAGGTTCTTGCATCCAAGCGATTTCTGGAAATCAAGGCCAAGACCTTCTGCATACGACTTTTCCTGAGCCGAACCACAAACCGTAGCCGAACCGGTACGTATAGGCAGGAAATTACCACCGCTCTCACAGATAGCCCTGTTGAACAGGCCCTTGCAGAGTGGAGAGGCACACAGGACACTGACAGAAATACCGCCGGCCGACTCCCCACAGATGGTGACATTACCGGGGTCGCCGCCGAAACGGGAAATGTTATCATGAATCCATTGCAAAGCCATAATCTGATCCATAAGGCCATAGTTGCCGGAAATACCTCGCTCCGATTCCTTTGCAGCCTCAGGATGCGCCATAAAACCAAGAGAACCGAGGCGATAAGCGATGCTGCAATATACAATGCCGTTCTGCACAAAGCTGTCCTGCGTGCCGCTGTATGAACCGGTAAAGAAACCTCCGCCATGGATATTGACAAAGACCGGCAACCGTTCAGACGTATCTTTCGCTGGAGTTGAAACACTGAGGTAAAGACAATCCTCACTCATGGGAAGAGCGTTACCGCCTTGGTTGGGATCATTGGTCTGCATAGGGCGGTCACCCCAATTTTCGGCTTTGTATATGCCTTGCCATGCTGTCTTTTTCACAGGTGCGTGCCAACGTAGTTTTCCGACAGGTTTCTCTGCATATGGAATAGCTTTGTAGAGCGCATAGCCATTGTGGAGTTCTCCTTCGATTTCGCCCTGTTCACACGTTGTATGAAGAATCTGGGCATTGAGGCCAACGGCTGATACAGTCACGGCCGATAATATTGTCAGGAATTTTTTCATATTGGTATAACAGTTGATTTAATGCCGCAAATTTACGGAAAGACGCTCCAAAGATATTTGTACGCATGTTTCAAAATTTTGAGCATTCGTTCAAATATTGCGTATCCAACAATTATTATGTCCGGAGATTTGAACAATCCATGTAGCGACGAGCGAAATCAGACAATGAGCATGGTATTCCGGCGGGAAAGACATCTATCACTCTCTTTACTGATTTTCCCATACAACAAGAGCCGCCACTTTCGTGACAGCTCACTATGCGGAAAGGCAGGGATTCGAACCCTGGGTACCCGCAAGGGTACAACGGTTTTCGAGACCGCCCCGATCGACCACTCCGGCACCTTTCCAGTCGAATGCAAAATAGCGTCTACGGCTTTGCGAGTGCAAAGTTACAAAAAAAATTTGTTTACAAAGTCTTTTGCCGATTTTTTTCATGCATTTATTTTCTCCTGCCCACGGCTCTTTCATTTAGGATATTTTGTGCATGTATCGTGAGAGCCTCGGAGAGGCGTCATAATGTGAAAACCCCGGCATTCATGCCGGGGGCATAACC
>CAJTJV010000004.1 GCA_910576775.1 uncultured Muribaculaceae bacterium | reverse complement strand
CACCGGCTAAACGAATACAAAAGAAAGGCTCGCGAGCTGTTGATTTCCGAAGAAGGACTCAGACACCGTGGGCGACGATGCATCGAGCCCGAGGCAGTCTTCGGACAGATGAAGTTCAACATGGCATACCGCCGCTTCCGGCATTTCGGCAAAGACAAGGTCACAATGGACTTTGCCTTCTTCGCCATTGCCTTCAACATCAAGAAAATGTGCTCAAAGATAGCGAAACAGGCCAAAAACGGGGGAAATACGCCCTGTTTTGGCTTGTCTATACATATATCACGGCTTCTATCGCCTGACATTCGAATATTTTGGGAAAATCCGCGAAAATCGGTCGCCTGAAAAATATCGGAACCTCAGAGCATATAAAAGGAGGCTGCGCCGCTTAATTACGACACAGTCTCTTTCAATTGCGACTATATACGAACCGATGAATAAGTGCGTTCACGGGACGCTCGAAATATTTTTTACTTAAACCGGCAATAATTATTGTAAATATTAGCGCGAGTATAAGCTGTGCAAACGGGTTGATGGAAAAACCGAATTTGTTTGAACTTACATCCATTATCCAAATAACAGGAAAATGGTACATGAAAATGCCGAAACTGATATCGCCGAGCCTGACGAGAGGTCGCCATGAAAGCAGGCGGCCGAATATTCCTTTACGTCCGTCGCCTTGCGCCAGTGATACAATTAATAAAGCGCATGGAGCATACCACCAGAAGGTTAATGAAATAGATTTGGGGATATATGATACCATGCAGAATGCGAATACCAATACAGAGAATGCCAGAAGCTGAATTATATTGTCGTTGAATTTTTTGATTCTTGAAGCTATAGTTCCGGCTATCATTCCCGCCATAAAATCAAGAATACGGCTATAGGGCGCTATGTATACAAGGCCGTCAATCTTGTCTTTCGGATATATAAATTCTGCCGCGAATATAGTGATGGCACATAATGTTATAAAGATAATTCCTGCCGTAGTGAAATGTGATTTAAACAGCTTTGAAAGCCAGGGGAAAAGCAGATATGCAAGCATTATGTCGCTTAGGAACCAAGATACCGGGTCGCCGCTGAAAAAATAAAAATCCGGGTCGGGAATCCAGCTTTGTACCAGAAAAAAATTACAGATATAAGCAGGCCACCTATCGTAAAGTTCCTTTCTGAAAATATATACTGCAATCAGAAGGCAAAGTATATTTACCGGATAGAGTTTTGCTATTTTTTCGGTTGTAAAAAGGCGCGCATCCGCAACCTTCTTTTCTGCCATCAGAAAACCGCTGATTGTAAAAAAAAGTGCTACGCAAAACTCAGCTGTGTTGTCAAATATTCCATGGAGCTGCATGTTATGATAAAACAGCACATAAATTGCCGCAATAGCTCTTAGACCCTGGATTGGGAAAATCATATGAGCTCGCAGATAAGAGTAGCGGATGTAGCGTCGACAACTTTCAGTTTAACCAGCTCGCCTACATGCGCATTTCTTCGGGGAAATACGGCGGTTTTGTTCTGGCTTGTGCGGCCGACCATCTGCTCTTTGCTTCGTTTTGATATGCCTTCGACAAGTACTTCGACCTCGTTGCCAATTTCTGCCTTGTTCGAAGCAAGCGACAATTCACCTTGAAGTTTGATCATACGGTTGAGCCGTTCGATTTTTATATCTTCCGGAACATTGTCGGGCATGGTGCGTGCGGCAAGAGTCCCGGGGCGTTCGGAATATTTGAACATGAACGCGGAATCGAATCCGACAGCACGCATAAGTGAAAGAGTGTCTTCAAAATCCTCTTCGCTTTCCCCGTGGAAACCTGTGAAAAGGTCGGTTGATATGCCGCAATTGGGGATGGTGGTTTTGATGTCGGCTATACGGTCGAGATACCATTCACGAGTGTATTTCCTGTTCATTGCCTTTAGGACAGAATTGCTGCCGCTTTGTACAGGAAGGTGTATATGCTTGCAGATGTTGTCGTGTGAAGCGATTGCCAACAAAGTTTCATGATCCATGTCTTTTGGATGCGAGGTCGTGAAGCGTATCCGCATGTCAGGTGCAGCTTCCGCTACAATCGTCAAAAGACGGGCGAAATTGACTGCTTTGCCGCCGGACATATCGCAGTAACTATTTACATTCTGCCCTAAAAGCGTAGCCTCCTTATAGCCTTTTGCACGTAAGTCGGCGAGTTCATTTAGAATGCTTTCGACTGGCCTTGAGCGTTCGCGACCGCGTGTATATGGGACGATGCAGTATGAACAGAAATTATTGCAACCTCTCATAATGCTTATGAAACCTGAGATCCGATGTCCGGGTAGTCGGACTGGAACTATGTCACGATATGTTTCTGTTGTACTCAGTTCGACATTTATTGCCGTCTCTCCGGCTTCAACAGCGGCGAAAAGCCCGGGAAGATCAAGATAAGAATCCGGCCCGGCCACAAGGTTGACTCCATGAGTATTCATAAGTTCTTCCCGTACACGCTCTGCCATACAGCCTATGACACCAATGATTAGTCCTGGCTTTTTCTTTCGCATTGCTCGTAATGCCTGTAGGCGGCTTATGATTTTCTGTTCGGCATTGTCTCGTATTGAGCATGTGTTCAACAGTACTGCATCTGCCTCTTCTATATTATCAATGAGAGAATAAGATGCCATCTGCATAATTGATGCCACCACTTCGCTATCAGCGACATTCATCTGGCAACCATATGTCTCTATAAAAAGCTTACGGGTATTTGTTGGCTCGATGTACTTATTCGTCTCCATTTAAGCAAAATATTTGTGCCATTGGCTTAGATTGAGTAAATTTGCAGCAAAATTAATAAAAAAAGTGGATTTCGTCGACATCAAAGAGATACTTACGACTGTTGCTGTCATTCTCATTCCGATACTGTTCGGTTATCTTTCGGAGTTGAAGAAAAAGTTTTCGCAACATCGTAATGACAGTGCGAGCCGACCTCGCAACGTGTCTTCTGTGCATGCACCAAGACCGACACCGTTGTCGGTTGCGACAACAATTTCTGTCGAAGAACCAAAAAGCACTGATATTCCTTTTAAAGAGGGACAGCGTGTAACTACGGATATCTCGGCAGGAATAAGTGGTACAAAAGATATAAAGCAGAAACATCAGAAACTTGACGAGTTGCGGCGAGCTGTAATCTGGAGCGAAATCCTGACTCCCAAGTTTAACCGATTATGAAAAACATATCACATTTCTAATAAACATGGCATTCAATTATTTGACGGCTGAAGAAGCAGCCGAGATGATTAACAACGGCGCAACAATCGGTACATCAGGTTTTACCGCCCCCGGAACGCCGAAGTTCATTACAGAAGCACTTGCTAAGAAAGCTTTGCGCGAACATGAAGAAGGACGTCCATTTAAAGTAAATCTTTTCACCGGCGCATCGACCAGCGACCATGTCGACGGTGTAATGTCGCGTGCAAACGCTTATAATATGCGTGCGCCTTATCAGAATGTGCCCGACTTGCGCAAGCGTATTAATGCACATGATTGCCACTATTTTGACCGTCATCTTTCGGAGATGGCTCAGGAAGTGCGTTACGGAACATACGGCCCTATTGATTTTGCCATAATTGAAGCGGCAGATGTTACAGACAGCGGAGAGATCATTCTCGGATGTGGTGTCGGCAATGTTCCCACATATGCAAAACTTGCGAAGAATATACTTATTGAACTAAACGATAAGCTTCCCAAGGCGCTTCTCGGTATGCACGACGTCTATATGCCTCTTGATCCTCCATACCGCCGCGAAATACCTATATATGCGCCCAACGATCGCGTTGGCTCGCCGATTCTCAAGGTAGATCCGTCGAAAATTCGTGGTATTGTCCGCACAAGCTCTTACGACTGCGTCAAACCGTTCACAGCTCCCGATGAAGTGTCTACTATGATTGGCAAAAATGTTGTTCGTTTCCTTGTTGGAGAATACAAAGCCGGACGCCTTCCAAAAGAATTTCTGCCGCTACAGTCCGGTGTAGGAAATGTCGCCAATGCAGTTCTCTATGATCTCGGAGAGAGTAAGGAACTTCCTGCATTTATGATGTATACTGAAGTTATTCAGGATGCAGTTCTCGAACTGCTCCAGAAAGGCAAGTGTACTTTTGCCAGCACTTGTTCGATGACTTTCACCGATGATACAGAAAAGACACTTTTCAGCGACATGAATTTCTTCCATGACAAGATTCTTATGCGACCGGCTGAAATTTCGAATAACCCTGAGGTTATTCGTCGACTCGGTGTTATTGCTATGAATACTGCTCTCGAGGTAGACCTGTTCGGTTCTGTAAATTCAACACACGTTCTTGGTACCCGCATGATGAATGGTATTGGCGGATCTGGTGACTTTACCCGCAATGCCTATCTGTCGATTTTCAGCTGTCCGTCCATTACCAAAGGTGGCATGATCAGCAACATCGTTCCCATGGTTGCCCATCCCGACCACAGTGAACACTCTGTGGATATTGTTGTAACAGATCAGGGTATAGCCGATCTTCGTCATAAGGATCCTGTTGAACGTGCGCATGCCATTATCGACAATTGTGCCCACCCCATGTACAGAGAGCTTCTTCGTGATTATCTCAAACTCGGCACACAGGGACAGACACCACATACGCTCAGCGCCGCATTCGCATTCCATAATGCCTTCAATGAAACAGGCGATATGCGCAACGCCGATTATGGCAAATCCATGAAATAACAATTATTTATTCGATATGCGGCGCCGCGCCAATAACGCCGGCGCCGTTTATTTTTATTATGAAGGCATCTATTACAAACAGGATAAGCGATTTTTTCGTCAATTATTTTTCTCTTTCTGGGCAGCTCGTATCTCAAGAAGAAGCTGAGAAAAACATCCGGGAAGGCGTTTCTTTCAAAGGGACAAATATACTTATCCTTATACTTGCTATCTTTATAGCATCTCTTGGTCTTAACACCAACTCTACGGCGGTAATTATCGGTGCGATGCTTATTTCTCCCCTGATGGGGCCTATCATCGGTATAGGTCTTGGTGTGGGAATTCACGATTTTAACCTGATAAAGCGCTGCCTCCGAAATCTTTTCATGGCAGCGGCCTTTTCTATTATCGCCTCAACATTTTATTTTCTGATATCTCCGGTAAACGAGTCGCATAGCGAACTCCTTGCCCGCACATCACCTACTATATATGATGTACTTATCGGATTTGTAGGAGGAGGGGCCGGCATTATTGCGCTGGGTAGTACAAACAAAGGCAATGTAATTCCCGGTGTAGCAATAGCGACGGCACTGATGCCGCCATTATGTACAGCCGGATATGGTCTCGCCACATGGCAGCTCAATTATTTCTTCGGTGCTTCCTATCTGTTTGTTATCAACAGTATCTATATCGCATTTGCTACTTTCATCGGTGTGAAGCTCATGAAATACAAGGGCGTTTCCGATGCTGATGACAATAGGGCGCGTCGCGTGCGTAAGGTTGTCTATTCACTGGCGATTCTTACAATGCTTCCGAGCATTTATCTTACTTATAAAATGCTTAGTGAGAGCCGTTTTGAATTGCATACGGACGAGTTTGTCAATAATGAGTGTAAATTTCCGGACACTCAGGTTATCAATCGCAAGGCATTTACCGAAAATGGAGAGCGTTGTCTTCAGCTTACTCTTATAGGGAAGATTCTTCCGATTGATTCGTTACGTCTGGCTCTTTCTTCGAAATTGAAATTTTACGGACTTGCCGGTACCCGATTATTGTTTATTCAGGGTGATGATCCCGAAGCCGGTGCACGCAATGCAGTAAATGCTAATATGGGCGACATTTATCGCATGGCGCAAAATACTATAACACGTCAACAAAGCAGTATAGATTCCCTTCGTTCGCTTCTTGCGGCAGAAAATACATCTGCATTGATGGCTCCGGAAATAGTGCCGGAACTAAAGATTATTTTTCCTATGGTGAATCGCATTGGTATTGCGACTGCTGTAATAGCCGACGTCAATGATTCCACAAAAACTGACACTACGGCGGTGGCGGTAGTGTCGGTTAAAGGACATTTCAGCAGTGCTGAACGAAACAAACTGAAAGATTATATTGAGGCTCGTTTCAGATTTAAAAATGTAACGGTGCTCTCATTACCTTGATGAGTATAATGAATAAAAGCGGTCGCTCCGGAAAAGTTCCGTTGCGGCCGCTTTTGTTTTGGAGTTTAACAATCAGCGCTTTTCAGTTTCTGGCGCAATAAGTTTGTAGCCCTTGCCGTGGATGTTTATGATTTCAATCGATGGGTCGGCTTTGAGATGCTTGCGGAGTTTGGTGATGTATACGTCCATTGAGCGGGCGTTGAAATAATTGTCGTCAATCCAGATTGTCTTTAGGGCGTAGTTACGTTCAAGGATCTCATTGACGTGTGCGCACAGGAGACTGAGAAGCTCAGATTCTTTTGTTGTGAGTTTTGTCACCTTGTCGCCAATCATCAGAACCTGTTTCTGGGTGTCAAAGTTGAAATTCCCTATTTTATACATGGTAATTTCCTTGCCCTTTTTGCCTTTGACGCGACGCAGGATTGCCTCGATACGGAATACAAGTTCTTCCATCGAGAACGGTTTTGTGATATAGTCGTCGGCACCGATTTTGAAGCCTTCGAGTATGTCATCTTTGAGAGATTTTGCGGTGAGGAATATGATGGGCACCTCGGAATTTACGGTGCGTATCTCTTGAGCCAGTGTGAAACCGTCTTTCTTTGGCATCATCACATCAAGCACACAGATATCGTACTTGCCTTTGAGGAAGGCCTTGTATCCGCTGTCGCCGTCGACAAAAAGGTCGGCATTATAGCCTTTTGCCTGTAGATACTCGCGGAGCAGCATACCGAGATTCTCGTCGTCCTCGCAGAGAAGGATTCGCATTTTGTCTTCCATAATTTCAGTTTTTAGAGAGTGGTAATATTATAATAAATTTTGTTCCTACATTTAATTCGCTTTCAACGCTTATGGTTCCACCTAATTCGTCTACCATCTTTTTTACATATGCAAGACCGAGACCGAATCCTTTTACGTCGTGGCGGTTGCCGGTTGATACACGATAGAATTTCTCGAAAATTTTCTTTAAATCATCGCGGCGGATACCTATGCCGTTGTCACTGACTGTTATCTCGAGTTTATCTTCCCCAATGTTGCGTGTTGTTACGGAAAGTTGCAATGGGCGTTCCTCATCACGGTATTTAACGGCATTGTCGAGCAGATTGAAAATTACATTGGTAAAGTGCATCTCGTCGACATTGACAATTGCATCCATCGCGTCGAGGTTGGCATTGATTGAGCCTCCGTATTTCACTACCTTCAGTTTGAAGGTATTCACTATATTGAATATCGAAGAGTTTGCATCTATTTCAACGAGATGGAGGTTGGCTTTGCTACGATCGTACATCGAAAGTTGAAGCACCTTTTCTACTTGAAAACGCAAGCGCTTTGTTTCATCGTTGATAATCGTGGATATCTGGGTGAGCATCGCGGGCGATTTTCGCACACTCTGGTCGTTGAGCATCTGAGCAGCAAGTGATATCGACGATATTGGAGTTTTGAATTCGTGCGTCATATTGTTGATGAAATCGTTTTTCATCTCTGTAAGTTTCTTTTGTCGGAAGGCAATTAAGATAGTGTAGACGAATATAATCAGCAATATAAATGTAAAAGCAAAGGCCGGAACCATAAAGGAGATGGATGAGAATATGTAGTCGGCTTTAGTCGGAAAATACACTTTTAGATAGCTGTGTGTCCCTGCCGGATCATTAGGAAAAAGGGGCTGTATGAACATGTTGTCCCGGTCGGCTGCCGTGGCATGATAGCCTGGCGATTTGTACATTATTGTTCCGGCATAGTTGACTATGGCGAACTCGAAAGGTACTTTCAGGCCGAGTGTGTCAAGTTCTTCACGAAGAAAACGCCGTACGATGGCACTGTCTGCGCGTTCGTTTATAGGACGTGCTGAAGCTTTGGAGATAATGTTGAGTATAACGTCGTCAAGAAGATTTTTTTGGTAAAGATAACGGTTTCGGTAGTTGTCGCGCATTGTGTTATAGTGCGCACCTACATTGCCGCTTTGTATCTTGTTAATCTCGTTGGCACTGCCTTTTATGGTGAGGTCGGCTTCAAGACCGGTATTGGTGGTAAAAGAATATTTTATACCTCCAAGGCGCTCCGAAGGTTCTCCAAGATACTGTGACATAAGTGCGGATGTTTCAACTTTACGGACTTCGTCTTCCAGATAGTGACGTGCTTCGTCCTGTTCGAGGCGCATGGCTACGGTGACAAGGCTTTGGCGGACGCCTTGAGAAAATTGTTCGTAGCGAACCTGCACTATTTTTTTCATATAGAATATCTGTATGCACAGAAGGCCGATAAATGTTATCGCCATAAGAACTGTCAGTATCCAGATTGTCTGCTTTTTCATTTTTTTGCGGTGAGCTTTCTATGTGAAATCTTTAACCTTTGTTTTGTTAACAACTAAACGAGTGTTAAGTTAGATGCTGAAGGATAAAATATTGCCTGATTCGGGGGTTATTTAACACTTTGCGTCAAAATTAACAAACAATTGTGAAAGGCCAAAATATTTTTCACTCTTTTTCGTCTCATAACCCAATATTTCACCTTTATTATTAAAACTGATGCGCTTGTTACATTATTTATCAATGATGGAATATATATTTGGTATTTATCGGGATTATGATTATTTTTGGGCATCTGTTTTATAAGATATGATAGAGGTTCGTCTATCCGAAGAGCATCAGCGGCGCTTGCCCTTCTTCCTTGCAATGGAGGAGTGGGTGGCTAAAAATTTGCCGACCGATGATTACATATTCTCGTGGAGAGTCAATCCGACAGTAATCTGTGGTCGTAACCAGGATATAAGTTTGGAGGTTAATCTACCCTATTGTCGTTCAGAAGGTATTGATGTGGTGCGGCGCCGTAGTGGGGGCGGATGCGTATATGCAGATATGAACAACTATATGTTCTCTTTCATAGCTCCCGGTAGTGATGTTGAGCAGAATTATATTCGCTATACAAATGCATGTGCCTCTATGTTGCAATCGCTTGGAATTGACGCAACTGTAAGTGGCCGCAATGATATTCTAATTGGAGGCGCAAAAGTAGCAGGAAATGCATTCTATCGTCTATCAGACCGTTCCATTATACATGGTACCATGCTCTATGATTTTGATCCGGTGCGCATGTCGTGTGCCATTACACCTTCAAAGGCGAAACTGGAATCGAAAGCGGTGAAATCTGTGGATATGCGTGTAACGAGTCTTAAAGAACAGAATATAGCATTGTCACTTGAAGAATTCGGTGCGTATGCCATGGAGTATTTCTGTTCAGGCAATAGCCTAACACTGACTGATAACAATATTCTCGAGATTGAAGATATTGAGCGAGGATATTATGCTCCTGCGTTCCTTTATGGCAGAAGGCATACGAAACATGAAACAATCAAACGGAACAAACGCATTGATGGCGTAGGCGATTTTCAAGTGGAATTAACTCTTGCCGACGGAGGCTGCATAACCAATGTGGAATTTCGAGGCGATTTTTTTGAAATGGGCGATGTCAAGATGATTGAGTCTGTGCTTATAGGTGTATCCTATGATAGGAGCGCTATTGAAAAAGCCTTGCAATACATTGATATATCAGCTATAATCCGCAATCTCGAACGACATCAATTATATGACATACTGATATAAATATATACCGAAATCTATACTGAAAAATGGAAATAAAGAATACTTGCCTCCACGACCGGCATTTGTCGTTAGGTGCTAAAATGGCTCCGTTCGCCGGCTACGACATGCCTATTGAGTACGAAGGTCTTGACGCTGAACATAAGGCAGTCCGCAGTACCTGTGGCATTTTTGATGTATCACACATGGGGGAAATCGACATAAAAGGTAAAGAAGCCCTCCGTTTCGTAAATCATATATTTACCAATGATGCGGCAACCCTTGTTGACGGTCAGGCCGCATATGGTATGATGACGGCATTTGACGGCGGAACTGTTGACGATCTGCTTGTCTATCGTCGTACAGCCGATGATTTCATGCTTGTAATCAATGCCGCCAATATTGAGAAAGACATTACATGGATAAGGTCGCAAGCAACCGGTTACGACGTAGAGGTGAGGGACCGTTGCGCTGACTATGGACAGCTCGCTATTCAGGGTACCGACAGCGAGAAAATAATAAAGGATGTTCTCGGACTTGACGGTTCTGATCTCGGTTTTTATACCTTCAAGACTCTTCACGATGGTACGATTCTGAGCCGTACAGGTTATACCGGAGAGGATGGCTTCGAGGTTTACGCCGCGCCTGGCGTAATTGTAGAAATGTGGGACAAACTGATTGCCGCCGGTGTCACTCCATGTGGACTCGGTTGCCGGGATACTCTTCGTTTTGAGGCCGGGCTTCCTCTTTATGGCGATGAACTTGCCGATGACATAACTCCGCTTGAGGCCGGCCTCGGAATGTTTGTGAAGCTTGATAAGCCCGAAGGATTTATCGGCAGCGACGCCCTTGCAAAACAGAAAGCCGAAGGACTCCGACGTAAACTTGTCGGACTTGAAATCGATAGTCCGGCCACAGCGCGGCACGGTTTCGAATTAATTGATATGGACGGTGCTACTGTAGGTTATATAACTACCGGCTATAATTCCATTACCGTAGGTAAAAATATTGCATTCGCTCTTGTTAAAGCTCCTTATGGCGCTGTCGGTACAAAACTACAGGTTAGAATACGCCGAAAACTCGCCCCTGCGAAAGTAATCAAGAAAAGATTCTATACACCCAATTATAAAAAATAAAACACCGGATATCATGAGCAAAATCTATTATCTTCCCAGTCACGAATACATAAAAGTTGAAGGCGAAACAGGATATATAGGCGTATCAGAATATGCCGCAAAAGAACTTGGAGCTGTTACATACGTCGATATGCCTGAAGAAGGCGACGAATTCGCCGCAGGAGATGAGTTCGGCGCCATAGAGAGTCGCAAAGCAGCCTCCGACCTTTTCACTCCGGTGAGCGGAGTGGTACTTGAAATCAATGCCGAACTTGAGGACGATCCAAAACTGATTAATAATGCCCCGTTGGAAGCTTGGATTATTAAAGTGCGTATAACAAATCCGGAGGAACTTGATAGTCTGATGGAAGAAGAAGAATACGCCAAATTCTGCGAAACACACAAGTGACAATATGTCGGCCGAACACTATTTACCACATACTGCAGAGGACATAAGCCGTATGCTCGAACGCTGCGGTGCCAAAAGCCTCGAAGACCTTTACAACGATGTTCCTGAGGCGTTACGACTAAAAGCACCTTATAATCTTGGATCCGGAGTAAGCGAGCCGGAACTTATCCGTTGGTTCGATGCAATCGCTGCTCAGAACAAGACAATGAAATGCTTTGCAGGTGCAGGGTTCTATCATCACTACACCCCGGCGGCGATTCAGTCAATCATGAGTCGTTCCGAATTCCTCACTGCGTATACTCCGTATCAGCCGGAGATCTCACAAGGGACATTGCAATATATATTCGAATATCAGAGCCTGATGAGTAATCTTACCGGGCTTGATGTATGTAACGCCTCGATGTACGATGGCACTACGGCGACAGCAGAGGCAGTCTTAATGGCTGTAAATGCATCCCGTCGTCGTAATCGTGTGCTTGTATCTGCAACACTCGCTCCGGCGGTCGCGCAGGTTATAGGTACATATGCAGCGGGCGCCGGGATTACTGTTGAGATGATAGCTGAGGATAATGGCATGACATCACGAGCAGTTCTTGAGGAAACTATTACAGCAGGCGATGTTGCCGCAGTTGTAGTTGCCTCTCCGAACTATTATGGTATTCTTGAGGACTATACCGGTTTTGCCGGAATCTGTCATGCACATAAAGCATTGTTTATAATTAACAGTCATGCTTCAGCGCTCGGTTTTATCAAGTCGCCAGGTGAATGGGACGCAGATATCGCTTGTGGAGAGGCGCAGTCGCTCGGCATGCCTCTAAATTACGGAGGGCCATATCTCGGATATCTATGTTGTACAAAAGCTCTGATGCGTAAGTTGCCGGGACGAATAGTTGGAGCTACTACTGATGCCGCCGGGCGCCGTTCATTCGTACTTACTCTTCAAGCTCGCGAGCAGCATATACGCCGTCAGAAGGCAACATCCAACATTTGTTCCAACCAAGGAATCATGACGCTCCACGCTTCTATGTATCTCAGTCTGATGGGAGCGAAAGGTATCCGCAAGGTCAATGAACTGAGTGCCGAAGCGGCGCATTCTCTCGCCAACGGTCTGTGTGCGACCGGAAAAGTAAGAATGAAATATCCCGAGGCTCCATTCCTTAATGAATTCGCCATTGCGGTCGATGAACCGTTAACCGCCGATTCAGTATTGGAAAAACTTGCGGCTCACGACATTCTGGGTGGGGTGAGGCTTACAGAGAACTCTTTGCTTGTCGCTGCTACAGAAATGTGTTCTCCGGCAGATATCAAAGAGTATGTTGAACTTGTAAAAGGCATGTGACAATGAACAAGGAATTGTATTCTCCCTTAATATTCGAACTCTCCCGAGAGGGGCGCAAGGGATATTCTCTGCCGGATTATAAATACGATGACGGCGATATCGTTATTCCCGATATATTGAAACGTGCCGAAGCACCGGAATTGCCTCAGGTTGACGAACTGACTGTCGTGCGTCATTACACGAACAGCAGCAATAACAATTTCGGAGTGGATACCGGATTCTACCCTCTTGGCTCGTGTACGATGAAATATAATCCGAAAGTCAATGAATCTATGGTCGCGCTCTCCGGAATTGCTTCGTTGCATCCCATGCAGCCTGTATCGACGGTGCAAGGAGCCTTGCGGGTTTACCGTAATCTCGAAAAGGCCTTGTGCGAAATCGGCGGCATGGCTGAGTTTACTCTCAATCCTTTTGCTGGAGCCCACGGCGAATATACGGGACTTATGATAATCCGACAATATCATTTAAGCCGTGCTGACGAAGCGCGCCGTCGAGTCATTGTGCCGGATTCAGCCCATGGCACCAATCCGGCAAGTGCGGCCATGGCCGGTTTTGATGTTGTAGAGGTAAAAAGTATGCCGGACGGGACCGTGGATGTTGAAGACCTGTGCTCTAAGCTTGACGATACAATAGCTGCCGTAATGATGACAAATCCCAATACGGTAGGGATGTTCGAGAAAAACATACCACAGATAGCGGAGGCCGTTCATTCTGCAGGTGCGTTGATGTACTATGACGGAGCTAATCTTAATCCCATGCTCGGTATTGCCCGTCCGGGTGATATGGGCTTTGATGTAATGCACATAAATCTGCATAAGACCTTTTCTACGCCTCATGGAGGCGGTGGACCGGGTGCCGGACCTGTCGGTGTTAGACCCGGGCTTGAAAAATTCCTGCCCAATCCGCGTGTAGTTGAAAGGGAAGATGGCTCTCTCGATATTGATTTCGGGACGGACGCATTCGGACGTGTAAGTGGATGGCTGGGTAATTTTTCCGTACTTGTGAAATCATTGGCTTATATAATGACGCTTGGCGCGGAAGGCCTCGCAAAAGTCGGACCACTTGCAACGCTTAATGCGAACTATATAATGCATTCGTTGTCCGACCTTTATATGCAACCGATATCCGGGCCGTGTAAACACGAGTTCGTATTCGACGGCCTCCGGAATAAATCCACAGGTGTAACCACTCTTAACATTGCAAAAGCGCTTTTGGACCATGGATTCCATGCTCCTACAATCTATTTCCCGCTTCTTTTTCACGAAAGTTTGATGATAGAGCCAACAGAAACCGAAAGCCCCGAGACTCTTGATGCATTTATTAAGGTTATGAGAGAGATTGCAGAGGATGCCATTTCGAATCCGGATAAAATTAAGAATGCGCCATATACGACACCGATTTCTCATCCCGATGAAGACGAGGCTGCTCTTACCCCGGTTCTTACATATGCTGAACTATGCAAAAAGCAGATTTAATAATAATAGGAGGTGGCCCCGGCGGCTATGAAACAGCTGCTGAGGCCGCTTCCCGCGGTAATAATGTGATTTTGTTTGAGAAGAGTTCTCTTGGAGGGACATGTCTTAACCGGGGCTGTATTCCTACAAAATGTCTGTGTGCTGCGGCAGGAGCTATTCACGAGATTAATAATTCGGTGCAATTCGGTATTTCATGTCGAAATGTTGTGGCTGATTATTCAATCGCACGAAGACGTGCAGAGACTGTTATTGAAGAACTGCGCAAAGGCGTAGAAGAATTTCTCAAAGATGTGACTGTAATAACAGCGGAGGCTGAATTTCTTACTGACAATAGAGTTGAAGCAAATGGTATCATCTATGAAGCCGATACCATAATAATTGCAACGGGTTCAAAACCAGCGGAGCTTCCGGTTCCAGGGGCCGAGTATACATTAAACAGTGATGATTTTCTGAAACTGAAAAACCTTCCGGAACGTCTTACAATAATCGGAGGTGGCGTTATCGGACTTGAGTTTGCATCGATAGCTAATGCGTATGGGACAAGAGTGACAGTTCTGGAATTTTGCAAAGAGGTTCTCCCGGGATGTGATGCTGATGTTGCCAAACGTCTTAAATCTTATCTTGGGAAACGAGGTATCGACATCGTTACGGATGCGAAGGTTGTTTCAGTTGATATCACTCGTACTGTTACTTATGAACGTAAGGGCAAGACCTCGACTATTGAAGGAGATATGGTGCTTGCAGCCGTGGGTCGTCGGCCGGTTATTCCTCACTGCAAGGAAGGCTTGTCTTTGCCGCTGACGGAAAAAGGATTTATTGCTGTTGACGACTCTTTCTTGGTAGATGGAATGAATGACGTTTATGCAATAGGTGACGTGAATGGCAAGTGTATGCTTGCACATGCCGCATCTGCTCAAGGGCGGGTTGTGCTTGGTGAAGACATTAACATTGATGTTATTCCGTCTGTTGTGTTCACACAGCCGGAGTGTGCGTTTGTCAATGATAAGACTTTGACGGCGACGCGAACTTTAAAACTACCCTATTCATCTAACGGACGGGCTGTGGCAAGCGGACATCCCGACGGTATTGTAAAGCTTGGTTATGACGAAGAAAGCCGCAGAATTGTTTCGTGTTCAGTTGTAGGCTGTCATGCGGCAGATATAATAGCAGAGGCGGCTCTTGCAATATCAGCTAAAATGACTCTTAAAGATATGCGTCGGTCGGTTCATGCGCATCCTACTCTGTCTGAGTTACTTTATAATGCCATAATTATGTCTGCGGCTAATGAATGACATTGTGCCCGACAAAAAATATTGGCCATTAGAACATTTTTTTGTAATTTCGTGCAAATAAACTGCATTGTCCGTTTCGGACGGTTCTAAACAAATGACTCAAGCATAGAAGTATGTTGATTATAGGCATTGCCGGTGGTACCGGCTCAGGCAAGACGACAGTTGTCAATAAGATTATCAACAGCCTCCCGGCAGGTGAGGTTGCTGTTATGCCTCAGGATTCATATTATAAAGATTCCAGTCATATCCCGCCACAGGAACGTTCAAAGATTAATTTCGATGAACCGAATGCCATTGAATGGACTCTCCTTGTAAGACATCTTGAAGAGCTCAAAGAGGGCAAGACGGTGCAGATGCCGACTTATTCATACCTTACGTGTACTCGTCAGACGGAGACGGTTGAAATAAGACCGTCGGATGTGGTAATTGTGGAAGGTATTCTTGTACTTACCGATCCTGTAATTCGAAATATGCTTGATATCAAGGTATTTGTTGATGCAGATGCTGATGACAGATTGATTCGCGTTATTGCACGTGACTGTATTGAACGTGGACGTACTCCTGAAATTGTGATTAACCGTTATCAGGAAGTCCTCAAACCGATGCATTGTCAATATATAGAACCGTCGAAGCGATATGCCGACCTTATAGTTCCGCAAGGCGGTAGCAATACTGTTGCGATAAATCTGCTGACAGATTATATTGAAAGCCGCCTCCACCGCGGATGTGCGCTCAGAGGTGTAAACCCCGCAACACTGAACTGATGGCATTTAGCTGGCAAATTAAGAACAAGAATAACGATAGTGTGTTCCCGTCGCCATTTAAAGAGGTGAGGACGGATAGTAAGGTAATTGTCGAAGCGTGTTGCGATGTTGCAGATAGGAAGGAAAAGACTGTGATATCGGATAAACCGATGGTTCTGCGGACCGACAACCTTGTGAAGCGTTACGGTAAACGTACAGTGGCCAATCATGTGAGCATCGATGTTACCCAAGGTGAGATTGTTGGTCTTCTTGGTCCCAACGGAGCCGGAAAGACAACTACATTCTATATGACTGTTGGTCTGATTGAGCCTAATGAAGGTCGGATTTTTCTTAACAACCTTGATATTACTAAATTTCCGGTCTACAAACGCGCACAGAATGGAATCGGATATCTTGCTCAGGAGGCATCCGTATTTCGAAAACTGAGCGTAGAGGATAATATTCGGGCCGTATTGCAGATGACCGATATGTCGAAGGATGAACAGCGTGACAAACTTGAAAGCCTGATTGAAGAGTTTAATTTGCAAAAGGTGCGTAAGAGTCTCGGAGATCAGCTTTCCGGTGGAGAGCGCCGCCGTACTGAGATTGCTCGCTGCCTTGCTATAAATCCGCGATTCATTATGCTTGACGAGCCTTTTGCAGGCGTTGATCCTATTGCGGTGGAGGATATCCAGAAGGTTGTGTATAAACTTAAAGATAAAAATATCGGAATCCTTATTACAGACCATAACGCACAGGAAACATTGCGAATAACCGATCGCGCATATCTGCTGTTTGAAGGTCGTATATTGTTCCAGGGTACATCTCAGGAACTTGCCGAGAATCCGGTGGTGAGAGAAAAATATCTCGGCCGTGATTTTGTATTCTATCGCAAAAGCATGTCTTAATAATAATTGTAAAAGTCCAAATATGTCTGAAGAAAACGCAAATATAGAAAACAATGAACAGGTTAAAGGCCTGAACTTTGTAGAAGAAGAAGTCTATAACGATTTGCGCGCCGGCAAGAACGGCGGACGCCTTAGCACACGTTTTCCTCCGGAGCCTAACGGCTACCTCCATATCGGTCATGCAAAAGCAATATGCATGGATTTCGGAGTCGCAGAGAAATTCGGAGGAACATGTAATCTCCGTTTTGATGATACCAATCCTGTAAAAGAGGATGTTGAATATGTAGATTCCATCCGTGAAGATATTCATTGGCTCGGTTTTGACTGGGGGAATAGGGAATATTATGCATCCGACTATTTTCCGCAGCTTTTCGATCTTGCTGTACGTCTTATTAAGGAAGGAAAGGCATATGTCGATGATCAGAGCAGTGAAGAAATAGCCCGGCAGAAAGGGACTCCTCAGACTCCCGGTACCGAAAGCCCTTATCGCAATCGTTCTGTTGAAGAGAACCTCGACCTGTTTATGAGAATGAATGCGGGAGAGTTTGATGAAGGCTGCCGTGTTCTGCGTGCTAAGATTGATATGGCGTCGCCCAACATGCATTTCCGCGACCCAATCATGTATCGTATCATCAAGACACCCCATCATCGTACAGGTACGACATGGAAAGTTTACCCGATGTATGATTTCGCACACGGACAAAGTGACTATTTTGAAGGTGTGACACATTCTATCTGTACCCTTGAATTTGTAGTGCATCGTCCGTTATACGAATACTTTGTAAAAGAGCTTGCCGACGAGACATACTGCCCTCGACAGATTGAATTCAACCGCCTCAATCTGACATATACAGTGATGAGCAAACGCAAACTTCTACAGCTTGTCAATGAAGGACTTGTTTCCGGTTGGGATGATCCGCGTATGCCGACCATATCGGGCATGCGTCGTCGCGGCTACACTCCCGCTTCCATACGTAATTTCATCAATACCATCGGTTACACCAAATACGAGGCTCTTAATAGTGTTAGTCTTCTTGAACATGCCGTACGCGACGACCTTAACCGTATAGCAACTCGTGGCATGGCGGTTCTTAACCCTCTCAAAGTTGTTATCACCAATTATCCTGAGGGTCATGTTGAGACTGTGACAATGGAGAATAATCCGGAAGATCCAGAGTCTGGCGTTCATGAAATGCCGTTCTCCCGTGAGATTTATATTGAACAGGAAGACTTTATGGAGAATCCTCCGAAGAAATTCTTCCGTCTTGCACCCGGTTCGGAAGTGCGTCTGAAAGGTGCATACATCATAAAATGCGAAGATGTGGTTAAAGATGCAGAAGGCAATATAATCGAACTTAAATGCACATATGATCCCGATACCAGGAGCGGTCTTCCCGGAGCGGCAAGAAAGGTTAAAGGGACTCTCCATTGGGTAAGTGCACCGCATGCTATCGATGCTGAGGTACGCCTATACGATCGTCTGTTCGAAGTTGAGAATCCGGCGGCCGAACCCGATCGTGATTTCCGTGAAATGCTTAATCCCGATTCGCTCCGTACAATTCAAGGCGCAAAAATTGAGCCATTCATTATTGAGAATGCGAAGAGAGGTGCCAAATTCCAGTTTCAGCGTATTGGTTATTTTACTCCTGATTACGACTATGCCGACGAGCATCCTGTTTTTAACCGTACGATAGCTCTCAAGGATTCTTGGGAAAAAGCACAGAAGAAAGCCTGATAAGGCGTAGCTTAAATTATTAATGCGGTCGCGGGCCATGGCCTACGACCGCTTATCAACGAATTACGATTATGGATAACGATATGAATCCCCGCGAGGAACTTTACCGCCGTTTCAAAGAGTCTCTGACACATCCTGTTCTCGACCGTTTTTTCGATGAAGACGAACTCGTTGACATATATGACTATGCCGGAGACATGGATGACGATTATGTACAACTTGAAGTTTTGCTATGTGGTGCTCGACTCTATCCTGAGAGTGAGGTGCTTGCAGAGCGTAAGGCTTTGCTCTACCTTGACACAACCGATGATACCACCGACGAACGCACCAAGGCCGCCGCTAATTTCCTTGCAGATAATCCTGAGGCATCTTCCATAATCTTCGACATCGCCCGACTTGAAGTTGCTCCGCCGGAGAACGGCGGGGAAGCGCTCGATTTTCTTTTTAAACAATACTCACGCTTTGGTGACGAAGAGGTAATAAGGCTTGTTCAGCTTGCGCTGGATCTTGATTGTTATTCCTGGTTAATAGCCCATCTTGAGGAACTGAAGAAAAAGGTGGATTATCTTCCAACATTATATTATGAAATTGCGAGGGAGGCTGATGATATAAATGACAATGAAAATCTTGTAAATCTTGCTGACGCGCTTATCGAGATAGAGCCGTTTGCTCCGCAATATTGGATGATGCTTCTTCGCGGACAAGCGCGTCTCGGAAACAAGGAGGCTGCCACCCAGACTTTTGATTATGCGATTGCGCTTTCCGGCGATGACCCTGAAGCAGTTCTGGCATTGACTGAAATCTGTTTTAACTATGCAGATTACCTCCTGCCGCAAATGGTTGACGTACTAAAGCGTCTAAAAGACAATAATCCGGATGAATTCAGATATACAGACTGCTATTGTGCGGTAAATTCCAAACTACAGCGCTCGGAGGATGTTCTTACGGCTCTTCGGGACTTTGGAACGCGGCATCCGGAAAATCCCGTTGTTGTGCATCATCTGCTCAACTATGCGGTTGAGGATGCCGTCGACTATATGGAACGCTATTTTGCCGTATGCGGAGCAGAGGGTCTTGCAGGGCTCGCGCCGGATGATATCATATCGGAGCTTGCCGGCAGAGGCAACAAGAGAGAAGCCATAGCTTATATTGAAAAACTTGCACAGCTTTCTCCACAGGAATATGCGTCGAGATTGAACATTCTTATTGAATTCTATTATCATTGTCAACTTTTTGAAAAGGTGGTGGAACTGAAGAAGAATAATAAGGATGCTTTTGAGCAGTTCTTTGAGGATCCGATAAACGCATCTGTCGTTTCATATATTTATGCTTATTCGTTAGTCAAACTCAAGCGACATGCCGAAGCTGTAGAGTTTGCTCATAGGCGACGGTCTACCTTTGAGAGTTTTATGAAATCAACCTATACGGCTGCACGGATGGTTGTTCGTTGCGTTCTTACATTTTTTGATAAGCTCGACTTGCACGGTGCAGATGATGAACTTTATTGGGATTATTTTGACATGCTCCGCAATGGAAAATTCTAAAAAAATAGAACTTTTTATTGTAATGTTACTTGTGGAGTTTCCAGAAATATTTCGTATATGTTTGTAAATAAGTTATTTAAAATTTAGGAGATGGGGAATTGTTTTCCAAAATAGTATTTTATTGAAAACTTTGGCTGCTATTTTCTTGTTAATTCCAAACATTGTGTATAACTTTGCAATCATATTAAACTGATACCGGAATCCCCATAAAATTTATAATATATAACAATGATACAGGTAGTGGTAAAACGCGACGGTCGCGTTGTGGGTTATAATGAAGAAAAAATAAAAGCGGCCATACGCAAAGCCATGCTCACAACAGAGCTTGGAGAGGATGAAGCTCTAATCCAAAAGATATCCGACCGTATTGGGACCAAAGGTTCCGAGCGAATGACGGTTGAATCAATCCAGGACATGGTGGAGCTTGAATTGATGAATAGTCCGCGAAAGGAGGTCGCAAAGCGCTATATCGCTTATCGCGACCAGCGCAGTATCGCTCGTAAAGCCAAGACCCGCGATATGTTCCGCGAGATCATCGAGGCAAAAAGCAACGATATAACCCGAGAGAACGCTAACATGAATGCGGACTCTCCGGCCGGCATGATGATGAAATTTGCCAGTGAGACTACTAAACCATTTGTTGACGATTACCTGTTAACCGCTGAGGCCCGTGATGCCGTACGTCACAACTACCTGCATATCCACGACAAAGATTACTACCCTACCAAAAGTCTTACCTGTGTTCAGCATCCGCTTGAAAATATTCTGCATTATGGATTCCTTGCCGGACACGGGGAGTCGCGTCCGGCAAAGCGTATAGAGACAGCCAGTATCATTGCATGTATCTCGCTTGAAACCGCTCAGAATGAAATGCATGGCGGACAGGCTATTCCCGCATTTGATTTCTATCTTGCGCCATTTGTACGCAGTTCATATATTGAGGAAATCGAGAATCTCGAGCGGCTTACCGGACGTGATTTGTCCGAAATGAAGAACGTAGAATTCAAGGATTATGAAAAGAAGGAACTCGATAGCCTTTCCGGTGATGAGAGATTGATGCAACATGCTGTCAACCGCACGGTATCGCGTGTTCATCAGGCAATGGAAGCTTTCATACACAATATGAACACAATTCATAGCCGAGGCGGCAATCAAGTTGTATTCAGCTCTATAAATTATGGCACAGATACATCTGCCGAAGGCCGATGCATAATCCGCGAACTTCTACATAGCACATTCGAAGGAGTGGGTAATGGAGCTACTGCTATTTTCCCTATTCAGATATGGAAAAAGAAACGAGGAGTCAGCTATTTGCCCGAAGATCCTAACTATGATCTTTATCGTCTCGCCTGCAAGGTGACGGCGCGCCGCTTCTTCCCTAATTTTGTAAATCTTGACGCGACATACAATCAACATGAGAAATGGCGTGCTGATGATCCCAAACGGTATCAATATGAGGTGGCAACAATGGGTTGCCGTACACGAGTGTTCGAAAACCGTTTTGGCGAAAAAACATCTATCGGACGTGGAAATCTATCATTCTCGACAATTAATCTCGTACGCCTGGCAATAGAGTGCATGGCTATACAGGACAAGGAAGAACGGTTGGAATGCTTCTTCCACAAACTCGATGAAATACTTGAAATTACTGCGCGCCAGCTTAACGACCGTTTTGAATTCCAGAAGACAGCGCTTGCCAAGCAATTTCCTTTGCTTATGTCGAAATTATGGAATGGCGGAAATAATCTAAAGCCGGACGATACCATAGAGTCCGTAATCAATCAGGGCACTCTTGGTATAGGCTTCATCGGTTTGGCGGAGTGTCTTATCGGACTGGTTGGCAAGCATCATGGAGAGAGCGAGGAAGCTCAGGCTCTCGGATTGAGAATCATAGGCCACATGCGAAGCCGCGTGAACGATTTCTGCGAACAATACGGACACAATTATTCGGTTCTTGCCACACCCGCAGAAGGCCTTTCGGGTCGTTTTACAGCGCGTGACCGCAAGTCATTTGGAATCATACCGGGAATTACCGACAAGATTTACTATACCAACTCAAATCATGTACCGGTCTATTATCATTGCTCACCAAGGCATAAAGCTGAGATTGAGGCTCCTTATCATGCTCTTACCGGAGGCGGCCATATCTTTTATGTCGAAATAGACGGTGATGCCACCCATAATCCCGATGCAATTGCCGATATAGTGGATCTGATGGATAGATATAATATCGGGTACTGTTCAGTGAATCATAATCGCAACCGTTGCATGGAGTGCGGTTACGAAGACGCAAGCGCAGATCTTCAGGAATGCCCGAAATGTGGCAGTCATGCAATAGACCGTCTCCAAAGAATAACCGGTTATCTTGTCGGAACGACAGAACGTTGGAACAACGCCAAACTTGCCGAACTCAACGATCGTGTTGTCCACAAGTAAAAAATTGAGAGTTATGGATATCGTCGACGGCACATCCGTCGACGGTTCCGGTCTCAGAACGTCGATATACTTTGCCGGTTGCGCCCACCGGTGTCCGGGATGCCATAACGAACATACATGGGATTTCACAGCCGGAAAAGATATGACGGTTGCAGAATTGATGGAACATATAAAAGAAGAGGGGTTTAACGTCACTTTCAGCGGGGGAGACCCTCTTTATCAGTCCGAAGCGCTTATTGAATTGGCAAGGAGGATTAAGACTGAGGGCTATAATATCTGGTGCTATACCGGATTTTGCTTTGAAGATATACTTGGAGGCGAACCGGAAAATGCGAAAGAACTGCTCGACTATATAGATGTTGTTGTTGATGGCCCTTTTATAATGAATTTTAAAGATACATCGTTACGTTTCAGAGGATCGTCCAATCAAAGAATAATAGATGTAAAAAAGAGCTTGCGAACCGGAAAGACCGAAGAATGGACTTTTGATTAAAAGTTGATGGAAAAACGTGTAAGACCATCGTCAGGCGATGTCGCAAGGCGAAACCGGCAATGATGATTTCTGAGTATTTCCGCTACAAGAGTAAGACCGATACCCTGCGACCCTTTCTTTGTAGAGAAGAAGGGTGCAAAAAGATGTGAAGATGCATCTTTGCTTATTCCGGCGCCATTATCGGTAATCTCCAACATTAATGGGGATTTAGACACTGCTATTGTTATTTCCCCGTCAGAACCGATGCTCTCTATAGAGTTTTTTACAACATTGACAATTACTTGTTCCATTAGCACCGGATCCGCCTTTACAATTGTATCTGTAGCCGATAGGTCAAGTTTTATACAGATATTTCTTTTTACTGCGAGGCTTTCGAGAAAGGTATGTAATGAAAGTACAAGATTATTAAGATTACAATCGACGAGAATCGGTTCCGGAACCTTTACAACATCGGCATAACTTTTGATAAACCTGCTTAATGAAGCACAGCGCTCAGAGCATGCACAGGCTGTTTCGCGCAGCATATCATCTGATGATAACGCAGAAACAGTATCAAAAACGGGAATCACACCGGCTAAAGTATTGTTTACCTCATGCGATATTACCCGTATGACTTTGCCATACGCGGCCCGTTCCGCTTTCATCACCTCGTCAGTAAGAGTTTCCAGAAGAAGAAACGGTCTCTGAAAACCTTTGTCAACGAATGAAAGCATAGTACATTTTAAAATTCTGTTGTCGGCTAGACGCACAGTTTTCTCGTCTTTCCTGCTCAGCATGGCAATCTCGTGCGCAAGCTCGCATTCGATGTCTCTAATATAAAGCCCTTTAGCGAGAGAGCCGTCAAACATATTTGCGGCAGACTTGTTGAAATTCATTATTCTGCTGTCATAGTCAAAGACAACAATTCCCATTGGAGAAGCCTTTATAAGCAGGTCGAGAAAATGATTCTGTTCGCGGACTTGAATACGCTCATTTTTAAGCTGCTCCATCATGTTGTTGAAGACTGAAACAATATCATCTGCATCACGCTGTCCTACCGGACGCAAACGGCTCGCAAAATCCTGTGCATAAAGAAGACTCATACCTGTTTTAAGAGCTGAAATAGGAATGACAATCTTCCGGTATAGAAGAAATAGGGCAAAAAGAATGATTATTATACCGATTTCAAATATCCACAAGATATCTCCACTTATATATAAAGGTAAGGCTACGCCTATTGCCACCGCTATAATTACAGGGATAAAGAAGATAATCTTTAGTTTCATTGCTTGATGCCGTATTTTTCCATTCGCCTATATAACGACTGGCGGGTTATTCCAAGTTCCAAGGCGGCATTGCTTAGATTTCCGGAATGTTTCTCTATCGCATTAAGAACAGCCGAGCGTTCGATTTCTTCAAGTGATAGTCCCGACAGGTTTGCTATAGTAGCTTCTTGTTCTATTCCGGGCATTCCTTCACAGGCATTCTCGACGTCAGCAAGTTCGACAAAACCGTTGGTACAAATAAGCATAGAACGTTCTACGATATTCTTTAGCTGACGGATGTTGCCGGGGAATGGCAATTTGGAGAGATAGTTGATAGCATCGTGTGAGAATGTTGTATTACAGGATTTTGAGAAATGGCGTATAAGCAGAGGAATGTCCTCGCGACGTTCCCTTAATGGTGGCAGATTAAGAACTATTGTGTTTATTCGGTAATACAAGTCTTCGCGGAATGTGCGCAGACTGAGCATTTCTGTCAGATTGGCATTTGTTGCCGATACTATCCTGATATCGACATGTCGGCTGCGGCTTTCTCCAAGGCGTTCGAATGTATGCTCCTGAAGAACACGCAGCAGCTTCACCTGACAGTTTAAATCAAGGTCGCCGATTTCATCGAGGAATATCGTGCCTTTGTCCGCAAGCTCGAAACGCCCCTTCCGTTCTACAACGGCACCTGTGAAAGCACCTTTGGCGTGGCCGAACATCTCGCTTTCGAATAGAGACTGGGCAATTCCTCCAAGATTGACCTTTACAAATGGTGCGTTTCGTCGCTTGCTGTTGATATGGATTGCCTGTGCCACAAGCTCTTTACCGGTTCCGTTTTCACCGGTAATCAGTATGGAAGCATCAGTAGGTGCTATACGTTTTGCAGTTTCCAGAATGCCGGACAAAGCCTTGCTTTCACCAATTATGGCTGAGCGGTCGAAATCGGACGTATCATTGTCAGATTTATCCGAAGCAATTTCGATGGCAGTCTTTACTTGTTGCAAAAGTCTCAGATTGTTCCATGGCTTAGTGATAAAATCGAAAGCCCCGTATTTTACTCCTTCAACTGCCAAAGGTATACTGCCCCATGCAGTTATAAGAATAACAGGAATCTCCGGCCTAAGCACTTTTACACGCCTCAGAAGGGCTATGCCATCCTTTCCGTCTGTGCTGATACCGAAATTCATATCCATCAATATCAGGTCGGCAGTCTCTGACCGTACAAATGACAAGGCGTCATCGGGACTTGGAACTGACTTGATTTCATATCCCGCATGACTTAGTATCAGTGAGAGAGTCATTCTCACCGACTTATCATCATCAATTATAAGTACAAGAGGCTTTCCCATATCAAATTGCGTTACAAAAATAGTAATTAATTCTTATACTTTATACTATCTTTTCAAAATTGCATCAATGTCGTTGTCTATGCCGGTATTCTCGGCATAATTCCAAAGAGTAAGACTGCGCAATTGATAATAATAATGCCAGAAAAGATACAATTCGTTGATAAGTTGTTGGCGCGATTCGTCTTTTTTAGCCTGCGAGTCATTGAGATCAAGAGTCGATATTTTCCCGATGATGAAAGTCTCTACATTTGTATTGTACCTCTTTTCAGCAATTTCGTCAGCGCGCTTGGCAATGTCAAGCTGCCTACGCTGGTTGTTGAAACGTTCGACCAGAATAAACATATCCTGATTGAAATTCTGGCTTTCCTGTCGGATGCTGCTCTCGACTACCTCGCGGTTGCTTTCCGCCACTTTGACACGTCCGCGCCTTTTACCCCAGTCGAGAATCGGAATTTTGAAACCAAGCTGAATGACCTGATTGTCTTTCAATGGATTGTAAGCGTTTCTGAATTCCGGTCCTGTTCCGGTGAATCCGACCTGCGCGAAAAGATTGATCTGCCGCATGTCACCTTTGGCTTTTGCGACGTCATAGTCCGCTTCCATCTGGCGTCGAAGCAGATTCTTTGAAAATTTATTATTCGCAAGAGCTTTTTCAAGAGCGTCGGCATATACAATTTCTATATCGGGAACATCACCGGGCAGTTCGGGGATAATCTCCACATCGTCGTTGATACCGAGAAACGAACGAAGGCGGAACATATTGCTTTTTAGAATGCTCTCGCAATCAGTAAGATTCGAACGGGCGTTCAGTTCGTTGAGTTCCATCTGTAGAAGGTCATTGCCGCTTATATGTCCCATGCGTCGTTTTTCTTTCGCTACCTCGTGGAGTTTGACTGCATTATCCAGATTCTGATGTGCAATAGCAATGTTCTCGCGAGCCATAAGCAGATTGAAATAATAAGATATGGCATTCATCGCAACATCTTCGGTTGCGCTCATGAATTCCGCTTTAGCCTCTTCGTATCGCACCGGTTCAATCCGACGTTTCCATTTTACATTATTTGCGGCAAATATAGGTTGATTGAGAGTTATAGCGATTGGAATTGCCATGAAGCGGTTATATGATACGCCGTCGAACTGCCTCAGATAGTCGAGCGAGGTATTCAGCGATATAGTGCCGCCTGTGAACCATATGCTTTGTGTTACCGATAGTTCTCCTGCCATTTCCAGATAATTGTTCCGTACAAAGCTATAAGTGCCGTCTGAATTCTGATAAGGACTGTATTGCTTGTAATAGTCCGGTAACTTTGCGTCGAATGTAATCTCCGGTAATAATTCGGCCCGGTAAGTACGGTATTCCCAATATGCTGTTCGGAGTTTGTTAAGAGCCACAGTAGCGTCCACACTACTCGACCGCGCCATATTTATGGCCTGTTCCAACGTGAGAGTCATCCGCTCCTGTGCGGCTGTCAGAACGGCCGCACAGGAAGCGAGTAACATGCAAATAGCGAATCGTATCATTTATGTCTAATTATTCTCCACGTAATACATCGGCAGGTTCTATATCCATGGCTTTTCTTGCCGGGAAATAAATGCCTGCGACAATCATGAGTGCAATCATGGCAGCGACAGCGAGAACGCAGCCGATTGTAAAAACAACGGAACCTTCAGGATAAAACTGATGAGACAGCGATAAATCGTAATGCTGGATTACAAGATCAATTATATATGCAATAGGTGTTACTATTACAAGAATCAGGAGGCCTTCTCCAATAAGCCGGCGGAAAATCTGCGGACGCGTCGCACCTGTTACCTTACGGACTGCAATCTCATGTACACGTTGTTGGGTGCGGAACCAAAATGTACCGAGCAGACCAAGGAATATTGTTATCAATAGGAATCCCATGCAGATAATCAGATTGCGCATCCGGGCATAATCGTTGCGGTGCAGGTCATCGCGTATCTGAGAGATAGCTTTCACCTCACTTATGTACGCGTTGCCATAATTGAGGGAATTGATTTCTTCTTTTATCCGATGGAAGAAATCGCTCTCCTTTCCGTCTTTGAGTCGAATTTTGACAAGATTACTATTCGCATGACTTGGCAATAGTACTGTCGCATGAAAGGCCGGTTCAAACTGCGCTCTGCGAATCGCAGGCACAACTGCACCAACTTGGTACACTGTTGTGCTGTCGTTGCTGAACATCATTTTTGAATTATAGAAATCAAGTGGATCAATATCTGCATTTAGCATTTGTGCCATGTTTGAGGTAATGATTGCCTTCCCGTCTGCAAGTATTTCAGATAACTGTTCAGGAGTCTCGCCTTTAAGTCCGGTCGTCCGCAGAACTTTGATGTAGCCGGCATCCACGTTGATTCTGTTTGTGCGCCCACTACTATGTAATAGTGAATCAATACCCGGGACAGAAAAACTGAAAGGCTGTCCCCAGAAATTATAGTTGAACGGAAATGTCGAGCCATTTCCTACAGCAAGAACCTCCGGTAAATTATTCAGACGTTTTTTCAGTTCAGTATAATCGGCATAATAACTGCCTTCCTCAGTTTCATAGTCTATATAACCGTAACTGTCAGGAGTTTTGTACTGTACATCTACAATGTAGCAATTGTCATAATCAAAACCCATGTATTCGTGTGATATGCGTGTCTGCACAGAGATAATGTCAAGAATGTACCACACCACAACGCTGACAATGAGCAACTCGATGGCAAGCCATGTGTTTGAGCGCCATTCGTTTCTTATTTGTTTGAGAAGTTTTCTTTTCATTGCAATAATGGGTTAAATATTTCTGCTGTTGATAGCTGTGACCGGATCGACTCTTGAGGCTCGCCATGCCGGAATGCCGCTGCTGAGAATATTAAGAATTAAGCAGAATAAAAGAGCTATTGTGAATACCTGCCAATTGAACAGCATCGACAGGCTTATATCCGCATTTTTAGATGTCGCAAACTCTGTAAATACCATGTCCGAATAAAAGAGACCGAAGAACAGGCATAGTAAAAGTCCGAGAATACCGCCGGCGATAGTTACTATGAAATTCTCTACAAGCACATCCTTGATTATTCTCCATCGTGTGCAGCCGTAAGCCCTGCGAACACCGATTTCAGACATTTTGCGTCGGAGACGGCTTTGTGTCATGCTGCTTAGATTGATTGCAGGCACAATAAGTAGGATTACGTAGATAACGTAGCGCCGCGTTTTGGCAGATGTATCAGGATCTCCATTGCTATATTGTATATTGGCATATTCCTGGATGAACGGCGAACCGTGGTCCACGTAACGCTTGTTATCTTTAGCGAGTTCATTATTGAAGATATTTTTCCGCACCTGAATCTCTTCGCGGATTTTCGGAAAATCCGAAGACGATCCTGCGAGAATGGCACAATGATAAGGTCCAAAATACTCACTGCTCCAGTTTCGGTTCAGTCCGTCATTTGCGGAAATCAACAGGAACACATCCGAAAATGCTGTTGATGCCAATGGCGAGGCATCCTTCACTACTCCTACTATCTTGTAGGGAATCTGAGTGACAAGTATTTCTTGGCCACACACATCGGATGTGTTGTACATTTCACGTGCCACAGATTCCGCGACAATTGCCACATGCATGCCGGCTTCAAATTCCTCTTCTGAGAACGGGCGTCCGTGAATAAATTCATAATCGAATATTTTCCAGAAATCCGAATCGACATTTTTTCTAGACCGTATAGATGGAGTGGAACCGACAACACTGATATCTGTCGTTTCGGTATCTGTAAAATATGATACATTTTCTGCGCTTTCAAGATCTCCGAAAAGCCTTTTTGCAATGCTGTATGTCATTGAAGCCGAAGAAGACCCGTCTCCTTCAATATCTGCAATATTTATATATTTTCCATATAAGGTCCTGTCTCGATTACTTTCAGGGCTGAAAGGCACTATGGTTACCAAGTGCATCATAACCACAATCATAATCAGAAAAATGGCAAGAGCAGTTCCTATAACTGTTACGATTCCGATTACCGGCTGGTGCTTCATTTCATAGAGCACCTGAGAGAAATGGTTCGATTTCATGATTCAGCAGTTAGTAATCTGGCGTCCGTCAAAGAAACGGAGAACCCGGTCTGTCTCGGAAGCCTGTTCTTCGTTGTGTGTAACCATAAGTATGGTGCGTCCTTCATCCTTATTGAGTCTATGGAGAATCCCCATGATTTCGGCACTCATCTTCGAATCGAGATTGCCGGTAGGTTCGTCGGCAAGAATTATGCTTGGATTTCCGATAATCGCGCGTGCGATAGCGACGCGCTGGCATTGTCCTCCGGAGAGCTGCGAAGGATAGTGGTCGGCTCGATGGCTGAGCCCCACACGTTCAAGCACTTCTTTAACACGGCGCGAGCGTTCTTTTCCACTTATGCCGCCGCGATAAATCAGCGGAAGTTCCACATTGTCTGATACACTTAGCGACTGGATTAGATGGAAGCTCTGGAAGATGAAACCAATATGGAAATTGCGGAATGCGGCAAGCTGCCTGTCGCTCATGCCTTCAAGCTGACAACCGGCTATTTCCACTTTACCTTTACTGGGACGATCAAGCAGTCCAATGATATTCAGGAGCGTGGATTTTCCACAGCCCGATGGTCCCATGACGCTGACGAATTCGCCTTCGTCTATTGTAAAATTCACATTTTCGAGCGCCAATGTCTCGATTTCGCTCGTGCGGTACATCTTGCTGACACCGTCAACTTTTATCAATGACATAATCAGTTATTATAGTTGTTAAGTTTATATTTTCTGTTTTTATAGGATTTAGTAGAAGACAGTACTATTTTGTCGCCTTCCTCGAGACCTGATTCAACGACAATATAGTCGTAATTCGCCTCTCCCAGGCGTACGGTCTTTTTTTCAATATCGCCGTCCTTTACAACATAAAGTTCATAGACTCCGGGGCCTTGTGTATATTCCGAACATACAGGTATACGCAGAACATCGGATTTCATATCTTTTACGACTCCGACCTCGGCGCTCATTCCGGGTTTAAGGACTTGCACGGATGCAGAATCAAGTACAACGGAGAATTTAACGGCACCTTGAGTTGAAACCGGTGTTACTGTAAGAATCGTTGCCGGCTGTATTTTCTTGGATATTTTTACAAAGGCCTTTCCTCCTGCGGATAAAAAGCGTACGTTTGCCTCTGCAATCTCTGCATCGATTTTGAAAGACGAAAAATCGGCTATAGTTGCAATCCGTTCCCCTTCCGACACCTGTTGTCCGATATTGGTGTTTATGTACGTAAGAGTTGCTTTTCGGGGAGATTTGAGACGTGCGTCCTCGAGGGTGCGCAATTGTTCTCCAAGGTTTTTGTCTGATATACTGAGATCAAGCTTCAGACTGCGGAGATTGGCATCGAGAGCCTTGCTTTCGTTTTCGAGCTGTTTTTTGAGTTGTTCAAGTTCTATACAACCGGTGCGGTATGCTAGTTCTGCTTCTCTTACGTGATCGCCGGTTCCGGAGCCAATACTGTCGAGACGTCGCTCATTTTCGACTTCAACTGCAAGACGGCTTACATTCATCTGCTTCACCTTAATCTGCATCTCTATCGAATTGAGATGCGTTTCATTACTGAGACGCTGCTGCTCTACGGCAAGTATCTGTTTCTGTCGGTTGTCGCGCTGTTTATTGATTTCAACCTCGGTCGCATTGAGGTCGAGACGCAAAAGCGGTGTTCCTGTTTCAAGACTGTCGCCAGGCCTTCGGTAAACTTCCATAATGCGTGCGCTTATCGGCGATGTGATAATTTCTTCGTATGCAGGTACGACCTTACCTGACGCCGATAGTGATGTATATACGTCGCCACGGTCTACTATGCCGAACGTCATTTTAGTAGCGTCCTTAGAAGGCTGTAGAATGGCGGGAACCGATATCGCAGCGACTGCTATTACAGCGGCCGGAATACCGATTCGAAGCATCATCTTGCGTTTTGCGGCGTTTTTTTCTTTATCTGATAATTGTCTGTCCATTCTTATAGGTTTTACGACATATTCACATATATCATGCCAAAAACTCAATACATTTATATTCAGTAAAATAAAGAAAAACGCATTGTCCGTTTTCGGACAATGCGTACGAATCTATAATACTATTTCGGACTAAAACCGATGCTTAATCATGATGATATGGCTCGCCGCGAAGAATAGTTCCGGCGCGATAAATCTGTTCTACGAGAAAGAGGCGTACAAGCTCGTGTGGAAATGTCATCGTAGACAAAGACAGCATTCCATCCGCCCGGCTATATATCCGCTGACAGAATCCATATGGTCCGCCTACTGCCATGACAAGATTGCGATTTCCATCTATCCCCTTTTTATTAAGGTAGTCGGCAAATTGACGTGATGTATAACTGCGCCCTCGCTCGTCAAGCAGGAGTAAAAAATCCCCATTGCCGATTTCTGCCAGCATACGGTCTCCTTCAAGTTCTTTCTGCTTCTGCACATCAATACTTTTGCCGACTTTGACATCCGGAAGATTCACAATCTCGAACGGCCAATAGTACGGAATCCGTTTCGCATAACGTGCGATACACTCTGATACTGTAGAATCTTTTACAGACCCTATGCAGAGAACCCTGATTTTCATCAGATAGATAGTCTGCGAAGTGTATTGAGAAGCTCGCGGTTGATTGGCTTGTCGTTTTTGATTGCTTTCGAGAACGGCACATAGACGATTTCATCGTTCTTGACACCAATCATTACATTTCTCTGATCCTCCATAAGTGCGTCAATTGCAGCCGCACCCATTCGGGAAGCGAGAATGCGGTCGTGAGCAGTAGGAGAACCGCCTCGTTGCAGGTGACCGAGGATTGAGACTCGAACGTCATAACCGGGATATTCATTCTTTACGCGTTCGGCAAGCCCCATGGCGCCGCCGGTGACTGGACTTTCTGCAACAAGTACAATAGATGAGTTTTTACTTTTGCGGAAACCGTTCTGAATAAGTTCTGCCAATTGGTCGACCTCTGTTGAAATTTCAGGAATAATTGCCGCTTCCGCACCGGATGCAATCGCACCGTTTAGGGCAAGGAAGCCGGCATCGCGTCCCATTACTTCAATAAAAAACAAACGTTCGTGGCTTGTCGCTGTGTCGCGAATTTTATCAACACATTCCATTATTGTATTGAGAGCCGTGTCATAGCCGATTGTAGTATCTGTTCCATAAAGGTCGTTGTCGATAGTGCCGGGTAGACCGATAATGGGAAAATTGAATTCGTTGGCGAAGATTCGAGCCCCTGTAAGTGATCCGTCACCGCCGATAACTACGAGTGCGTCGATCTCGTGGCGGCGTATGACATCGTAGGCGAGCTGGCGACCTTCGGGTGTCTGAAATTCCTTGCAACGTGCTGTTTTTAGGATGGTACCACCCTGCTGTATAATGTTGGAAACATTTTGTGTGCGGAAATCGGCAATCTCGTCCGCGATAAGTCCGCGGTAACCGCGATATATACCCTTCACTTTTAGACCGCTGAAAATTGCTGAACGTGTGACGGCGCGGATGGCAGCGTTCATGCCCGGTGCGTCACCACCGGAGGTAAGAATACCAACACATTTAATTTCTGACATAATGTAAACTCACTAAAGATTATTTAAGTTGCAAAATTAAGCATTTTATTTAAACGTTGAACAATGGAAAGCCACATTATTTTTCATTTAAACAATTATTGATACAATTGGGTTGAACGCTTTTTTATTGACGGAAATTTTCATACTTTTGCAGTGTCTAAACACGCCGGATTTATGGAAAAAGAAAGTTTGGTCGCAATCGACGACCTCAACCGGTCTGAAATACTCGCCCTGCTCGAGCGAGCCCGGTATTTCGAGCAGCATCCGAATAGCCGATTATTGGAGGGACGCGTTGTCGCCACTCTGTTTTTTGAGCCTTCGACAAGAACACGCCTTAGTTTTGAAACAGCAGTCAACCGTCTTGGTGGCCGTGTAATCGGATTTTCCGATGCGGCAACGTCAAGTACCTCTAAAGGAGAGACTCTGAAAGATACTATAAAGATGGTGTCGAACTATGCCGATCTGATTGTAATGAGGCATCATCTTGAAGGGGCGGCACGTTATGCCGCTGAAGTTGGTGGCGTTCCAGTTATTAATGCCGGCGATGGGGCGAACCAGCACCCATCACAGACGATGCTCGACCTTTACTCTATTCTTAAAACGCAAGACAAGATTGAAGGGCTCACAATAACGATGGTGGGTGATCTCAAATATGGGCGTACTGTACATTCCCTCCTTCAGGCTTTACGATTTTTCAAGCCCATAATGAATTTTGTTTCGTCCCATGAATTGCAGATGCCCCGGGAGTATATACAGCTTTGTGAGGAAAACGGTATAGAATATCATGAATACACAGAATTCTCGCCGGAGGTAATTGCAGCAAGCGATATAATATATATGACACGCGTGCAGCGTGAACGCTTCTCAGATATTATGGAGTATGAGAAAGTGAAGAATCTTTATACGCTTCGTCGTTCGATGCTTGATGTGGCAAAACCAAATATGCGCATTCTCCATCCGCTACCGCGTGTCAATGAGATTGACATCGATGTCGACGACAGTTCGCATGCTTATTATTTTGAACAGGCCCGCAATGGTGTATACGCACGTCAGGCAATAATAACCAAAGCCTTAGGCATAGATCCTCTCGCAAAATGACAACAAAAAAAACAGAACTTGCAGTTGCCGCTCTGCGCGACGGGACTGTGATAGACCATATTCCATCGAGTGCTCTTTTTCGTGCCGTCCACATCCTTGGTATAGAAAATATGACTAACGGCGTTACCATCGGGAACAACCTCCCGGGTTCGCGTGTCGGACGCAAGGGTATTATAAAAGTTGACGGAGTTGAGTTCGATCGCGATGTGCTGAACCGTATAGCAGTCGTTGCTCCGACAGCCACAATAAATGTAATCCGTGATTACACCGTAGCAGAGAAACATCCAGTCGAACTCCCGGACACTCTTATAGGTACAGTACGTTGCCCCAACCCGAAATGCATAACAAATAACGAACCGATGGCGACACGTTTTGATGTAACGGACAAGTCGACACCTATACTTCGTTGCCACTATTGCAATCATTGCGTCAGTGGTGCCGAAGCAGAGATAATATGAAGCAAAACTGGAAGCCCGGAACTCTTGTCTACCCCGCTCCTGCGGTACTTGTTACCTGCGGCAAAAGCGGGAAATCGAATCTGATAACTGTTGCGTGGACCGGTACTATATGCACTAATCCGGCAATGCTTTATATCTCCGTGCGTCCTGAAAGGTACTCTTATAATCTTATAAAAGAAAATATGGAGTTCACCGTCAATCTCACTACGCGCGATATGGTGAGGGCTACCGACCTATGTGGCGTTGTCAGTGGGGCGGATAAGGACAAATGGGAACTTTCCGGCCTGACGCCATATCCGGGTGTTGCCGTGAATTGCCCGGCAATTGAGCAGTCACCGATATCGATAGAATGCAGAGTTAAGGAAATAGTGCCGCTTGGGAGTCACCATATGTTTATTGCCGATGTTGTCAATATTCTCGCCGACGAGCGGTATTTTGATAATGATGGACGTTTCGACCTCGAACGAGCACAACTTATAAACTATTCTCACGGCGCATACTATGGGCAAGGGCTCAGATTGGGTACCTTCGGGTTCAGTGTAAGAAAGAAAAAGAAAAGACAAACAAAACATAAATAACCGAATGCTTAAAGACAATACAATTTTCGACCTGATTGAGGCGGAACATCGCCGTCAGCGCGACGGTATCGAACTTATCGCTTCCGAGAACTATGTTAGCGACGACGTTATGCGCGCTATGGGCTCATGCCTGACAAACAAATATGCCGAGGGTTATCCGGGACATCGTTACTATGGCGGTTGCCAAGTCGTCGACCAGGTGGAATCTCTTGCCATTGAGCGTTTGAAACAGCTTTTCGGCGCAAAATATGCCAATGTGCAGCCTCATTCCGGCGCACAGGCCAATATGGCCGTGTTCATGGCGTGTCTGAAGCCCGGAGACAAATTCATTGGTCTCAACCTCAGTCATGGTGGCCATCTCAGCCATGGCAGTCCGGTCAATTTTTCCGGTCTCGTGTTTCAGGCACTGGAGTATAATGTAGACGCCGAAACAGGTCGAATTGATTATGAAGCTTTTGAAGCGACTTGTCGCCGCGAGCGCCCCAAGCTTATCATTGGCGGTGCAAGCGCATATTCACGTGAATGGGACTATGCCCGCATGCGCAGTGTGGCCGACGAGATTGGAGCTATATTTATGGTTGATATGGCACATCCGGCAGGCCTTATTGCGGCCGGTCTGCTTGATAACCCTCTTAAATATGCTCATATAGTCACTTCTACTACTCACAAAACACTTCGCGGCCCCCGTGGAGGTATCATTCTTATGGGTGAAGATTTTGTCAATCCGTGGGGTAAGACAAATCCCAAAGGTGAACCGCGCATGATGTCGCAGCTCTTGGACTCGGCTGTATTCCCCGGAGTACAGGGTGGTCCACTCGAACATGTCATTGCCGGTAAAGCTGTCGCCTTCCACGAAGCGCTCCAGCCGGAATTCAAACAGTACCAGACCCAAGTCCGCGATAACGCCAAGGCTCTTGCGGGCGCTCTGTCCGACATGGGCTACAAGATTGTGTCGGGTGGCACAGACAATCACTGTATTCTCGTTGATTTGCGCACCAAATTTCCGGAGCTGACCGGTAAGGTTGCTGAAAAAGTACTTGTCGAAGCCGATATTACTGCAAATAAGAATATGGTGCCTTTCGATAGCCGTTCACCGTTCCAGACTTCCGGAATTCGCCTCGGCACCCCTGCAATAACAACGCGTGGGCTAAAGACAGAGGAAATGGGTGAAATCGCTACTATGATTGATACTGTTCTTTCCTCTCCGGAGAATCACGCAGGCGTAGAAACAGTCCGCAAAGCAGTCAACAAACTCATGTGTGAGCGTCCGATATTTGCATGGTAAATATTTTTGCGGCCAATAAGCCTGAGAAAATACACATAATCATAGTTGCCGCCGGTACGGGAAACCGTTTCGGCGGTAATTTGCCAAAACAGTTTGCCCTGCTTGCCGGCAGACCTGTGCTCATGCACACTATCGAGGCCTTCTTGTCGCTTGATTTTAAGAAAGATATCATACTTGTCTTGAGCGAATCGGAGATCGGTCGCTGGCAACGTTTATGTGAGGACTTTGGATTCAGATCTCCGCGAATGATATGTGGAGGAAACACTCGTACGGAATCCGTGCACAACGCTCTCGACGCACTGGAGATGAACGATTCGGATATTGTACTTATTCATGACGGCGCCCGTCCACTTGTAGACCGCAAAACAATAGAAGCTGTCATCTCGCGCCTATGTGAGCCGGGGGTTATGGCCGCTATCCCCTGCACTACCATAACCGATTCTCTGATGACTGCCGTTATGGATGATTCATCGTCTGTCGACCGTGCCTTGCTTGTTGCAGTCCAGACTCCACAGGGCTTTAACGCCGGTGTTCTCACCAAAGCATATTCCTGCATGAAGGATGGTGCATCAATGACTGATGATGCTTCCGCTGTCAGCCGGTATACAGGTGCGAGAATCCATCTTGTGGAAGGATCACGAACGAATATGAAAATTACCTACCCTACTGATATCCGTATTGCAGAATTATTCCTTACGGATAAGGAATCCCTATAGTCTGACAATGCTATCTCTCCGACGTTTTGACATACAGTATATCAAAGGTATAGGGCCTACCCGTGCGCGCCTCCTTGGTAACGAACTCGGGATTCACAATGCCTATGACCTTTTGCACCATTTTCCGACAAGTTATATTGATCGCTCAAAGATCTATAGTATTCGCAGTTTGCAGAGCATCGGCGATGCCGAATTCGTCACCGTGCAGGTTCGTGGTCGCTTTGTCAGTTTCAATGTCCTTGGGGAGGGGGCAAAGATGAGGCTTATCGGACTTTTTACCGATGGTACAGCAACGATGGATGTCGTATGGTTCAAGGGTATTCGTGAGATACGCAAACATCTGCGGGCCGGTGAAGAATATGTCGTGTTCGGCAAGCCGGCGCGCTTCAACGGAACTCTTCAGATGGCACATCCGGAGATTGACGCGCCAACAATACTCAGCAATACTGTCAGCGTACGGGCTGTATACCCTCTTACAGAGCGTCTGCGACAAAGAAATATTGACAGCCGGGTAATTCATGGTGCGATAATTACGCTCCTATCCTCACTAAAGAAGCCTCTTTCAGAGACCCTTCCCGAGTCTGTTGTCCGTTCAAACAGCTTGATGGATCTCGACCAAGCCATCCGTACGGTACATATTCCATCTGATGCCCAGTCATTGAAAGCGGCCCGTCATAGGCTGAAATTCGAGGAGCTTTTTTGTATACAGACAGACATGCTGATGCGCTCCCGCCGTCGTAAAGCTGCAACAGATGGCTATCCCATGCCGCATATCGGGAGATGGTTCAATGATTTTTATCATCAGTGTCTCCCCTTTGAGCTCACCGGTGCACAGAAAAGAGTCATAAAGGAGATACACGCCGATATTGCCAAAGGGCGCCAGATGAATCGCCTCGTACAGGGCGATGTAGGATCCGGCAAGACCCTCGTTGCGCTGATGGCGATGCTTCTCGCAATCGACAACGGTTATCAGACATGCCTTATGGCACCTACTGAGATACTTGCCGGACAACATTTCGCTACAATCAGTACTCTTGCCTCGAAAATTGGATTAAATATACGCCTTCTCACCGGCTCCACCCGCGCACGTGAACGTCGAATCATTGATAGCGAGCTACGAGACGGATCCCTTCATATCCTTGTAGGTACGCATGCAGTTCTTGAGGATCGAGTGACTTTCGCGCGCCTCGGCTTTGTTGTCATTGACGAACAGCATCGTTTTGGAGTCGCCCAACGGGCGCGCCTTTGGAAGAAGAGCGAACGTCCACCCCACGTCCTTGTCATGACGGCTACCCCGATTCCCCGAACTTTAGCGATGACTGTTTATGGAGATCTTGACATATCCGTCATCGATGAGTTACCGCCGGGACGCATTCCTGTGACGACAGTTCTCCGATATGATAATCAACGCGACCGTGTCCGCAGTGCAGTCATGTCTCAGCTTTCAGCAGGCCATCAAGTGTATTTCGTATATCCTCTTGTTGAGGAAAATGAGAAACTTGATCTCCGTAGTGTCACCGAAGGTTTCGAGGCTGTCAGCGAAACATATGCACCATATAAGGTCGCATTTGTCCATGGCCGCATGAAACCTGCCGAAAAAGATGCGCAGATGGAACTTTTCGCATCCGGTCAAGCGCATATCCTTGTTGCAACCACGGTTATTGAGGTTGGTGTTAATGTTCCATCCGCAACAACAATGGTGATAGAGAATGCCGAGCGTTTCGGTCTCTCCCAATTACATCAATTGCGCGGACGTGTAGGCCGAGGAGCCGATAAAAGTTTCTGCGTTCTTATGACAAAGCATGCAATTTCAGCAGATACACGGCGACGTCTTGAGATTATGACTTCAACCTCCGATGGTTTCGTTATAGCAGAGGCCGACATGCAGATGCGAGGACCCGGTGACATTGAAGGTACCGCGCAAAGCGGTCTACCTTTCGATCTTAGAATTGCCGACCTTGCCCGCGATGGTATTATTATAGGTCAGGCACGCTCCGCCGCCGAAATGCTTATTGATACCGACCCGGAATTATCATCCCCTGCCAATAGGAATTTTGCTCTTGCCTTACGTGATATTCTTGGACGAGCCACAGATTGGAGCAGAATAAGCTGAAATGTAGCTGAAATTTATATTCAGTTTCTGCAGTGGGAACTTTTTCGTACCTTTGCGGGAAATATCAACTCGCATGAATAGAATCATCAGCAAGGAGCATTTTTCTGAGAGTGTCGTAAAGCTCGTCGTTGAGGCTCCGGCAGTAGCCCGTGCGCGTAAAGCCGGGCATTTCGTAATTGTGCGCTGCGGAAAAGGCGGCGAGCGCATACCTCTCACTATTGCAGACGCCGACATTATAGCTGGTACAGTCACTCTTGTTGTGCAGGCTGTTGGAGAATCTACAAAAAAAATATGTGCACTTGAGGTGGGCGATAACCTTACAGACCTTGTCGGGCCGCTCGGACGCGCGACTGATACATCACATCGAAATGGTACTGTAGTTTGTTGCGGAGGTGGTGTCGGAGTTGCGCCCCTATTACCCATAATCCGGGCTATGAAAGAATCCGGAAATCGCGTTGTCAGTATTTTGGCCGCCCGCAACAAGAACCTTATAATTCTTGAAGAAGAGGTGCGTCACTGGTCAGACGAGGTTATAATAATGACAGATGACGGGAGTGCCGGTCGCAAAGGCCTTGTAACAGTCGGAGTGGAAGACGTCATTCGGCGTGAGGATGTCGCAGAAGTTGTAGCCATAGGTCCTGCGGTAATGATGAAATTTGTAGCTCTGCTTACTAAGAAATACAGCATACCAACGACGGTGTCGCTCAATACGATAATGGTTGATGGTACCGGCATGTGCGGGGCGTGTCGAGTTCGCGTCGGAGGTAAGACGCGATTCGTATGTGTCGACGGGCCAGAATTCGATGCGCATCAGGTGGATTTCGATGAAATGATAACACGAATGAAAGCTTACGACCATATAAAATAAGTCGATATGGAAGAAAACAACAAAGGACGCAATGCCGCATGGCGCGTAGAACTACGCAAGGCTTTGACGGCAAAGGAGCGCACTGAAATCGAACGTACTGTCATGCCGATGGCTGAGAGTAGCAGCCGTGTAAGGAGTTTCGAGGAAGTGAACAAGGGTCTGAGTGCGGAGCAGGCTGGACTTGAAGCAACCCGTTGCCTCGATTGCCCCACTCCGACATGTGTTGAAGGATGCCCTGTCGGTATTGCTATTCCTGATTTTATAAAGAATATACAACGCGGCGATATCGCCGGAGCTGCTGCCATTCTCAGACAAACGAGTGCACTGCCGGCTGTCTGCGGCCGAGTATGCCCACAGGAAAAACAATGCGAGAGCAAGTGCATCTACAACAAGATGAAGAAAGCTCCAGTAGCCATCGGTTATCTTGAGCGTTTCGCCGCAGATAGCGAGATCGCACAACGTAGAGATGTTGCACCTCACAAAGCATCAAACGGTATCCGTGTCGCAGTTGCAGGCTCCGGGCCGGCAGGGCTGTCATTTGCCGGAGAGATGGCTCGTCGCGGTTTTGATATCGACGTTTTTGAAGCGTTGCATGAAATAGGAGGTGTGCTTAAATATGGTATACCTGAGTTCCGTCTTCCAAACAGTATCGTCGACGCTGAGATAGAAGCTCTTGAAGCAATCGGGGTGCGGTTTCACACCGACACGGTAATTGGTAAAACGTTAACATACGAAGACCTTGTTGCAGAAGGTTTCAAAGGTTTGTTCATAGCTTCCGGAGCCGGTTTGCCCCGTTTCATGGATATTCCGGGCGAGAACTATACAGGCATACTTTCGAGCAATGAATACCTTACCCGTATCAACCTTATGGGGGCTGGACGCAATGGGTATGATACTCCTGCACCCGAAGGCCGCCGTGTAGCTGTAATAGGAGGCGGCAATACGGCGATGGACAGTGTCAGGACCGCTCGAAGAATGGGTGCTGAGAAGGCAATGATTATCTACCGTCGTTCCGAGGAAGAGATGCCTGCTCGGCGGGAAGAAATCCTTCATGCGAAAGAAGAAGGTGTCGAATTTGTAACACTCGCCAACCCCGTCGAATATCTGGCGGACGATAACGGCAGAGTTCGCTCCGTCCGCATACAGCGGATGGAGCTCGGGGAACCGGACGCCTCCGGACGCCGGACGCCGGTACCAATTCCCGGTGCGATTGATGAAATAGAGATTGATCTGGCAATCGTAAGTGTAGGTGTATCGCCCAATCCATTAATTCCTTCTTCTGTCGAAGGACTCGAGGTTACTCAACGAGGCACTATTGCTGTTGATGAGAAATTACAGTCAAGCATACCGACTATCTTTGCCGGAGGCGACATCGTTCGTGGTGGAGCAACCGTTATTCTCGCCATGGGCGACGGACGTCATGCGGCTGTTGAAATGGCTGAAAAACTGTTGGCAGAATGAACAGTATTAAGATTACGGTGATAATTGCCGCAAATATTCTTGCTTTTTCGTGCAACAGGAATGTATCCGTTGACAATGTAGACTCTCGTCATATCGTAGTAAGCATTGAGCCTCAGAGGAATATTCTGGAGCATATTATCGATTCGACATATACCGTTCGTACGTTGCTTGCGCGGGATGCCAATCCCGAGACGTTCGAGCCTTCAATGAAAGAGCGTATCTGCGTAGACAGTTCCAAGATATACTTTTTGACAGGCGTACTTCCCTTTGAGAAATCACTTGAAGAATCTGCGGTAAATACTCCTTTTGTCAACACTTCCGCCGGAATCGACTTTATATACAACACACACAGTCACCATGAAGGAGAAGGAGACGATCACCACTCCTATCCCGACCCGCATTATTGGAATAGCATAAATGGCGCGCGCGCAATAGCGCGCAATATGGTAAATTCTCTTATATCTCATTTTCCGACCGATTCCGCAATGTTTGCATCCCGTTTAGAGATATATGAAATTCATCTCGACTCACTGCATACCGTGATGACGCAGCTGCTTGCACCACATAATGGAGAATCTTTTGCCGTATGGCATCCATCTCTGAGCTATTTCGCACGCGAATACGGTCTGAAGCAGATTTCTCTTGGTACAGAAGGTAAAGAGATGTCTGCTAAGGGGTTAAAAGAAGCCATTGACAAGGCAAAAAACGTTGGGGTTAGAGTATTCTTCTTTCAAAAAGAATTTGACTCCCGTCAGGCTATATCTATAAATGAAGGTATTGGCTCACGAATCGTAGAGATATATCCGATGGATTATGATTGGGAAAATCAGTTAAAATATATAGCAGATGAAATTGCAGGGGCACAGTAATCCATGCAGATGCGCAGCCTGTTCCGGACATGTCGGCAAGCCTTTTCTATCGCTACTCGATGTCAGTTTTGAGAGGGACAATCGTCTCATTCTCACAGACATAAATTTTACCGTCGACTTGGGAGATTTCATCGCCATAACCGGGCCCAATGGCGGTGGAAAGACTACCCTGCTACGTCTTATTCTAGGGCTATTGAAACCTACCTCAGGTAAAGTTCAATTTTATGATGCAGATGGTCGGACTATTGTACCTAAAGCTCCGGGGTATCTGCCACAGAAGAACAGTGTCGATGCCCATTTCCCCATTACAGTAAGGGAAGTCATTGCCTCCGGTCTTCTTGCGGATAACGGTATATCAGCAGCCATGCGTGAGGAAAAAATTGAACGAGCGTTAGAACTGACACAATTGTGTGACCTGGCCCGTCGCCCCATAGGGCGTATATCGGGCGGACAGATGCAGAGAACTCTTTTCGGCCGGGCCATTGTCTCCGAACCTAAGTTCCTTGTTATGGACGAGCCTCTGAGCTATATAGATATAAATTTTGAAGATCAGATGTACCGGATTATAGAAGGAATGGCAAAGGAGACAACCATACTGATGGTTAGTCACCAAATGACACATATAGGCGCCATGGCAAACCGTCATATCATTGTAGATGGCACCTTAAGAGAATGCACCCATGCCTGCCATTACGTTCAGACAGAATGTTGACTATTGAGCGACTTTGTGGGAGAACGCAATTACTTTCTTTTTGGAACCGAAAATCGTCAGGCTGTCATTTTCTCGCGCCATAATATCATAATCACTGATGAGAGTCAGTACATGGTGCCTTATACCCAAGATATTGAGTCTTTCTTCCGGACGACATACAGCCACAAGTGTTATTCCGTAATCGTTGGACAGCTTTTTCTGAATATCTCTGTAACCCAATCCATAAAGATACTGTGGCACTTGGAATTTCACTGCAATATAGTCATTGCAGACCGACATGGTTACTACAGCTGAGCCCAACTCCAATTCGTGAGACAGATCATTTGCAGCGCGTTGTTCTGGCGTTATTATCCTGTCGAGCTTGAAACTTTCGAGGATGGCTTCGTGTATCTCGTCGATGGCTCGTGCATATATGTGTTTTACTCCGTTTTTCTTCAGTAGTGCGACAGTCTTTACAGATGCTCCGAAATTCTCACCTATAGCAACTATCACAAGGTCGACATTGTTTAGAGGTAAGACTGCCAGTTGACTATCTTCGGTTGAATCAATGAGGTACACTGCAGAGATGTCATTCTTCAACGACTCAACTACTACCGGATTGTTATCTGCTCCGATTACGACGTGGCCCATTGCAACAAGATCGCGTGCCAGGTTTACGCCGTATATCCCAAGACCTATAATCAGATATTTCATAATGCAATTGGATTAGTCAGTTTATAATAATATCATCTGATGGAAACATTCCGGAGTTGTCCGTTCTATTGCCAATGACGCCGCAGAGGACAGAGATGATTCCTACACGACCAAGGAACATTGCCGAAGCCAGTACTATTTTAGCCGGGTCGCCTAACTGCGGGGTAATTCCCGAAGACATTCCCACTGTCGTGAGCGCCGAGAAGCATTCAAAAAGGATTGCGAGACCCGATATTTCCGGCTCGAGAACCATAATCACCAGTGCATATCCAATCAGTGCGAAGATAAAGAAGATGACAACGGCGTTCGCCCTGCGTATTGAGTCGGATGAGACAGATCTTCCGAATACCGCTACGCCTTTCTGTCCGAATACGATCGACCGCAGATTGAGTACTACAGCTGCAAATGCGTTTATTTTTATGCCACCACCCATAGACTGTGATGCGCAGCCAACCCACATAAGGAAAAGAGCAACAAGCAATGTCGGGGCAAGCCATGAGTCCGGACCGTATGTTATGAAGCCGGCGGTGCGTATGGTAGCGGAGCAAAACAATGCCTGCACAATTCTGTGTCCATAAGACAGACCTTCGAAAGCATGATTGTACTCTATTATGTAGAATACAAGTGCGCCTCCTACAAAAAATATGATTGAGAACAGCAACACGAGTTTTGTGTTCAGATCAAATATATGTGCTTTTTTCTCAAAGCGTTTTCCTGTGAAGCTACATCTGATGCGTCTGATGTAATCGGTAATAACTTCCCTGAGATTAACAAGATTGGGAAATCCAATACCGCCAGCAAAGATAAGCGCAATCATCACAATATAGAAAATCTGGTTGCTATTCATAAATACAGGAGCTGCGACTCCTTCAGGTAGCGTAGATAATCCGCAGTTGCAGAATGCCGACATAGAATGGAATACGGCGAAGAAGACTCGTTCCTCCATGGAGGTGAGAAAGTCTTCAGGCAACGTAATATAAAGACATATGGCACCGGCAGTCTCTATGGTTATGGTGACGGTGAGAATATAGAGGATTATAGGAACGAGTGCGTTCATGCTCTTTGAATATACAAAATCTCGCATGAGCATTTGATTATATATTGAGGTGCGTCCACTGAAAAAGAGCGCGAAAAAGCTTGTGAATGTAAGCACTCCAAGCGCGCCTATCTGCATTAGAACAGCAATTATCGTCCATCCCAATTGAGTGAATGTCTCTGCTGCTGAAATGGTAGACAGACCAGTCATACTTACGGCACTCGCCGCCATGAACAGAGAGTCAATATAGCGGAGATGCCCGGTGGTGCACCGTGGTAGCATAAGTACAAAAGAGCCTATGAAAATGAATATTAGAAAACTCGCCGATAATATAAGTGATGGATTTGTGCGCCGTCTCAACATACGCATTGTACCATAGCAAAGTTCCGCTATGGAATAAATCCCTAAGCAGATGAAAAGGAATGCTCGATTTTGAAAGAAATGGAGCCATTCATGAATGGCAGTATAATCACCGATGATAGTTGGAATGAGAGAGAGGATTACAATGGTGTCTGCGATCTTACGCGCGACAAAAGCCGCAGTCCACGCTTTTTTGAGACCAAAAAGAAGATCACAGGCCACACTTACACAGAAGACAAACTGGGCTGCGTGTATAATTCTCATTATCAGTTTTAAGTCCACATCATCGTGTCTGAAGCCTACATATAGCAAAATCGCCGTCAGGCACGCAGTAGCGGCAACGTACCGTACAATACCGAGAAATGGAGCCAATTGTTCGGCGCCATTCCTTAATTCCCGATATATCCGGATTCGTCGCCATTGTACGTTAGTGTGATCGGCTTTCCGGGGCAGTGAATTTCTCTGTCGCAGTTTCATCCCTTATGATATTTCTTCTTATAAACAACCTGGCCTGCGTCAATGTTAGCGCTCTCCTCTCATTTCACTCCGTCCGGATTGATAATGATGTATTATATTAAAGTTTTATTAAATATCAGAACCGAAAAATAAAAGTCTCCATATAATGATTATCTTTGTACCATGGACAAGATAAAAAGAATACTTGTTGTCGATGACGAAGAAACTTTATGCGATGTCATACGATTCAACCTTGAAGAAGAGGGCTATCTCGTGGATACTTGCGCCAGTGCGGAAGAAGCCTTATCGATGAACTTATCGGTTTACGACCTATTTCTGCTTGACATTATGATGGGGGAAATTTCCGGATTTCAGCTCGCACGGATATTGAAATCCAATCCCCGGACGGCGTCTTCTCCTATAATCTTCTGCACGGCCAAGGACACGGAAGACGATCTTATTGCAGGTCTCGAACTTGGCGCAGACGACTATATAACAAAACCATATTCTCTGCGTACTCTGATTGCACGAGTACGTACAGTGTTGCGTAGATCCATTCCAATTATAAATGATGTTGCAGACGGTGATATAATCTCCTATAAGGGACTCATGTTGCAGATTTCACGAAAATCCTGCACTGTAAATGGCGTCGAAGTGAGATTTACAAAGAAAGAATTCGAAATCCTCAACAAACTGCTGTCATCACCAGGCCACGTGTTCAGCCGGACAGAACTTCTTCAGGAGCTTTGGGAGGATGACGTGGTTGTTCTCGAACGTGTTGTGGACGTCAATATAACAAGAATAAGACAGAAACTGGGTGCGTATGGTAGGCATATCGTCACGCGATCGGGTTACGGATATACATTCTTGGAATAGACTGTCTTACCCACAGCGTCTTTTCCTATGGCTGCTTGCCTATTCACTATTGCTGATAGGAAGTTTTGTGCTATTCCAGTATCACCGTGAAAAGGAATTCAAAACTGATAAGGTGAACTCACAACTACAACTGATAAACACCTATATTCTAACGGAACTTTCCAAAGGAATAAAGCCGGAAGAAATCAAACTTGACGAATTCCATCCCTTCGACGATCTGCGCCTCAGCGTTGTTACCTTGCGCGGAGATGTTATATATGACAACACGCTCGACTCCTTGCCACATACAAATCATCTCGACCGAGAGGAAATAAAGAAAGCAATCTCAAACGTGTCAGGCTATGCAGTCCGCCGGCATAGTGAAAGCACCGGAGAAACGTATTTTTATGCTGCGCTTATAGGCTCGGATGGTTATATAGTCCGTACGGCCGTACCATATTCAATGTCGTTGAGCTCCTTTCTCGAAGCCGATTACAGCTTTCTGTGGATTAGCGCCATTATATCACTGGTAATGTGTACATTAGGTTATTTCTCCACACGTCGTGTCGGCCTTCATATTCTCCGGCTCAACCGGTTTGCAGAGAACGTTGAGCATGGCGCTATCATATCTGATACCGAACCGTTTCCGCACGATGAACTTGGCGAAATATCCAATCACATAGTGCGTCTTTACGCTCGTCTCCAACAGGCCATTCTCGACAGAGACAACGAGCACCGTGCCGCCATGTATGAGCAGCAGGAAAAGGAGCGTATAAAGAAACAGCTGACAAATAATATCAATCACGAGCTAAAGACTCCCATATCCGCAATTCAGGTGTGCATCGAAACCCTATTGTCGCACGGCGACATGACGGATGAGAAACGTGAACAATTTCTTCAACGGTGCCTTGCCAATACCCACAGGTTAAGCCGTTTGTTGGGAGATGTATCACTTATCACAAGGATGGACGATGGGAGCGTAAGCATAATGAAAGAAGATGTCGATTTGGCGGAAATTATAGAATCGGTAGTTGCTGATTATGAACCTTTGGCAGAGTCAAAAGGTATATATGTAAAGAATGATATATCCTTAAGACTCTTCATGTTTGGGAACCGTTCATTGCTCGAATCAGTCTTCAGCAATATTATAGACAATGCGATTTCATACAGCGGTTGCTCGATAATATCACTAAGACTCTTATCTAAAAATTCTGATAAAATAACATTGAGTGTATCTGATAATGGCGTCGGTATACCGGAGATTCATTTACCAAGGATTTTCGAGCGATTTTACAGAATCGATAAAGGACGTTCTAGGGCTGCGGGTGGCACCGGACTCGGATTGTCGATTGTAAAGAATGCAGTAATGATTCACGGAGGAATAATATCTATCGAAAATTTAGCTTCAGGTGGATTGGAGTTCAAGATCTCTTTCAGTGTACATGCATAGAAAAATTTAATAATCGATTAAGTTTTTTGAAATATTCCTGAAATATATTGTTTATTATTTTGTAAGTGTAAATAATAAACATAATGGAATATCTTTATTTTTGTATAATCATTTTCCTTTTTCTGCTGGCAATATTTGATTTATCAGTCGGGGTAAGCAACGATGCGGTTAATTTCCTTAACTCAGCAATCGGTACAAAGGCGGCATCTTTCAAAAAAATAATTATTGTTGCTTCGATAGGAGTTTTCTTCGGAGCTGCCATGAGCAACGGTATGATGGATATTGCCCGCCACGGAATATTTCAGCCTGAGCATTTCTCCTTCTATGATTTGATATGCATATTTATGGCTGTAATGGTTACTGATATCATTCTGCTTGATATATTCAATACTCAGGGCCTTCCGACCTCAACAACAGTGTCGATGATCTTCGCTATGCTTGGGGCTGCATTCGTCATCGCCATTATAAAGATGGTTAATGGTATGCAATTAGAGTTAAGCGAATTACTTAATACCGGAAAAGCACTTTCCATAGTAATCGGCATCTTTCTGTCGGTCGCGATAGCTTTTTTCTTTGGAACTGTTGTGCAGTTTATTGCGCGGCTTGTTTTTACTTTCAGTTATCGCAACCGTCTGAAATGGAAAATCGGCATATTTGGTGGAATCTGCACTACAATGATAATATATTTTCTGTTAATAAAAGGCGCCGGACAGCTTACATTCATGACACCGGATTTAAGGGCCTGGATAAGTCATAACAACGGTCTTATAATAGTATCGTGCTTTATATTTTTTTCAATATTAATGCAGATACTCTATTTTTGCAAAGTCAATGTTCTCAAGGTGATTGTATTGTTAGGGACATTCGCTCTGGCAATGGCATTCGCAGGCAACGATCTTGTAAATTTTATTGGAGTCCCTCTCAGCGGATTGGAATCATATCAGGCCTACCACAGCAGTGGCAGTATAAGTGCCGACGAGTTCATGATGGGGAGTCTTAGCGCCCCGTCGACAACCCCGGCTTATTATCTTATTGCAGCCGGTGTCATAATGATAGTTTCGCTTGCGACATCTAAAAAAGTCAGAACAGTAACAGATACAGCCATAGGCTTGAGCTCGCAGCAGTCGAATGATGAGATGTTTGGTTCTTCTCGCATAGCTCGAAAACTTGTGAGATTTTCGTTGGCTTTAATCTATAAAATAAGGCAGATAACACCTCCACAAGCACGCAGGTGGTATAACAAGCGCTTTCAGATGGATGGAACTCAGCTTGAAGATGGTGCGGCTTTCGACCTTATACGAGGTTCTGTTAATCTTGTATTAGCCTCCGCTCTAATTGCTATTGGCACATCTCTTAAACTGCCTCTTTCAACAACATTTGTCACATTCATGGTGGCAATGGGAACATCGCTTGCAGATAAGGCGTGGGGACGCGAAAGCGCGGTATTCCGTATTACTGGGGTGATTTCAGTTATTGGTGGATGGTTCATTACAGCCGGAGCAGCGTTCATAGCAGCGGGTATTCTTGCTGCGACAATGTATTATGGCGGAAACATAATAATAGTTATTATCGCCACAATAGCAGTATTCATAATAATCCGCAGCAACCGTAATTTCAATAAGAAAGAAAAAGGGCGCGATTCAGACGTATTATTCAGAACTATCATTGCGACAAAAAACAAGAACGAAACATGGCCGCTACTACTCTTATACATCAAAGAGCAGCAACAGAAATTCCTTATCTTCGCATCTAAACAGTTCTCAAATATAGCTGATGCATTTATAACCGAAAATGCAGGAATGCTTTCAAAATCTGAACATGCGCTAGTCAGAGAAAAAAATATTCTGAAGAATACGCGTAGAAAAGAAACATTATGTCTGCGATATGTTACGCGCGAAATCGCAATAGAAAAAAGTACATGGTTCTACCTTGGTAACAACTGCTGTATGAGTATTTTATATAATTTGCGACGTGTCAACGAAATCTGCAAAGAACATGTTGACAATAATTTCCTCCCCTTGCCAAGGACATATCATGAAGAATACGACAGAATACGCTCACAAGTCATAGATATACTTAACGAAAGTATAGCGTTGATGGATTGCAATGATGCAGAAAAAATCATGTATCTAAGAAATAGATGTGAGCAACTTAAAAATATAATATCGGAGTCTTATCATAATGCATATGATCAGTTGCGGGAAGGAGAGCCGAGTTCGATGTCCGTGTTATATGTATATGTAAATATGTTGCAGGAGACCAGAGAACTTATATCTTCTCTTAGAAAGCAGATCAGAGCATTCGCAAAGCTACGAGATTCGGAATTCAGAACCAGGCCTATAATATCGAAGAAAATGTGATTTTATGCAAAATGAAATATATTTCGTATTTTTGCAAAAATAACATAACAATCGCAGATATTAATGATTACACAGGAACAATTAAAAGAGACTTTTGAGCGTATGCTTGCGCTGAGGAGGTATCTTTGACATCGACGGAAAGAAAATACAAGTAGAAGAAGAACAACTCCGTACGATGGCTCCGGGCTTTTGGGATGATGCCGAAGGTGCTCAGAGGCAGATGAAAAAGATAAAGGACCTTCAGAAATGGGTCGAGGATTACGGTGAACTTGAGAAAGCTGTAGATGAACTCAAACTCTCAATGGATTTCTTTAAAGAAGAAGTCGTAAGCGAGGATGAGGTCGATGAAGCCTATAATAAAGTTCTTGCAATGCTTGAAGAACTTGAATTGCGTAATATGCTTCGCGGCGAGGGCGATATCATGAGTGCCGTGCTGAAAATCAATTCCGGCGCCGGCGGTACGGAAAGTCAGGATTGGGCGCAGATGCTTATGCGCATGTATATACGCTGGGCCGAGGCTCACAAATATAAAGTAGCCATAACGGATCTTCTTGAAGCTGAAGATGCCGGTATCAAGAATTGCACCATAAATATAGAAGGAGATTTCGCATACGGATTCCTAAAAAGTGAGAATGGTGTGCACCGTCTCGTCCGAGTTTCGCCATATAACGCGCAAGGCAAACGAATGACTTCATTTGCATCTGTGTTTGTCGCACCACTTGTTGATGACAGTATTGAAATTACTGTTGATCCTGCTCTTCTGTCGTGGGATACATTCCGTTCAGGAGGTGCCGGAGGGCAGAATGTAAATAAGGTGGAATCAGGCGTCCGCCTACGTTATCAGTTCACAGATCCGTATACAGGAGAAAAGGAAGAAATTCTTATCGAAAACACCGAAACACGCGACCAGCCCAAGAATAAAGAAAATGCCATGCGCCAGTTGCGTTCGATTCTCTACGCCAAGGAACTCGAGCATAGAATGGCTGAACAGGCAAAGATTGAGGCAGGGAAAAAGAAAATCGAATGGGGCGCGCAGATTCGCAGTTATGTATTTGATGACCGTCGCGTCAAAGACCATCGTACCGGCTGGCAGACCTCGGATGTAAACGGTGTGATGAACGGTGACATTGATTCATTCATCAAGGCATATCTAATGGAATTCTCAGAAGAAGATTCTCAGAAATAATGGCGGCTATCGACAGATATCTCGTTATCATCAATCCGGCTTCCGGCACAATGTCGAAGAGGAAAATCCTACCGACAATCTGCCGTAAGCTGGATAAGATGGGAATTCCTTATGATGTGGTTGGTACTCGTTATCCGGGGCATGCTACAGAACTTGCGGCGAAAGCTGCTGTCGATGGTCGACCGGCTGTTCTTGCGTGTGGTGGTGACGGAACAGTCAACGAGGTAGCGCAAGGACTGATAGGAACGAAAACTATACTCGGTATTATTCCGGCGGGTTCCGGGAATGGTTTCGCACGACATCTTGGCATTCCTGTGGATGTTTCAAGTGCGCTGAATGTAATAGCGGCCAATAAAGTAATCATATCGGACTATGGAACAGCGAACGGCCGGCCGTTTTTCTGTACTTTCGGTGTTGGATTCGATGCTGCGGTAAGTGAGAGATGTGCCCGCAGTAAAAGACGCGGTCTGTTTATGTATATTCATACAATGCTTAACGAATGTGTAAAATTCAAGCCGGAAGAATATATAATTGAAGCGGGAGGCCGGGTAATTACAGAAAAAGCATTTCTCGTTGTATGTTGCAACGCTTCACAATATGGCAATAATGCCTTTGTGGCGCCGGATGCATCTGTTACTGACGGAGAGCTTGATATTACAGTTGTTCACAGCGGCGATTTGTTTTCAAGAGCAGTTGTTGGAGTAGATATTGTAGCCGGCCTTATAGGTAAAGACGCCTTATCGGAAACTATACGAACGGATAGCGCAAGGATTATAAGAAAAACTCCGGGAGCGGCGCATATCGACGGAGAATCAATCACAATGCCGGAGGTAATAGAGGTAAAATGTCACAAGGGTAAAGTGAGTGTATTCGGAACTACGGAATCAACACGTTTTGTGCCGATTGCGACACCTACAAGGCTATTTTTCCGGGACATATATTATTTTATAAGAAAATTGTTTTCTAATAACAGATAAGAATTAATTCTAAATAATATTTGCATTTCATAATAAATGCAAATATGTGCAATATTATTAGTCATTTTTGCTAATTTTGCCTTAAAAGCATGCTGAATATTTGAATGCAAAGTGCTGCCTATCATATAAACAAAAATGACTAACATCAACGTTTTTTTTTCAGTTCTTGCACTTGCTGTATGTCTTCCGTCTTCACACTCTGCTTTTTGCAGCGAACAAGAAGATAGTATAGCGGCTGTTGTCCAGGCTTCTTTTCCCGGAATATCCGGTATTGGAAAGGTGAAAGTTGAGAGTCTTTCTGTGGATGACAAGAAAAAAACGGTTACAATAAAATTCAATGAGAGAGCCGGAGATGTCCCAATCTCTGATGCACGATTAAAAGAACTGAAAAACGAGTGTCTCCGTATCTTAGGCCCGGATTATAGAAAGTACCGGGTTGTGTTGATGGCAAGAGGACGTACATTTGACGAGATGTCTATTTTTGCTCGTAAAAAGTTCTTTGGCCCGAAGGAAAAAGGACATTTTGTGCTGCGAAAATACGCTGAACCAGCTCCTTCTGGCCTTGATGGTGCTAATATTGCGCTCTGGCAGAGTCATGGCTGGTATTTTGAGCCGAAACTTAATCGTTGGGAATGGCAACGGGCTCGCATCATGCAGACTGTAGAAGATTTGTATACACAGAGCTACGTTATGAGTTACCTCATGCCTATGCTTGAGAATGCTGGCGCATACGTAATGAGTCCCCGCGAGCGAGACACAAACCTCGTAGAAATTATTGTAGACAATGATGGTGGTAATTATGTCCTTGGCACATTTGAGGCAAACGGAGATTGGACAAAATCAGACTGTCCCGCATTTTCATATTCACAATATCCTATCATAGATGGTGTCAATCCATTTAGAAGCGGCACCGCGCTTAAAACAAAATGCACAGGAAAAGCAGAGGCTAACGCAAGTGCCATTTGGAGAGCCGATATTCCGGAAACAGGTAACTATGCAGTATATGTAAGCTATGTTTCCGAACCCGGAGCAAACGAACATGCGCAGTATCTTGTACATGCTGAAAACGGTACTAAGGAATTTGAAATCAATCAAAAAATGGGAGGTGGCACATGGATTTATCTAGGCCATTTTCCGTTTAAAGCAGGTAATAACGTGGTTCTTGTAGAATTGCTCAACGCCGGCAAGGGTACGGTTAGTGCGGATGCTGTAAAAATCGGAGGCGGTATGGGGAACGTTGCCCGTATAGTCAAAGAGCCTATTGACAATATTGATTATGAATATGTCCTGAGTGATTATCCGAGATTTACTGAAGGTGCACGTTATTTTCTTCAATGGGCCGGCGCTCCTGACAGTGTTTACACACCATCGGATAATGTTAATGACTATACTGATGATTACCGTTCACGCGGATTATGGGTAAACTGGCTTGCCGGTGGATCTTCAATGCTTCCAAAACAAAAAGGGCTTAACATTCCTGTTGATTTGAGTTTCGCCTTTCATTCCGATGCCGGAACAACATTTAATGATTCTATTATAGGCACACTGGGCATATATTGCACAAAGGGAGAGAAATATGCCAATGGAACCAGCAGACTTGCGTCGCGCGATTATACAGATTTGGTGATTACACAGATTACCGAGGATATACGGAAAACCTTTGAACCGAATTGGACGCGTCGGGGCATGTGGGATCAGAGTTATTTTGAAGCCAGAATGCCGGAAGTGCCTGCGATGCTTCTTGAACTTTTGTCGCACCAGAATTTTGCCGATATGAGTTATGGTCTCGATCCCGCATTCCGTTTTGTAGTTTCACGTGCTATTTATAAAGGTATGCTGAAATTCATAGCGCATCGCGATGGTCGTCCATTCGTAGTACAGCCGCTACCGATACGTTCATTTGCCATTGCCAAAGCAGATGGGAATCAGTATTGTCTTTCATGGAAAGAAACGATCGATAGCCTTGAAGAGACTGCGACCCCTTCGTATTATATTATAGAAGAACGCATCGGCAACGATATAGGATTCAAGACAATCGCAAAAACTGAGATCCCGGAATATACTGTCACAATCAGCGATAGGGACATTCATTCCTACCGCATTATTGCCGGTAATGACGGTGGTATATCCTTTCCTTCCGAAATTCTTGCTCTTTGTAATATGCCGGGCAAACAGCCTGTTACTATCGTCAATGGTTTTACACGAGTAAGCGCACCTGACAGATTCGAGGCTGATAGTATTGCCGGATTTTATGATGTACTCGACCATGGTGTCCCATATATAAACGACATATCATATATCGGCAGTCAGTTCGAGTTTCGCCGCAATATCCCATGGATGGATGACGATGCCGCCGGTTTTGGGGCTTCGCGCGCCAATTATGAAGACAAGATTATTGCCGGAAATACATTTGATTATGTTTATCGACACGGCAAAGCAATAAGAGCATGCGGCTATCCATTTGTTTCTTCGGGTGTGGAAGCGTTCTGTTCAGCAACGGATAAACCCTCAACCGTCGACTTAATACTTGGAAAACAGAAAGAAATCAAGCGTGGACGTGGAGCATTTGGCTCATATTATAAAGCGTTTCCCGCTGAATTACAGAATCGCATAGCTTCGCTTACTGCGAATGGTACCAATTTCTTCATCAGTGGTGCTTATGTTGCAACAGATATATGGGATAACCCATTCTCAAGTAAGGCTATTGCCGAATCTGACAAAAAATTCGCATCTGAAATACTCGGTTATGAATGGCGCGTTGGGCAGGCTTCGATAACCGGAGAAGCTTACGAGGTGCCAACCAGATTTAAAGATTTTGGCAAAGGCGAATATAAGTTCTATAATGAACTGAATTCGGACTGCTACGTGGTTGAATCCCCGGATTCGTTCTACTCGTCCGATAGTAAACGCGGATGCACTTTCATGAGATATAAAGAAAACAACTTAATAGCAGGTACCATTTTCGATGCCGGCAAATACAGAACAGTCGTAATTGGTTTCCCGTTTGAGACTATTAAGAATGAAAGTTCAAGGAAGTATCTTATGAAACAAATTCTTGATTTCTTTAGGAACCCTGCTCCTATACGTGACAAAAAATAATTATTATCATGATAATGAAAGTTCAGTGCTTCATTCCGTATATCGATGAATCTCAGGTATTAGATACAGTTAATGGCCTCAGAGAATCCAAGCTTGTAGGACAAATTACTCTTCTTGCAACAGACAAGGACGCAAAAGCATGTCTTGACTGCGATATCCGCTATATAGATAGTATTACGAGTTCCGACACTATGCGTACAATCGCAGAGAGTTGCAATAGCGAATATATTTTGTTATATACCAAGCCGAATCAGCTTGTTATGGGATATTTCGCCATAGATCGTCTGTTCAGAATTGCGAGCGACTCAAATGCCGGGATGCTTTATGCTGATCATTATACTGTTGTCGATGGCAAACGCAGCAATTCGCCTGTTATAGATTATCAGGACGGATCTCTACGCGACGATTTTAATTTCGGGTCCGTATTGTTTTTCAGTTCAGTTTATTTTAAGCAGGCGGCAGCTGGAATAGACAAGCATTATGTGGCAGCCGGTCTTTATGACTTGCGTCTCCGAATTAGCAGAATAGCTCCCATCGTTCATATCAATGAGTATCTTTACAGTGACGTAACGGTTGATAACCGTAAATCAGGTGAGACGATATTCGACTATGTTGATCCGAAGAACCGCAGTGTGCAAATTGAAATGGAGGATGCATGTACAAAACATCTCAAAGCAATCGGAGCATATCTTAAACCGGAATTTGAGAAAATTGAATATGATAAAGGTAAATTTGAGTATGAGGCGTCAGTAATCATACCGGTACGTAATCGTGTCCGTACAATTAGAGATGCAATCAGATCTGTGCTATCACAGAAAACGGATTTTCCATATAATCTAATTGTCATTGATAACCATTCTACAGATGGTACGACTGAAGCTATCGACGAATTCAAGGATGACGAACGTCTGATACATATAGTGCCCGAACGCGAAGACCTCGGCATCGGAGGGTGCTGGAACGTGGGAGCTAACCATCCCCAAGCCGGTAAGTTCTGTGTTCAGCTTGATTCGGATGACGTTTATTCCGACGAGAATGCACTTGCAAAGATGGTTAATGCATTCTACGAGAATAATTCGGCAATGGTAGTAGGAACTTATATGCTAACCGATATAGATATGAACATGATTCCGCCTGGTGTTATCGATCACAAGGAATGGACTCCTGAAAACGGTCGCAACAATGCTCTTCGCATTAATGGCCTTGGGGCTCCCCGTGCATTCTATACTCCAGTTCTTCGGGAGATACATGTTCCGAACACAAGTTATGGAGAAGATTATGCTCTCGGGCTGGCATTCTCCCGTCGTTACCAAATTGGACGAGTATATGACGTCGTATATTTTTGCCGCCGGTGGGAAGACAACTCTGATCATGCACTTGATATCAGCAAAATGAATGCGAACAATCTCTATAAGGATCGCATCCGTACATGGGAACTTGAAGCCCGAATAGCTCTGAACAAAGAAAAACAGTAATGACAGATAGTTCACAAGTTAATGAGTTTATAAAAGCGCAGATTGTCGAGTGGCCTATTGCCGCCGGTAATTTTGCGGCCTTGACAAACGTAAAAATAAAGGAATTTGATGTCGACGGCATGCGTATCAAGGTTCAGTTCAACCCGGCAAGAATAGTTTCCTCTGCGGCAAAAGTTGATGCAGACTCTTTAAAAACGAGAAAATGCTTTCTTTGTGCCGAAAACAGACCGGAGGAACAACGAAGACTCCCTTGGAAAGGTGATGAATATAGTATTCTTATAAATCCCTATCCTATTTTCCCCAGACATCTTACCATTTCCTCAAATAACCATAGAGACCAACTTATAAAAGGTCGTATGGCCGATATGATAAGACTTGCGTCAGAACTGGATGAATACACGGTTTTCTATAACGGTCCAAAATGCGGGGCTTCCGCACCCGACCACATGCATTTTCAGGCGGGTAACAGTGATTTTTTGACCCTTGCAGAAAATCTTGAGGCTGTTGAACATAAAGTGCTTGCGCAGATAGAAGGCAGTACTCTTTCATTCGTTGACAAATATCCGATGAAAATGTTCGTTATAGATGCAATTAATCCGGATCATGGGGAAATGTTGTTTAATCGGCTTTATGCCGCATTGCCGCTTCCCGTGGGAGAATCCGAACCGATGATGAATATTCTTGCATACTCTGCTCCATTCGGTGTCCGCATAGTCGTTATTCCACGCAAACGTCACAGGCCATCTTTCTATGGCATGGAAGGTGACGGCTGCATGGTATTGAGTCCTGCATCTGTAGATATGGGTGGCGTGTTCATTACTCCGCGTCAGCAGGATTTCGAGCGTATTGACGAGAATCTTGTGCGAAGAGTTTATAAAGAGCTTTGTTTGAGTCAGAAAGAAGCTGAATTTATTTCACAGAATATATGGGAAGACTTGTCAAAGAACCGGAATTAAGCATCGGTATTCTCAGCGCCAGAGAGATTCGTGTTGTTTTGCATGCGGATTATTCTTTTGCAGGAAATATTATCAACGGACCTCAGACCTTTGCCATATCAGATAACGGATGCATCTCATGGAATGGAAAAACATTCTGTGTTATAGATTTACGTAAAAGAAACGATAACGATTATTTTGAGGTAGCCGATGTTGTAATTGGCGTGAATTTCCATTGGGAACGTCGTGAAAATCAAATATTCAGAGGTGATTTAAGCATAATTGTCGAAGGAGACAAACTGACTCTTGTCAACCGTCTGCCGGTAGAAGAATATCTTATTAGTGTGATTTCTTCGGAAATGAGTGCGACTGCTTCGCCTGAGTTTCTTAAATCACACGCGGTGATTTCGCGTAGCTGGCTCTTGGCACAGATATATAAGAACAAAAGGATTACCGAAGCTGACAAAAGATACTCTGCAAGCAATATAACAGATACAGAAATTATAAAATGGTATGACAGAGAAGATCATGTCAACTTTGACGTTTGCGCCGACGACCACTGTCAACGATATCAAGGCATAACCAGACAAACGACATCAAAGGTTCGTGAAGCGGTAGAATCTACACGAGGACTTGTACTAATTGACAAAGATTTAAATTTGTGCGATGCCCGTTTTTCAAAGTGTTGTGGAGGGGTTTTCGAACAATTTGAAAGTTGCTGGGAGCCTGTCCATCATCATTATCTTGAGGTAAAAAGGGACTATGTAACAGAATCCGACTTTCCGGATCTAACCATTGAAGAGAATGCGCGCAAATGGATTCTTGGACGTCCGAAAGCATATTGCGACACAACAGATTGTGGTATTCTTTCTCAAGTCCTGAATAATTACGACCAGGAAACAAAAGATTTCTATCGATGGCATATCACATATTCGCAGGATGAACTTGCTCAGTTGATTAAGAATCGCTCGGGGATTGACTTTGGCGGGATTGTCGCGTTGGAGCCGGTAGAACGCGGAACATCCGGACGACTTGTCAGATTGCGCGTCATCGGAACCAAGAAGACAATGGTTATCGGCAAGGAACTTGAGATACGAAAAACACTATCGACGTCGCATCTTTATAGTTCTGCCTTCATAATAGAAACATCGGAGACCCAAAAGAACAATCTTCCTGAAAGTTTCACACTATATGGCGCAGGTTGGGGACACGGTGTAGGCTTATGTCAGATAGGTGCAGCTGTCATGGGAGCCAATGGATACAGTTTCCGTCAGATTCTCGACCACTATTTCCCCGGTTCGACTCTTTCAACCTGGTATTGATTATTATCACAGTTATACAATGAAGAACACAATAAAACGCAACCCCTGGGCATGGATTCCGACTTTGTATTTTGCACAAGGTCTGCCATACGTAGCTGTTATGACAATTTCAGTAATTATGTACAAACGCCTTGGCATTTCAAATACCGATATCGCTCTGTACACGGGATGGCTTTATCTTCCATGGGTAATCAAACCATTCTGGAGTCCGTTTGTCGATATTATAAAGACAAAGCGTTGGTGGACCCTTACCATGCAATGGTTGATTGCGTTTGCATTGGCCGGCATTGCTTTTACAATCCCAACGTCGCTGTTCTTCCAGTTGACGCTCGCAATATTCTGGCTTGTAGGTTTTACGTCGGCAACACATGATATTGCCGCTGATGGTTTTTATATGCTTGCACTCTCGGAACATGAACAATCACTATATGTCGGTATTCGTTCTACATTTTATCGTATAGCTACGGTGGCCGGACAGGGGTTGTTGGTAATTGTGGCAGGTCTTATAGAAACAAACTCCGGATTAGAACCCTTAGAATTAACTGTGAATGCAGATCCCCAAGTTGAATGGATTGCACCGGATATGACGGCTATTTATTCTGCTGAGGGAGAACTCGACGGTGAATTGCAGTTTATTTCTCCAACAAAATACGTTACTGCAGGGACATCTGCCCCTGCAAATATAACTACAATCATTGCAGGAGAAGAAAAAACAATACCTTTCCACCAATATGCCGCATTAATGCGCGATTCTGTAAAACAAGAAAATGAGCGTAACGGCTTTGTCGCTACCGAAGCCAAGGTGATTAAAACACAAAAAATAACCGGTAGTAGTGAGAGTGCATTCACTGCATGGGTTAAAAAAATATTTGGAGAGGATCGCGAGTCTTATGCTGAACGCGATAATAATTTTGCAATCGTAGGTCTGAGACTCAACAAGAAACCTGTATCTGGAGAAGAAATAATCCTAAACGTCACCCATAAAAGTGGAGATCAGAGCATAAAACTCGAACAGGCGGCTCTGTCCACACGTTTTGTATTCAATGAAGCTAACTGGGATAAAACAGCATGGCTCTTCTATGAAATAGATCACAAGATACAGTCTGCAACTTCAGCCAGTTTTGAAGGGGCGTCAGGTAATATTCCTATGGCGTGGCTTGTTGTCTTCGCTGTTCTTTCGGTTTTCTTCTTTATTGTAGCAACTTATCATAGCTGGGCGCTGCCCCACCCTGCATCCGACGGACTTAACGAAGCCGGAACTACCGCAATGAGTATCTTCCGTGAATTTTTCGAAACCTTCAAGTCTTTTTTCAGTAAAGATCAGGTGTGGATTGCAATCGCCTTTATGCTTCTATACCGACTACCGGAAGCTCAATTGGTAAAGCTAATTAACCCATTCCTACTCGACCCGATTGATAAGGGAGGGCTTGGGCTCACCACCGGACAAGTCGGTATAGTATATGGAACAGTCGGCATTATCGGCCTTACAATAGGTGGTATAATCGGTGGTATCGTTGCCGCCAAGGGCGGACTAAAGAAATGGCTTTGGCCGATGGCATGGTCTATGTCACTGACGTGTCTAACATTTGTATATTTAAGTTATGCTACTGCTCCATCACTGCTTACTATAAATATCTGTGTATTTATTGAACAGTTTGGCTATGGATTCGGCTTTACTGCATATATGCTATACCTTATTTATTTCTCAGAAGGCAAACACAAAACTGCGCACTATGCAATCTGTACAGGCTTTATGGCTCTCGGTATGATGTTGCCCGGTATGGCTGCCGGTTGGCTTCAGGAAACAATCGGATACCGTCATTTCTTTATATGGACAATGATTTGTTGTGCTGCGACAATCGGTGTATGTTCATTCATTAAAATAGATCCTTCGTTTGGTCGCAAAAAAGACAAATGATGAAACACATATTCAGTTTATTTTTTTTGACATTGTCAATGGCGGTTTTCTCCCAGGTAAAACCCGGCATCGAGGTTCTTCGCGACAATAATTTCGACATACTTAAAGGAAAACGAGTCGGATTGATCACAAATCCCACAGGTGTTGATAATGATCTGGTATCAACTGTTGATATCCTCGCCGGCGCAGCTGATGTTGAGCTCATGGGCTTATATGGCCCGGAGCATGGTGTGCGTGGAGATATTCATGCCGGCGATCATGTGGCTAATGCAATTGATGAAAAAACAGGCATACCTGTATATTCAATATATGGTAAAACTCGAAAGCCTACCCCGGAGATGCTTAAAGATATCGATGTCCTTGTATATGATATACAAGACAATGGTTGCCGCTCCTATACATTTATTTCTTCCATGGGTCTGGCAATGGAAGCTTGCGCAGAGCTTGGTAAAGAATTTGTTGTTCTCGACCGGCCAAATCCTGTAGGTGGAAATATTATAGAAGGCAATCTTGTTGAAGATGATTGCGTATCATTTGTTAGCCAGTTCCCAATCCCCTATCTATACGGTCTCACACCCGGCGAACTTGCATGCTATCTTAATGAGGAAGGACTTATCGCAGGCGGCAAAAAAGTCAGGCTGAAGGTAGTACCGATGGAGGGTTATCGCAGAGATATGGATTTCCGAGATACCGGGATGCCTTGGGTTATGCCGTCACCCCATATGCCATCTCCGGAGTCAGTAGTGTATTATCCGGCGACAGGTATTCTCGGAGAACTCTATTTCTTGTCAATCGGTGTAGGTTATACATTGCCTTTCAAACTAATATGTGCAGAATGGATTGATGCCGGAAATTTTGCCGGTCGTCTGAGTGCCAGAAACATTCCAGGTGTCGAATTCCGCCCTATTCACATCAAGCCTTTTTATTCGACTGGACAAGGCAAAAATCTTCAAGGTGTTGAAATTTATATCACGGACCGGATAAAAGCTCCGATTACCATGATTCAATTCCATGCGATGGAAATCCTTGCCGATATGTATCCTCAGGGAAGAATCTTTGAGAATGCAGATGAAAAGCGATTCAACATGTTCGACAAGGTATGTGGAAGCAAAGAAATCCGAGAGAGATTTTCTCAGAACTATAAAGTTGCCGATATAGAAGATTATTGGAACAAAGACAATGAATCGTTCCGTCGGAAATCATCCAAGTACCATTTATACAAATAATACAAATGGATAAGAGATACGAAGCGTTTGTAAAAGAGATTTGTCGCAAAATCGATAAAAAGCGTATTTATACCGATGCGCTTCGCACCCTTGCATGGGGTACAGATGCCGGTTTCTACAGGTTGTTGCCAAATGTTGTTGTGCGTGTGGCGGACGAGGATGAAATATCTTATGTGCTGCGTACCGCTTCGGCGATGAAATTGCCGGTAACGTTCCGTGCAGCCGGAACGAGCCTTTCGGGACAAGCCATTTCTGACTCAATACTTCTTGTCGCCGGTAAATATTGGGAAAAATACAGAGTTCTTGACGATAAAGCTACGCGGATTGCGCTACAACCAGGTATTATCGGTGAACATGTAGGCGAGATTCTCAAACCATATAAACGGGTCTTCACGCCGGATCCGGCGTCTCGAAAATCCGCGATGGTTGGAGGAATTGTTGCGAATAATGCATCAGGTATGAAATGCGGGACTCATGCTAACAGCGACCGCGTTCTAGATTCCATCCGCATCGTACTTGCTGACGGAACCGTGCTTGATACAGGTAACTATGCAAGCAGAGAGAAATTTCTTAAAACGCATGCGCATTTGGTAGAGGAGATTCTAAGTATTCGTGATTGTGTCAAGAATAATCCGAAACTTGCAGACCTTATAAAACATAAATATGAAATAAAAAACGTCACTGGTATAAATATACAGCCATTTATATTGTATGACGACCCTTTTGACATCATTGCACATTGTATGGTTGGCAGTGAAGGCACCCTTGCGTTCATTAGTGAGGTGACGATGTTTACTGCAGAAGAAAAACCGTTCACAGCCTCCGCGATGCTGTATTTTTCAGATATGGCGGAAGCTTGCCGTGCAGTTGTCGCTCTGCGCAAAAATGCTCCGATACAAGCCTGTGAGCTACTTGACAAAAAATCGCTTGCTTCCGTAAACGATAAGACAGGATACAATCTCACTGCTCTGCTATTGCAGACAGAAGCTAATAGCGCTGAAACGCTACAGGAGCAGATTGATGTTACATTAAAAGTCCTCGAACCGTATGAATTGTATAAACCTGCGCGTTTCTCAACAGATCCAAAAGAAGTTGCCGCGTGGTGGCAGATGCGTTCCGGTGTGTTTCCGGCTGTTGGGGGTACCAGACCGCTTGGCACTACGGCTCTCATAGAAGACGTTGCATTCCATATCGAACATTTGCCGGAAGCTACGGTAGAACTTGCAAAACTTATCGAGGACTGTGGATATGATGATGCCTGTATCTATGGTCATGCATTGGAAGGAAACTATCATTTTGTAATAGCCCAGTCATTCGAAACTCAAGAAGATATTGACAAATACCGGCACCTTATGGAGAAACTCAGTGAGCTTGTTATCGGGCGTTTCGATGGCTCACTTAAAGCAGAGCATGGGACCGGTCGCAATATGGCACCATTTGTAAAGCTTGAATGGGGCGCGGAAGCATGGGAAATCATGAAGCGTGTAAAAGACGCTTTCGACCCGGATAATCTTTTGAATCCCGGAGTAATTTTTAATGAAGATTCCGAGTGCTATATCCGCAATATGAAACCATTGCCTCTTTCCAATCCACATGTCGACAGATGCATTGAATGTGGATTCTGTGAGGTTAATTGTGTAAGCAGTGGTCTTACCTTGTCTGCGCGACAGCGAATAGCCGTTCAGAGAGAGATATCCAGGCTTGGTGATAGCGGTGAAAATCCGGAGAGGCTGAGCGAACTTAGGAATTCTTTCCGTTATTATGGCACGGAAACTTGTGCGGGCGACGGCCTTTGCAGTACATCATGTCCGATGCATATTAACGTGGCCGAGCTTATTCATGATATTCGCCAGCACCAGCTTACGTCAAATGGAAAAAAGCTTGGGCTATGGGCTGCAGACCATCTGGCATCGGTATCTTCCGGCCTGAGAGTTATGCTTGGAACTGCTGATACAGTCCATGCATTATTAGGAGACAAGGCCGTAAACAATATCGGGAAATCTTTACACAGGCTCAGAATACCGCTTTGGACCGCGGCCTTACCCAAACCATATAATCCATCGCACTTAATTTCTGAACTCCAGCAAAAGCAAGATTTAAAACTTGTGTATTTCCCTTCCTGTATCAACCGTACAATGGGAGCCGGGCGGGAGAACGGCATTACACAGGAACCTCTCTCAGAAGTGTTTGTCCGACTATGTCATAAGGCCGGTTTTGAAGTAATATTCCCTAAAGACATCCAAAATCTTTGTTGTGGAATGATATGGGAAAGCAAAGGTATGCCTGATATTGCAGATAAAAAAATCAAAGAACTTGAAAAGGCATTTCGGGAAGCCTCTGAAAACGGCAGATATCAGGTCGTGTGTGATCAAAGCCCGTGTCTGCATCGCATGCGAGAACATATGGAATCAATGAAACTATATGAACCGGCTGAGTTTATCTATGATGTTTTGCGACCGTATTTGAGATTTACTCGTAGAAAAGATTCGGTGGCTGTGCACATCACATGCTCGACTCGACGAATGGGCATTGGTGACAAGATTGTCGCGCTTGCGTCATTATGTGTGGAAAATGTCCTTGTTCCGGCCGGTGTGGGATGTTGTGGCTTTGCAGGTGATAAAGGTTTTACACATCCCGAACTGAATTCATGGGGTCTTCGAAAGCTCAAGAAACAGATTGAAGCGGCCAATATACGTCAAGGGTACTCCAATTCGCGAACATGCGAAATAGGATTAACCAACAATAGCGGAATTCCGTATAAATCAATTGTCTATCTGGTGGATAGATGTACAGATTCTAAATAAATATTTATCACATAAATCTATAATAATGACAAATAATCCAATTACACAGTCAGCAAATAAAGGCAATGGCCGCTTGCTTGCCCTTGATATCCTACGTGGCATAACAATCGCCGGTATGATTCTTGTAAATAATCCCGGGTCGTGGAGCAATGCCTATGCGCCTCTGAAACATGCAGAGTGGAATGGTCTTACTCCTACAGACCTTGTATTTCCGTTCTTTATGTTTATAATGGGTATATCCACGTATTTCTCTCTGCGGAAATACGATTTCAGACTTACGGGAGAATCTTTTTATAAAATTTTCCGGCGGACTGTCCTGATATTCCTTATCGGCCTTGCTTTAGCTTGGTTTGGTTTATTCCTTCGAGGCGTTCTTTCAGACAAGACATTTCTCGACGCTGTTGCTAATTTCGATCATATTCGAATTCTCGGCGTATTTCCTCGCCTTGCATTGTGCTACGGATTCGGAGCTTTCTTTGCACTGGTAATTCCACAAAACCGTTTAGCATGGATTATTACCGGCCTTCTTGTGGTTTATTCCATTATACTATTGTTTGGTAACGGTTATGATTACTCTGACAAGAACGTAATTGCCATAGTCGACCGCCATGTACTCGGTGAAGATCACATGTATACTTCGCATTACAATGGGGAGACTTTCAAATTTGATCCGGAAGGACTCGTCAGCACCCTTCCATCTATCGCACATGTATTAATCGGGTTTCTCTGTGGCGGCTTGATAATGAAAACAAAGGATAACAATCTGCGTATCAATAGTCTTTTCATTGTCGGCACTATACTTACGTTCTCAGGTTTTCTTCTTGATTTCGGCCTTCCAATTAATAAGAAAATCTGGTCGCCTACATTCGTTCTTACTACCTGCGGCCTTGCTTCAAGTTTCCTCGGGCTTCTGATATGGATTATCGATATCAGAAAGCACAACAGATGGTGTCGCTTCTTTGAGGTATTTGGTATCAATCCTCTTTTTCTTTTCTGTCTTGCATCTGTTCTTGCCACAATTCTAAGTGCAGTGAAAATCGCAGACAAAAGCATTAAAGGATGGTGTTATGACGCGCTTATGCCCATCTGTTTCGATAATGGCACTTTTGCCTCGCTTATATTCGCTCTTATGTTTGTTATGGTAAACTGGTGTATAGGCTACATATTGTATAAGAAAAAAATCATTATCAAACTATGATACTTATCGCTGATTGCGGAAGCACCAAAATTGACTGGTGTGTTCTTGACAACAAAAAACTTGTGAAACAAGTTTTCACACAAGGTATGAATGCCGTAATGCTGACTGAGGAGGAAATTCGTTTCCGCCTTGCGAACGAACTTGTACCTGAACTTATAGAAATAGCCAATGATATCCACCAAATTTATTTTTATGGAGCAGGCTGTATTTCACCCGAAGTTTGCGGAAATGTGGCAAATGCTATAAAAACCAATTTTTTAACCGCTGTAACTGTTGAGGTCTACTCCGACCTACTTGCAGCTGCCCGTGCACTGTGCGGACATGAAGCCGGCATTGCATGCATTATGGGAACAGGGTCCAACTCATGTCTTTATGATGGTATCGGAATCGCGTCCAACGTATCACCGCTTGGATTCATTCTCGGAGATGAAGGAAGTGGAGCCGTACTTGGAAAACTTTTCCTTGGAGACATACTTAAAAAACAGATGCCTCAACATATATGTGTCGATTTTCTAAACGAATACGGTCTGGATCTTCTGAGTATAATACGTCGGGTCTACAAAGAACCGCAAGCCAATCGTTTCCTTGCCTCTGTAACGCCATATCTTAGCAAAAATATCAATGTCCCAGAGATTCATGCTCTTGTGCTGAACGCATTTCGCGCATTTTTTCACAGGAACATCCGGCAGTATGCTGAATACCAAAAGCATCCTGTCAATTTTATCGGATCGATAGCATACTATTTCAAGGACGTTCTAGCTGAAGCGGCTGAAGCGGAAGGGTGTATATTGGGCAAGGTATTAAAAAGTCCGATGGAGGGCCTGTTGAAATTTCACTCTAACTAAAAATATTGACCATGACATTTGTAAAGATAAGTGAACAGGCTTCGCTCTACAAAGACCTGGAGAAAAAAAGTGTAGGAGAGATTCTACATGAAATCAATAATGAAGACAAAAAAGTAGCACTTGCGGTAGAACAAGCGTTGCCTCAAATAGAGAATCTTGTAAGTAAAATAGTCCCGCGAATGAAACGTGGCGGCCGCATCTTCTATATGGGGGCCGGAACATCTGGACGACTTGGTGTGCTTGACGCATCCGAAATCCCTCCGACATTCGGCATGGATCCATCGTGGGTCATCGGTATTATTGCAGGTGGAGAGACTGCTCTTCGCAACCCTGTTGAAAATGCGGAAGATGATACAAAGCAAGGTTGGCTCGATTTACAGAAATTCAATGTCAATGCCCTGGATACAGTAATAGGCATCGCCGCATCCGGTACCACTCCATACGTAATCGGAGCGCTCGAGGAATGCCACAAACACGGAATACTTACCGCTGCTATTACATCAAATCCGGAGGCACCTATTTCTCAGGCCGCCGACATCGCTATAGAGATGATTGTCGGTCCCGAATATGTAACCGGAAGCTCTCGAATGAAAAGTGGTACAGGACAGAAAATGATATGCAATATGATCACCACATCAGTAATGATAAAGATGGGACGTGTTAAAGGCAATAAGATGGTTAACATGCAATTGTCTAACGCCAAGCTTGTCGACCGAGGAACACGTATGATTGTAGAAGAACTTTCTTTACCATATGATGAAGCAAAGCGTCTGTTACTACTCCACGGATCTGTAAAAAATGCTGTAGATGCATATAATGAGGGGCATTTAAGGGATTAGTATGATGATTCGCCGGGTATTGTTTATTATGTTTGTTGCATCATGCTGTTTATGTTCCGTCGCAGAAGATCCAGCACCAATCAACAGACAACGTTCGACTCTATTTGAGGTCCTTATTCCAGACAGCTCATCAATAGTCATGTTAGGAAACAGCCTGACAAACGGTTGTGAATGGCATGAGTTGCTTGATATGCCAAATGTGCTTAACCGTGGGATCTCCGGAGACACCACTAAGGACATCAATGCAAGACTTGAGTCTGTAATACAAGGACGGCCGGCAAAGATTTTTCTTCTTTCCGGAGTGAACGATATCAGTCACGGCTTATCGGCGGATTCTGTGGCAAAGGATATTATTACTCTTGTTGACAGAATTCTTCGAGAGGCGCCGGTCTCCCAATTGTATGTGCAGTCTATTCTTCCAATAAACAATTCTTTCGGCCGCTACAAACGCATGATTGGCAAAGAACAAGTAATCAGTGAGGTAAACACTTTGGTAGCGATAGCCTGCAGAGAGCGCGGAGTACCTTTCATTGATATTCACAATCTTATGACTGATGCCGCAGGAAATCTAAGAGTTGAACTGACAAACGACGGTCTGCATCTGCTCGGATCTGCATATATTATATGGAAACAAGCCATAATGCCTTATCTCAAAGACTGATTGCAGAAAAATTACAGATACTAAAGCGACAAAAATTAACATGCCAAATGTTGTCAGGTATGCATAAATTTGGTAATTTTGCCATAGAAACTAACATTTATACAATATAACAATGAATATCGAAGATTTCAGCTTCAAGGGCCAAAAAGCCATTGTGCGCGTGGATTTCAACGTGCCTCTGGATGAAAACGGTAATATTACTGATGATACACGTATTCGTGGAGCTCTTCCCACACTTAAAAAAGTGCTTGCCGACGGTGGTTCGCTCATCATAATGTCGCACATGGGAAAGCCCAAAGGCAAAGTTAATCCTAAATTTTCCCTTTCACAGATTAAGGATGCAGTAGCGAAGGCACTCGGAACTGATGTACAGTTCGCTCCCGACTGTGCTGCAGCCGGTGATATGGCCGCCGCTCTCGAACCAGGTCAGGTACTGCTTTTGGAAAACCTTCGTTTCTATCCTGAAGAAGAAGGCAAACCTGTTGGCATCGACAAAGAGGATCCCAACTATGATGCTGCAAAGAAAGAGATGAAAGCCCGTCAGAAGGATTTCGCCAAGACTCTTGCATCTTATGCCGACGTTTATGTAAACGATGCATTCGGTACAGCCCACCGTCGTCATGCATCAACAGCTGTTGTTGCAGACTATTTTGATGCTGATCATAAGATGCTCGGCTACCTTATGGAAAAGGAGGTAAAGGCTGTTGATAATATCCTCAAGGATATCCGTCGTCCCTTTACAGCTATCATGGGCGGCTCTAAGGTTTCTACTAAGATCGGCATCATTGAGAATCTTATGGATAAAGTTGACAACCTCATCCTCTGCGGTGGTATGACATATACATTTGCGAAAGCACAGGGTGGCAATGTAGGAAACTCTATCTGCGAAACCGATAAACTTGACCTCGCTCTCGACATCATGAAGAAAGCAAAAGATAAAGGAGTTAACCTAGTTCTTGGCAGTGATTGTGTAGCTGCCGATGCTTTCAGCAATGACGCAAACACACAGGTATGCTCTGTAATGGACATTCCCGAAGGTTGGGAAGGCCTCGACGCCGGTCCCGAAACCCGCAAACTTTTCGCTGATACTATCCGTGGGGCAAAGACTATTCTTTGGAATGGTCCTGCCGGAGTATTCGAATTCGACAATTTCACGGCAGGCAGTCGCGCTATTGCCGATGCTGTTGTTGAGGCAACAAAGGACGGAGCTTTTTCGCTTGTAGGTGGTGGCGACTCAGTTGCATGCGTTAACAAATTCGGCCTTGCAGACGAAGTATCTTATGTATCTACAGGCGGAGGTGCACTTCTTGAAGCAATCGAAGGCAAAGTACTACCCGGTGTAGCCGCAATCAAAGGCGAATAATTAATAATTCCCAATTATACAAGGTATGCCGAAAACATTTTTGGCATACCTTTTTAATTATATATGATACGATCAAACGAATTCTTTAAGTGGATAGATCTGCACGCAAAAAAAGATCCTTCGGCATTGCGGCTGAAATATGCAGGTAAAAATTCTCCGGAGATGGATTATGGAAATGCGATCACACAGATTGAATGTCGAAGAAAATTCGGAACAAAATTATCCGAAACACTCGCTGCATTTCCTGAATTTATTTTCCCGTCTATACTCTCCGGAGAACAATCAACGTCTGATTTGCTGGCACAATTCCACACGGACCTTATCGTTGACAAATCTGCTGTATGCGACCTCACAGCAGGGTTGGGAATCGATGCATTTCATTTTTGCCAAAAAGCTAAAACAGTCACAGCTGTAGAAATCGATAATGAACGGGTAGAAGCCATCAGATACAATGCTTCAGGCCTCGGTCTTGATAATCTTGAAATAGTAGCCGGGGATTGTCGCGAATTCATAAAAGAGGCTGCGGCAAAAGGATTCTATTTTGATTATGTTTTTATAGATCCGGCCAGACGGTCTGATGATGGGAAAAGAGTATTTGCATTGTCTGACTGCAAGCCCGATATAATTGAGTTATTGCCAGTACTATCAAAAATATGCTGTAATCTTATCATAAAGGCCTCCCCAATGCTCGACATTACACATTGCATACGGACGCTTGGGAATATAACTGAATCTGTTATCGTTCTCGGAACACAGACAGAATGCAAAGAGCTGGTTATAGTAATCAATTTCAAACATGAGACTGAAAGCCCGATTATTCGATGTGTTACGCTCTCAAACAATGGAACCGCGGAAATATCATTTACACTTTCAGAAGAAAATATATTAGATATACGTTCAGGAAGGCCTCTTGAACCTGGCGATTATATCTACGAGCCCTACCCTTCTGTCATGAAATCCGGAGCATTCAATCTACTTGCTAATAAATTCAATTTATGGCAATTCAGTGCGAATACACGACTGCTATATTCTGATAAATGCGACAATTCTTTTCCGGGAAGCATATATAGCGTCATAGATGTGCAGCCTTATGCCTCCAAGGTAATAAAACGGCTTAATAAAAAATATCCTCTCGCAAATATCGCTACAAGAAATTTTGGTGTTAATGCCGATATTCTCCGGGCACGTCTTGGCATAAAAGACGGAGGGAATGTTAAAATCTACGGCTATACTGACGAAAACAATGATAGAATACTCGCCGTTACAGAAAAAATAAATTACGACAAAAACTGAATAATCTGTATTATTTGCGGTAATAGAGCCTTTAAACCATCGTTTTCAATCAAATAAACAGAATTGATTTCACGGACAGGGGATGACTCTATTTTTTGTGATTCTATGCGAGCTTTGATATGTTCAGTACTATAGCCGTTTCGCTTAACTATTCGTTCAATACGTATTTGTTCAGGAGCTACGACTCGGATTTCCGCATCAACGTCGTTATATAGTCCGCTCGAATATAGTATTGCTGTTTCTACAAAGACGAGATTGTATTTGGACTGGCGGCTTGCCCATTTGGCAATTTCTCTGCGAACAGCTTGATGTACAATTGCATTCAGCTTATTCAGTTTTATTTTATCGTTGAAAACTATCTCTGATAACAGTGATCGATTTATTATACCATCTGAAATAACATTCCCATCTATTTCAGAAGCAATACGCCGCTTTATGTCGGCATCGAAATCCATTATTCGTTTAGCCTCGCTATCGCAATCATAGACTTTATAGCCCCAAGTTCTTAGAATCTCGGATAAAACTGATTTTCCAGAACCTATCCCTCCGGTTATCGCAACAATTTTCTGCATCAATGACGCTCTATAATATACTCGGCACTGTCTGCCGAAAGCTGCACATTATATAATTGGTCGGGGACATCAACAAGTTTCAATTTAACCATACGCGATCTACTGTTGATAGTCGCATAATCGGCAATTACTCTGAAATTTGTAGCTCCTGCGGTATATTTACTCATCGGTACCATAAAAAAAGCCTCAATCTGAGCAGGAAAAGTGATCAGCTTGATGTTTGCCGGCACATTGACCGGTTCAATAGCTACCTTACGACTCTTGAAAATCATAGGTTCGACTGTGAAGGTAATATCAACACTGTCAGGAATAATGCGGGTATTAGGTGGCCCAATAAGACGAGTACGGACTGTAGTTGTCTGCTCCAATGCCACGAGACGAACCGGTTCGGTACTAATGTATCTCAAATTATCAGGAATAGCAGTTCCGTCGGCAACATATACTTTGACAGAATCCGGCATAATAACTGGTTTCCCTTGCATTGCAGCCTGTGGACCGGCAGTCACCCTATAGTCCGCTTTTACGGGCATCGCATATCCGGCATGTGTAGTGTAAGGCAGCATTAGGGTATCCGGATAGACAACACTTACCTGTGCTCCCCCCGCCGAATTCCTGACAAGAGCCTTTAGATCTGCATTGCTCACTTTAATTGCGCCATTCGACTTGAATGCACGGAAATCAACAGGAACCGTAGGAGGTGCCCCTATCGACATCTTCATCAATTGAGTTCCTTTGGCTCTAAGACTGACACTCAGCGCGTCGGGGCCTTTACTGATAAGAGTTACCGAATCTGGTACATTAGTAAATTTAAGTTGCATACGAATGTCCTGTTGTTCTTCTTCATTGAACGACAGGACAATCCATAAGATAGCCGAAATAAAAAGAAAAATCATGAACATTCCCACATCGCGTCCACGCGGGGAACGCATATTATCATATACGCGACGAAGGAATGCTGGCATGGATCACTAATTATTTGTTCTGAGAAGCTTCTGCAGCCTGATTCGCATCAGTCGCAGTGGGATAAACAGAACCTTTGTCAATACGGATGCTTACTCCTTTTGCAATTTCAACAATGAAATAGTTATCTTTTACATCCTGTATAGTTCCGAAAATACCGCCGGCAGATACAATCTGACTGCCTTTGCCAAGAGACTCACGGAATTTCTTGATTTCTTTCTGACGTTTCTGCTGAGGACGAATCATAAAGAAATAGAAAATAGCGAATAGAGCAACTATCATAAGGATGCTCATCATACCTCCGCCCTGCTGGGCCGGAGCTGAGTCGAGAAGAATAAAGCTGTGCATTGTTATTTGTATTTATAATTTACTTTTTCGATATGATGTTTTCAGCCTGAAGCATTTTAATTACGGAATATACTATGCCGTTAATAAACTGGCCACTTCGCGGTGTTGAATAATCATTCGCAATCTCAATATATTCATTAAACGTTACAGGAATTGGAATTGTCGGGAAATTAATAATTTCAGCAATTGCTGTTTCCATAAGTACAATATCCATAAACGCAAGGCGCTCGGTATCCCACTGTTTGGCATCAATGAAACGGTCAATATACCCGCGATAGATTTTGCTGTTCTTAACAACAAAGTCGAACAGCTCACTGCCGAAACGTTCGTCTGCCTCATTCATGAATTTAGGCAGCAGTTCAATTTTGCCGTAATTTTTTGAAGTGGCGCCATCCTCTCCAGGTTGCGCATAAGAGCGCCGGATTGTTTTAAGCACGAAAGTGCCCATTATTGCAAGATCATCGTTCCAGTAAACAGAACTGCTTTCAAGCGCTTCTGCGAGTTCATCCGAAGGTAATACAATCGTACGCATAACCTCCCTCCAGAACGCGGCATCAGTAGCATAATCGCCGTTTTCCGAGGCCATATACTCCTTGTATAAATCAGACGTGATAATTTTGTTAAGAAGAGACCCAAAAATCACATCACTATCTTTCCACATTGAAGGATCCGCGGGAATATTGTCGGCAACATACAACTGAAGAGGTTCGCAATCACGAAGCGCCTTGACAAATGCGTTCTCCACAAATCGCATGTTCGGATTCAAATCATCCTCCGTAGGAAGATACTTGGCTTTTGCAGCTTCAAGACGATTAAAATGAAGGTCTGTAAGCCGTACCGGTAGTTCCAATAATGCGTGATAGAGATTGTAGGCCAATGTAAGCGAGGTGTCGAGATCGTCTTTGGATTTTTTGTAACTCTCTCTCGTATCGTCAAGCGAACGCAAAGTCCGGACAAGCAGATTGAGACCATTCTCCATGCCCTTTATGCTGAAATCCTCACATTTGCGAAGCTGCTTCTCAACGCTTTTACTTTTGGCTATAATACTCGTGAATATTACAATCCAGAAATTCACGTTGTCGGCAAGCTCAACCTTACGTTTCCTTCTGAGTTCATCATAAAGCGGTGTCTTTGCAATCATATCGCAAATCTCAGTATATACAGAATTGAATGTCGAACTGTGACCTGATTCGTTTGCAATTATATCTCGAACTTCCTTTTCTCGTGCGAGCAGACTTCCGACTGTATTCTTTTTCAATACAGGGTCACCCGCAGAAACAAAAGCAATGCTTGAATCAACAGGGACAGAAGAAAGCTTAAGTAGGAGGAAAAGGTAATCAAGATAAACCGAATATGCAAACCGAACATCAGCGGGAATATCATCACCGTGAGGTTTCGGGGACAGATGGAAATCCTTGCGTGTCAGTAGATATGAATAAAGAATCTGAATTGTTTTGATTCTTATTAAACTACGGTTTATCATATTTGAATGTTCTATCTTTTCTTTTATAGTGCAAAGATAAGGACTATTTCTTGAAAAAAGCTTTCAAAAAACAAGAAAAATTTTTCTCAATTAATAAAACTAATCATTCTCTTTGTTTGCGAGAGGATTCCACCCTTGAGCCTTAAGCGATATTTCAGTCCCGTCCCGGGTTATCATGGCACATCCCAGCTCGGCCTTGCAGATGTACCCAATTACCTTGACACCTTTCATTTTTTCAATTTTCTCGTGATCGGTGAGAGGCACTGTAAACAGCAGTTCATAATCTTCGCCGCCATTCATCGCCGCGGTAACAAGGTTCATATTCAGCTCCTCTGCCATTATGGCAGTTTGATAATCAATAGGGATTCTATCTTCATATATTCGGCATCCTTTTTCACTCTGTTTGCAGATATGCAGCAATTCAGAAGAAAGACCGTCGCTGATATCCATCATTGCAGTTGGAATAATGCCTTGTTCCGCGAGTTCTGCTATGATGTCTCTTCTGGCCTCCGGTTTCAGTTGCCGCTCGATAAGATATTCCTTACCTGCAAAATCCGGAACAAAATCCGGCTGTCCTTTGGACACTTCTTTTTCCCTCTCAAGTAGCTGGAGACCCATATATGCTGCGCCAAGATCTCCGCTGACACATATTAAATCGGTTTCATTTGCGCCATTACGGCGAACAGCTTTCCCAAGAGGGACTTCGCCGATACATGTTATCGAGATTACAAGTCCCTGACGTGACGCAGATGTATCTCCCCCAATAATATCAACGTTGTATTCCTCACAAGCAAGCCTTATCCCGGCATATAGTTGCTCGATATGTTCGATAGTAAATCTGCTTGAAATACCCAGAGAAACGGTTATCTGTCTGGGTGTGCCATTCATGGCGTAGATATCCGAGAAATTTACGATTGCCGATTTATAGCCAAGATGTTTCAGAGGGACATAAGTGAGGTCGAAATGAATATTCTCGAGCAGCAGGTCGGTGGTTACAAGTATTTCGTGATCTGAAGGATAATGCAGAATAGCGGCATCGTCACCTACAGAATATACAGTAGAGTTATTGATATTTTCCAGACCTTCAGTGATATGCTCGATTAGTCCGAATTCACCGAGAGTCGATATTTCTGTTTGTTTTTCGTCAGACATTTTGCAATCAATTAGGAATATTTTTGACAGAGCTGTACTCAGTCATCTCTGTCAAAAAAATTTAGCAGCGCTCCACCATTGCTTTAACAATAGCTTCTACTGTAGGCTGAGCCTTAATGGCAGCTTTCTGCACTTCTTCGTGTGTAGGCACGTCAGTGATGTCTTTTCCTCCAAGGTCGGTAATTACAGATATGCCGAATACTCGCATAGAGGCATGGCGGGCAACGATGACTTCAGGAACCGTTGACATTCCGACAGCATCACCACCGATAATGCGGAAATATTCATATTCAGCAGGTGTTTCAAATGTCGGACCGGGAGTACCTACATACACACCGTGCATGATACGTATCTCCTTCTCGCCAGCAATCGAGTCTGCGAGCGCGATAAGCTGTTTGTCGTAAGGTTCTGTCATCGCCGGAAAACGTGGGCCAAGCTCTTCATAATTCTTTCCGCGCAGTGGATTCTCGGGGAATAAATTGATGTGATCTGTGATTACCATGACGTCACCGACCTTAAATTCTTTGTTCATGCCTCCTGCAGCATTGCTGACAAAAAGAGTTTCGACACCAAGCTCCTTAAAAACACGGACCGGGAAAGTTACAGTTTTCATGTCGTATCCTTCATAATAATGGAAGCGTCCCTGCATTGCCATCACCCGCTTGCCTCCCATTGTACCAAAGATAAGGTTTCCACTATGTCCTTCTACAGTAGAGACGGGGAAATTGGGGATTTCGGAATATGATATATACTGTTTGTTTTCAATATGGTCTACGAGATTTCCAAGACCGGTACCAAGTATAATTGCAAGTTTCGGCATTTCGCCGGCCCGCTGACGAAGATAGTCAGCCGTTTGTTTGATTTTTTCGAGCATTGTATGTGTGTTTTTATGTATAAAACGTTTTTGGTAACGTCTGTGTTTAGATACCGGATGGTTTTAAAGACGTGAGTCAGTCCTTCCTTCGTTCTTTTATCAATTTCTCTACGGTATTAAAGAAATCAGGAGCCCCGAGTGCTTTGTCAAATTCAACCTTGATGGGGACAAAAAAAGTGAACGCTTTTAATTCATGGGGGAAATATGGATTAGCTGCAAGGCGCACGGCGTCCTTTTCGGTAGTTATGATGATTCTTTGTTTTCCTTTGAGTTGTCTATAACGTTGTAGAATATAGTCGATATCCTTTTTTGTGTACTGGTGATGGTCCGGGAATACATCGACCTTTACTTTTGCATTAAAACTTTTTATATAACGCACAAATGGACGCGGGTTACCGATTCCTGCTATTGAAAGTATTGAATCGCTATGGTCGAGCCAATCGAGGTACGGTATAGTAGTGGATGCATCAGGAAATACCGGTTGTAGCGGTTGATACTGAAAGTGCGAAAAAAACAACTGCTGATACGGCTGAAGGTCGTAATCGTTAGCAACCTCCCGATAATTGTAGGGTTTCATGTCGGACGGGCATTTTCCGACAATAAGTATATCGGCCCGATTAATACCACGCCGAGGCTCCCGCAATCTACCGTATGGTAGCATCCTGTCTTTGAAAATCGGACGAGAGTACTCAGTTACGACAATTGAAACTGTCGGTTTGACATAACGATGCTGGAACGCATCATCAAGGACAATTAGCTCTATATTAGGAACAAGGCGGATAATTTCTTCAATTCCTTTAACCCGTTCCTCGCATACAGCGACAATAACCTGCCCGTTAAATTTATGATAAATCTGATAGGACTCATCGCCGATGTCTCGAGGCATCGAATTTCTGTCGGCCATGATGAACCCTTTTGTCTCGCGACGATATCCACGACTAAGTACCGCAACTTTATGCTTTTTGCGGAAGAAATCGACAATATATTCAACATGCGGCGTTTTGCCGGTACCACCCACAGCGATATTGCCAACAGTTACTACAGCTACCGGGAACTCCTGTTCCTTGAGTATTTTCCAATCGAACATTTTATTGCGCAGATATGTAACTGCTCCATATAGCTTGGAGCATGGCAACAATACTGTCTTGGCAAAAATGCTTCGATTGTTCATAAGAATTGGTTATTTCAGGATAACATCCGGCATGCGTGCCTGAACCGGATTTGCAGAGCGCAGACGGCGGATAAAATCAGCTGTACGGAGTGTTTCGGGATCAAATTCGAGATTGAGCTGGTCTACACCGTAATCTCGTAGAAATTGTTCCCAAATCTTTTCTTCATATCGAGGATATGAAACAATATCGGATTTCGTAAGGCCAATATGGTCTGCCATTGCACCAATAGCATCATCAAGAGAACCCAATGCATCCACAAGTCCAAGTTTAACTGCATCCGCGCCTACCCATACACGTCCTTCTGCAATATTCTTTACATAGTCGATTTCGAGATTGCGTCCATTCGCTACCCTCTTTGTAAAAAGTTCATAAATATCTTCTACGCTTTTCTGCATTGCCGTATACTGATCCGGAGTCATTTGTTCGAGGATACTAATGCCTGCTGCATTCTTATTTGTCTCGACGGTACTGAATGTAACTCCAAGTTTATCTGTAACAAGGCCGGAAAAGTCAGGAATCAATCCGAAAACTCCTATTGAGCCTGTAATCGTTGTAAAGTCAGCAAAAATAGAATCTGCCGGACAACTTATATAATAACCTCCAGAAGCTGCGTAATCGCCCATAGAGACATAGAGTGGTTTGCCTTTGCTTTTAAAATATTCAAGAGCCTCCCATATCTGCTCGGATGCAAAAGCACTGCCGCCAGGAGAATTTACTCGAAATACCATTCCTGCCACATCATCATTATCAGCAAGCGAAACAATTTCATTTACCATGGAGCCACCTACAATACCCTCCCTGCCGCTGTCGGATATTTCACCAAGAGCATACAGAACTGCAATATGTGTTTTTTCGGATTTGAGTATTGACAAGGCTGTTTTACTATTGAGATAATCGGCAGGTGTGACCAGTCTTATCTTTTCATCCGGAGCAAGACCGGTAAGATCCCGAAGAGCTTCTTCTTTCTGTCGATTATATATCAGACGGTCGACAAGCTTATAATCAAGAAACTTATCAGCTTTATAAGTGAATATCATCTGTGGCGCAAGTTCTTTGATAAAGCTCTGTTCAACACCTCGATTATCTGCAATTGTATTACTTATATAGTCCCATATGGAGTCGCAATACTGCCGAGTCTGTAAACGTGCCGGTTCGCTTATTTCAGTAAGCACATACGGTTCTACAGCACTTTTATATGTGCCGACTTTCAACACCTGCATTTTGATGCCGATTTTATCAAGTAAACCTTTGTAAAACGGCACCACAGCGCCGAGGCCATGAATTTCTATAGCACCTGTCGGATTAAGATTGACGCTTGTCGCGGTGGATGCTATAAGATAATCGCCTTGCGTATATGTATCGGCGTAAGCATATATCCATTTGCCGGATCTCTTGAAATCCTCAATTCCTTCAATCAATTCTTCTCGCGAGGCGGGTCCCATCGTGGAACCTCCAAATGTTAGAAGCACTCCGTCAATTCTATCATCCTTAGCGGCTATTTTAAGCGCAGATAGCATTTCTTCGAGCGATGGAGTTTTATTATCCTCCATCTGTATCATCTGGATAAACGATACCGGCTGCTTACGGTCCACTACCTCTCCACTTAAATCGATATGTAATACTGAATGTTTCTTTACACTAACCTCTTGTTCGGAATTACGACCAATTGCGACACCCATTAACATTATGCCACCAAGGATGACAAGGAAAAGTGAGATCCACAATCCTGCCATTGTGCCGAGCATTGAAATGAAAAATTTTTTAAGCATTATAAATTGCCAATCAGTATGTTATTGTACTTGTCTTAAAGTATTGGAGAAGAATGTCGGATATTATGGCATACCAACTCGCTACAAAATTAGCGATAATTTATTGCATCGGCAAGATAATTCGTAAAAATGTAAAATTTATTAAACCTGTCAGACATTTCATTCAGAATATGCCCGAAAAGCTATAGATACCCCACTGTGTACTTGATATTTACAGATGTCAATTCCTATCATTCTTACGGTATATTGAAATATAAATAATTATGCTGTATTGAGTAATTTTCTTACCTTTGTAGCCGGATTAAACCAAGAACATAATAAAAATGAAATTACTTGAAGGAAAAACAGCGTTGATTACAGGCGCTGCGCGTGGCATCGGTAAAGCTCTCGCACTCCGATTTGCCGCTGAAGGTGCCAATATCGCTTTCACCGATCTTGCTATTGACGAACAGGGAAAAGCAACCGAATCTGAGATTGCAGCCCTTGGAGTAAAAGCCAAAGGCTATGCCTCGAATGCTGCGGATTTCAATCAGACAAAAGATGTGGTATCTGAAGTTGTAAAAGATTTCGGACGCATTGATATTCTTGTTAACAATGCCGGTATTACCAAAGACGGCCTCATGATGCGAATGACAGAAGCTCAATGGGATGCCGTAATAGCGGTTAACCTGAAAAGTGCATTCAATTTCATCAATGCAGTTCTTCCAATCATGCTTCGTCAGCGTGGAGGTTCAATAATTAACATGGCATCAGTTGTCGGAGTTCACGGCAATGCAGGCCAAGCCAACTATGCCGCTTCGAAAGCTGGTCTTATCGCACTCGCCAAGAGTATCGCACAAGAAGTCGGTTCACGCGGTATCCGTGCGAATGCGATTGCTCCCGGTTTCATTGAGACAGCTATGACAGCGCAACTCTCTGACGAGATACGCGAAGAATGGAAAAAGAAGATTCCTTTGCGTCGCGGTGGTAAAGTCGAAGATATCGCTGATGTTGCGGTATTCCTCGCTTCTGACATGTCGAGCTATGTTACCGGCCAGGTAATTCAGGTCGACGGCGGCATGAACATGTAAGATATTTAAGAGCGAGTCAGGGGTATGATAAGTGCATTGCCCTGACTCGTTTTAATAATTATTCTGATTGAGGTCGTTCCTACTTTACATATTTATTATTCTGACAGCACTGTTTGTCTACACCTGGGCGCAGGATGGCAAACAAATGCCGGGCTCGAATTTCGAACTGCCATCGATTATTGCCGCCGACAGTACGAAAGACACTCTTACTGTAGTGCCGGCAACCAAAGATTCCGCATTAACCTCAATCATTAATTCCCATAACGACAGTACCGCGAATTCAAGAATACGTTACACAAAAGCGGATCTTGATGCTGTTGTAGAGTTCTCATCCTCAGACTCCATGACAATCATACGACGGGACTCCGCATTCATGTATGGAAATGGCTCAGTCACCTATGGTGACATAAAACTCGAAGCCGCGGAAATTCAAATGGATCTCAACGACAATACAGTTTTTGCCATTGGACGGGAAGACTCCGGCAAAATCGTGGGAAAACCTGTATTTACTGAAGGTGGAACCGATTATGAGGCGGAAACGATGCGTTATAATTTCCGTTCGCAAAAAGGCTACATCACCAATGTCGTTACCCAACAGGGCGAAGGTTACCTAACCGGAGGGACGACCAAAAAGGATGTCGAAAATGAATTCTATTTTAAGGATGGCAAATACACGACCTGTGATAATCACGATCATCCGCATTTTTACATTCAGCTAACAAAAGCAAAGGTCCGTCCGGGTAAAAATATCGTAATGGGACCGGCCTATATGGTACTCGCCGGATTGCCGCTTCCGCTTGCAGTTCCTTTCGGATATTTTCCGTTTACCGATAAATATGCATCCGGTGTCATCGTCCCCTCTTTCGGAGATGATTATAACCGTGGTTTCTATCTTAGTGACGGTGGCTATTATTTTGCTATAAATGATAATATCGACCTCGCTCTTACCGGAGAAATCTATACAAAAGGAAGCTGGGGATTGAAAGCGACATCTACATACGCAAAACGATATAAATACAACGGTAATTTCAACATCAGTTATCTGAAAACCATCACCGGAGAAAAAGGTTCACCCGATTATTCCGCACAAACAAACTTTCAGGTTATATGGAGTCACTCTCAGGACTCAAAAGCAAATCCGAATATGAATTTTTCGGCAAGCGTGAATTTTGCGACCTCCGGCTACCAGCGAAACGACCTCAACTCCTATTATTCACCATCTTTTACAGAAAACACAAAAAGTTCGACGATAAACATGACATATCGTTTCCCGTCGAGCAAATGGAGCCTGTCAACAACTTTCAATGTAAGTCAGCGCACACAGGATTCAACTTTGGCAGTATCGTTCCCAAATGTAACAGTCACAATGTCGCAGGTATATCCTTTCAAAAGGAAGAAAGCCATCGGTGCCGAAAAGTGGTATGAGAAAATAAAACTTAGTTATACGGGTATTTTACAGAATTCACTTACAGCTCAGCAAAATGTCTTTTTCAAAAAAAGTCTGATAAAAGATTGGCGTAATGCCATGAGTCATAAGATACCGATTTCCGCAACATTCAACGTGCTCAAATACGTAAATCTGACGCCTTCAATAAATCTGACAGACCGAATGTACACCCGAAAGGTGAACCGCAATTGGGATGCGGAAAACGGCATAGAGCAGATGGATACTACATACGGTTTTTATAATGTATGGGATTTCCAGGCCTCAGTGTCAATGGATACCAAAGTATATTTCTTCTTCCAGCCATTAGGCTTTCTTGCAAAGAAATTCAAGATGGTACGCTATGTCATGACTCCAACGATTTCATTCTCGGGAGCTCCGGATTTTGGGTCTTCTTTTTTCGGATATTACGGTCAGTACCGCTATCTCGATAAACAGGGACAGGAACAGGTACGTCGGTATTCAAAATTCCCCAACGCGTTATATGGTGTGCCATCTGAAGGCAAAACAGGTTCTGTGTCATTCAGCCTCTCAAATAATGTAGAGATGAAAGTAAAAAGCGACAATGATTCCATCGGCGAGAAAAAGATATCAATAATAGAGAATCTCAATATCAACCAAAGCTACAATATGGCGGCAGACTCGCTACGTTTCAGTGATATCTCAACGTCAATCATGCTTCGTCTGACAAAAGGGTTCAATCTCAACCTTTCCGCAACATGGGACCCTTATACCTATGCTCTGAACTCCGCCGGAACACCTGTAAAAGTCGACAAACTCCGTATATCCTGTGGCAAAGGCTTTGGCAGACTGATGCGCACCGGCACATCTTTCAGCTATACTTTCAACAACGATACTTTCAAAAAGAAAAACAAGGGCAGCGATTCCAACAACAATAATTCCAATGAAGGGATGTCGGGAGCAGAGGCGGACCGCAATCGAAACGACATATCCGACGACCACAATGGCGGAGGTGTCAAAGTAAATCGCGACGGATATGCGAAATGGAGCGTGCCATGGAGTTTGACGTTCAATTATTCCGTGAATTACGGCTATGGCGCTTTCAACAAGCAGAAAATGGAGTTTGACGGGCGAATAACGCAGAATCTGTCGTTTTCTGGCAATATAAAACCAACTCCAAACTGGAATTTTTCATTCTCCGCATCGTATAATTTCGATACACACAAACTTGCGTATATGAACTGCAACATATCCCGCGACCTGCACTGCTTTACCATGCGAGCAAGTTTTGTGCCAGTCGGTCCATATAAAAGCTATAATTTCCATATATCGGTAAAATCATCATTACTCTCCGACCTCAAATACGACAAACGTTCATCGCGTTCAAACGGCATAAACTGGTACTAATCCTTTTTCCAGAAATCAATGTAGAAACACAATTTTCCCCCAGTGGACTCAACATAGAGGCTACATGTGGTTATGCATACGGATTTTTAAATTTAAGGCTCCGTGTATTGGCAAAAATTTCGTAATTTTGCATTATCAAAATTGCGTTAATGAAGATACTTGTCACAGGATGTAACGGACAGCTTGGTACGGAGCTTATGCACACGCTTGAAAGCCGTGTGCCCGGGTGTGTAACCGGTATTTCCCATCAAGAACTCGATATCACAGACTCAAAAGCCGTAGAACAATTCCTAAGAACCGGTGGATTCACTCATGTGATTAATTGCGCGGCATACACTGCCGTCGACAAAGCCGAAGAAGAAAAGCTCGAATGCGCCAAAGTCAATGTGGATGCAGTAATGAATATTGCAAAATATGCTGAAGAATTTGATTTCAGACTACTCCATATTTCTACAGATTATGTATTCGACGGTCGCTCCTGCCGTCCATATAATGAAAGTGACAAACCCGCTCCTCTTTCGGTTTATGGGACAACGAAACGAAAAGGGGAAACGGCAATGCTCGGTTTTGCGCCTGATGGTATAATCATCCGTACCGGCTGGCTGTATTCTCCTTACGGGAGCAACTTTGTCAAAACAATTCTACGGCTGGCGGATGATGGAAAAAAAATAAACGTTGTATCCGACCAGATAGGAACGCCGACATATAGTGCAGACCTCTCCGAAACAATTGCAGATATTGTATGTGGAGGACACTGGCAGGCCGGCATTTACAATTATTCTAATGAAGGGGTTGCCTCATGGTACGATTTTGCAGTTGCAATACTTGAGTGTGCCGGCATGCAAAATGCGGCGCTCAACGTATTGCCTATCACAACAGAAGATTATCCTACAGCCGCAACTCGCCCGTTTTATTCTGTACTTGATAAAAGAAAAATAAAAGCTACATTCGGCATTGCAATTCCTCACTGGCAGGATGCATTGCGCCGCTGTATGTCAAAACTTAATTGAAACCCATGTCCACATTAAAAGAAGAAATAGAACGCCGCCGAACTTTTGCCATCATCTCCCATCCTGACGCCGGCAAAACAACTCTTACCGAGAAACTGTTGCTGTTTGGCGGTGCCATACATATCGCAGGTGCTGTAAAATCAAACAAAATAAAGAAAACAGCAACATCCGACTGGATGGAAATTGAAAAACAGCGTGGTATATCCGTCGCAACGTCGGTAATGGGTTTTAACTATGGAGACTATAAAATCAATATACTTGATACTCCCGGCCATCAGGATTTCGCGGAAGATACTTATAGGACTCTAACGGCTGTCGACAGCGTAATTATTGTAGTAGACGTTGCAAAAGGCGTTGAGGCTCAGACTCGAAAGCTGATGGAGGTATGCCGTATGCGTAATACACCGGTAATAATATTTGTCAACAAACTCGACAGGGAAGGACGCGACCCATTTGAAATTCTTGATGAGCTGGAAGCAGAACTCCATATAGCAGTGCGTCCATTATCGTGGCCTCTCGGCATAGGAGCCAAATTCAAGGGTGTCTACAATATTTATGAACATTGCCTCGATCTTTTCACTCCTGACAAACAGAAAGCTACCGAGCGCGTTGAAATTGACGATGTGAATGATGTAAGAATTGATGAGGCTGTCGGTGAAAGTTTTGCCACACAATTGCGCGATGATTTGTCGCTTATTGAAGGAGTTTACCCGGAATTTGATGAAAGTAAATACAAGGAAGGCAAACTGGCACCCGTGTTTTTCGGCTCCGCGCTTAATACTTTCGGCGTAAAAGAACTTTTGGACTGTTTTGTAAAAATCGCTCCATGTCCTCGACCGATTGAAGCCGTCGAACGTCGGGTAAACCCGGAAGAACCGGCTTTCAGCGGTTTCGTGTTCAAGATTCATGCCAACATGGATCCGAACCATCGAAGTTGTATTGCCTTCGTAAAAGTATGCTCCGGCAAATTTGAACGCAACGCACCATACAAACAGATTCGGACTGGCAAGAGTCTGCGGTTTGCCGCTCCAACCGCATTTATGGCCCAAAAGAAGAGTATAGTTGACGAAGCATATCCGGGGGATATTGTAGGTATACCGGATTCTGGTAATTTCAAGATCGGAGATACTCTCACACAAGGCGAGGATTTACACTATAAGGACCTCCCCAGTTTCTCGCCCGAGATGTTCATGTACATTGAGAATGCCGATCCAATGAAATCAAAGCAGCTCGAAAAAGGAATTCAGCAGTTGATGGATGAAGGTGTCGCCCAATTGTTTATACACCAGTTTAATGGAAGAAAGATTATCGGCACCGTTGGACAGCTACAGTTTGAGGTAATACAATATCGTCTTCTTCATGAATATGGCGCGCAATGCCGATGGGAACCGATGAGTATGTATAAGGCATGTTGGGTAGATAGTGACAATCAGCAGGCAATTGAAGCATTCAAGAAAAGAAAATATCAATTTATGGCAATCGACCGTGAAGGACGTGATGTATTTCTTGCTGATTCAGCATACGTACTGACTATGGCACAGAGTGATTTTCCTGAAATCAAGTTCCATTTTGCCAGTGAATACAACAAGTAGCATTATCATCCCGGTTTAATATTATTGACAACTTTACGACATAACTGCTTTAAATAGTTTTCGTTTTTGAGAAATTTTGATTTGGCAATTTGAAAAATAATTGCCAAATTTGTGTCACTTTATCTATAATTTCAATGGACACGAATTTAAAAACTTACTCCTACGACGAAGCAACAACGGCTTCGCTGGAGTATTTCAACGGAGACGAACTTGCAGCGCAGGTTTGGGTTAACAAATATGCGCTGAAGGACTCCGATGGAAATATCTATGAAAAAACACCAGAGGACATGCATCATCGTCTTGCATCAGAACTTGCAAGAATAGAATCTCATTATCCGGCACCGATGAGCGAATCCGAAATCTTCGATTTGCTCAAGAATTTTGATTATGCCGTGCCACAAGGTAGTCCGATGGCCGGAATTGGAAATACATTTCAGATTGGTTCGTTGTCGAACTGCTTTGTTGTAGGTATCGATGGCAAGCCGGACAGCTACGGCGGCATTATGCGTATAGATCAGGAACAGGTACAACTTATGAAACGGCGTGGCGGTGTAGGTCACGACCTGTCGCATTTACGCCCCAAGGGTGCTGCTGTGAAGAATTCCGCTCTTACATCTACCGGACTTGTGCCGTTCATGGAACGTTATTCAAACTCCACCCGAGAGGTTGCACAGGACGGACGCCGCGGAGCTTTGATGATGACAGTAAGTATCAAGCATCCGGATGCCGAAGCATTCATAGATGCCAAAATGACTCCAGGCAAAGTAACCGGTGCAAACGTATCTGTCCGAATTGATGACGATTTCATGAAATCAGTTGAGAGCGGAGAACTATATCGTCAGAAATATCCGGTAGACTCCCCTAACCCTCAATTTGAAAAAGATATTGATGCAGCTGCATTATGGCACAAGATTGTTGCCAATGCGTGGAAATCGGCAGAGCCGGGTGTCCTTTTCTGGGATACCATTCGCAGAGAAAGTGTACCGGACTGCTATTCAGACCTTGGATTTGAAACGATTTCCACAAATCCTTGCGGGGAAATTCCACTCTGCCCTTATGACAGTTGCCGACTGCTTGCAATCAACCTTTACTCTTTTGTCAGGAATCCGTTTACAAAAGATGCGTACTTTGATTTTGATAAACTTACGGAAATTGTAGGTAAATCCCAGCGTCTGATGGATGACATCATCGACCTTGAGATGGAAAAAATCGACCTTATTCTCAAAAAAATCGAATCCGACCCTGAACCGGAGGAAGTCCGCGCCCCAGAACGCGACCTATGGCTGAAAATAAGGAACAAAACGCTTAAAGGGCGCCGCACAGGCCTTGGAACTACCGCTGAAGGTGATATGCAGGCTGCACTTGGATTGCGTTACGGTACACCGGAAGCAACTGAATTCTCTGTAAATGTACACCGTGCTGTAGCACTTGCCGCATACAATTCTTCCGTCAATATGGCAAAAGAAAGGGGCGCGTTCGAGGTCTATAATTCCGATCGTGAGAAAAACAATCCTTTCATCCAACGTCTTTCTGAAGCGGATCCCGAATTATATGACAATATGTGTAAATACGGTCGTAGAAACATCGCCTGTCTTACAATCGCACCAACCGGCACGACGAGTCTTATGACACGCACTTCAAGTGGCATTGAACCTGTCTTTATGCCGGTCTATAAAAGGCGACGTAAAATCAATGCCGCCGACCCGGCCGCCCGTATTGATTATGTTGACGAAAACGGGGATTCCTTCGAAGAGTATATCGTCTATCATCCAAAATTCCTCGAATGGATGCGAATCAAGGGTTTGGATGCAACCAAGAACTATACCCAGTCAGAACTCGACGAACTTGTTGCCAAGTCACCATATGCCGGCGCTACAGCAAACGAAATCGACTGGCATGAGAAAGTGAAAATGCAAGGAAAGATTCAGAAATGGGTCGACCACTCAATTTCAGTAACAATCAACCTGCCGTCCGATATTAGTGTTGAGGAAGTCGATATGCTATACCGTGAAGCTTGGCATGCCGGGTGTAAAGGATGTACGGTCTACCGCGACGGTTCCCGTTCGGGCGTTCTTGTTGCTGTTGAAAAGGAAAAAGAGAAAAAGGATGCCGAGAAACATGGCCACGAACATCAGCCGATTCTTTCCAAGCGTCCAATTGAGCTGGAGGCTGATGTTGTACGGTTCCAGAACAACAAGGAGAAATGGATTGCTTTTGTAGGTCTTGTCGATGGACGTCCCTACGAAATATTCACAGGACTTGCTGATGATGAAGATGGAATTTACTGCCCCAAGAATGTTACTCACGGCAAGATTATCAAAGCCCTTGATGAAAACGGGAACAAGCGCTATGACTTTCAATTCATAAACAAACGAGGTCATAAGACGACCATAGAAGGTTTAAGCGACAAGTTCAACCCTGAATTTTGGAATTACGCTAAACTTATATCCGGAGTTCTCCGTTATGGTATGCCAATCGATCAGGTCCTAAAACTTGTGAGTGGACTTGAACTTGACTCACAAAGCATCAATACATGGAAAATGGGTGTTGAACGAGCACTAAAGAAATATCTGCCGAATGGTACTACCGCAAATGGACAGCGTTGTCCGAATTGCGGAGAAGAAACACTGGTCTATCAGGAAGGATGTCTTATATGCACATCTTGCGGCACAAGCAAATGCGGATAGGAATTTGATTACAATATAAACAGAGAGGCACTAACCTTAATGATTCATGCCTCTCTGTTTTTGTCTCAAAATATTATTGGCCTTCAAGCTCAGTATTCCGCGGATTATTATTCAGTGTACATGTATCCTGTTTGGTAAGGAATCCGTTAACCTCATTCTTGCTGTCATCATTAACGCCAACGCCACGGTATTTATCTGCCGGCTTGACTGCTCTGTCTGTGCGCTTTTTATCCATAATATCAATAGTAGTTAAGAATTATCATGTATTAAAAACGCTTTTAGGATTTTATTGTTCGGCGTCAAATAATGGTAGTCTGTTCATCTGTTCAATATAATCGAGAATTTCAGTCCGACCTCGTCCATCTGTACTCGAGGTCTTGAATATGGGCGGCAGTTCCTCCCATTGTTCAAGTAATTGAGTACAATAGTTGGCGATATTCTTGTCGGTAGCACCGACACTCTGTTTATCGATTTTCGTAAAAACTATGCTGAACGGTATGCCGTTTTCTCCAAGCCATTCCATAAACTCAAGATCAATTTTCTGTGGTTTATGTCGGCTGTCAATCAATACAAACAAATTTGTCATTTGTTCACGTCCGAGAATATAACCTTTAATAATACCTTCAAGCCTATCCCTATCGGCTTTACTCCGTCGGGCATAGCCATAACCTGGTAAGTCGACAACATACCAGCTATCATCAATCAGAAAGTGATTTATCAACATAGTCTTGCCGGGTGTTGCGGATGTCATTGCAAGACCTTTCCGACTTGTAAGCATATTTATTAACGATGACTTCCCAACATTAGAGCGTCCTATAAAAGCATATTCATGCTTGATATCCCCCGGACATTTACGCCAATCGCTATTACTGACGGCAAAACGAGCCTGATTAACTATCATATTATCATATTATGTACTATAATTATATGCAAAATTAAGCAAAAACTACAATCTGTACAAGTGCATTAAAAATGCCCGAAAGACATTGAGTCGAACGGGCATTTGCTTAATATGCTATCATCAATTCAAGTTTCCGGCCTGGGCTTTCTCAATCATCGCTTTGTTCGCTGATATATAAATCTCAACACGGCGATTCTGTGCACGACCAGCTGCCGTACTATTGTCGGCTATATAATCTGCCATCGGTATACCTTCGGCAGACAAGCGTGTAGGCGCTACTCCCGAATTAGCGAGATAGCTCAATACAGCATCCGCACGTTCGCCTGCAAGTTTCTGGTTGACGGCAAAGCTACCTGTATTGTCTGTGAAGCCATAGATTTGTACGTTTGTATCAGGATTATCTTTCAGAGAAGCTGCAAAACGTGTCAAATCGGCTTTTGCCTGCGGATTGAGGCTATATTTGCCAGTCGGGAAAAGAATACCGCCTTCAAATGTAACCTTAATAGCTTTCAGGCCATTTTGATCTGTAGTAGTTTCCACTTTAGCCTGATTGCCCAGTTGCTCTTCGAGCTGCTTCTTCTGCTTGTCCATTTTATTGCCGATAAGGGTTCCGGCGCCGGCACCGACTGCAGCACCAATTGCAGAACCTATACCCGCACCTTTTCCACCTCCGATCAGAGCGCCTAAACCTGCACCAAGTGCTGCGCCGCCGCCACCGCCGATTAAAGCGCCTTTGCCAGTGTTAGTCATTGAAGAACACCCGCATTCGCCTATAAGGAGGCCAATCGCCAATACACCTATTGAAATAGTCTTTAATAGTTTCATCGTGTCTTATATTAGTTTAGTATTGATATATATCTATACGCTATAAAACGGCTTTTTGTTCACATAGAATACAATGTGAGGCCCGAATCCAAAGAGCCGGGCCTCACAACATTATTATGCAGGTTTAAATCCAACGAGTGTACGCGAAATCCTGACGGTGCGGAAGTTCCGCATTCTTGGGATATAGACGGAAACCTATCCGGAATACTCCGGCATCCTTGATTTTGGATTTCAGTTCGTATGTAACGAGATTGCCGTCATGCTTGACAATCTTGAATGGCTCGATATAGCTAAGACTCTCTGCCCCATCTGCCTGACGGAATACTACCATCTCAAGTCCAAGATCTCGTCCGAGACCATTGGTATCAATTGTAGCTTCAATGCAGAAAGGCTCACCGGTCTCACCGTTGGTTATCTCGCCATTGTGCATTATGCTTACAACCTTAATGCCGTCCCATGCTTGTGCAACTCGCTCTTTCCATGTTACGATATTCTTGGCAAGGGTAAAGTTGTCCTCGCGAAGACGCGTGCTACGTTTGGCTTCCTTGTCATAGAAGCGGCTGATATAGTCATCAATCATACGCTTCATGGTGAAATGCGGAGCGATATCACCGATAGATCCTTTGATATATTGAATCCATCGAGGAGAATATCCTGCGGAATTCTTCTCGAAATATAGCGGGATAATCTCATTTTCAAGCATTGAATATATTGTTGCAGCATCGAGTTTATCCTGTTGCCCCTGATCGGTATAAGTACGTTTGTCTGTAAGAGCCCAACCGGCATGCTCATTAAAGCGATAGCCTTCGTACCACCAACCGTCGAGAACGGAGAAATTAAGCACACCGTTCATCTCGGCCTTCTCACCCGATGTACCAGATGCCTCAAGCGGACGAGTGGGCGTGTTGAGCCAAATATCAACACCGGTTACAAGTCTTTTCGCTACAATCATATTATAGTCTTCGAGGAATATAATCTTACCGAGGAATTCAGGACGATGGCTGATTTCAACAATTCGTTTTATAAGATCCTGGCCGGCGCCATCTGCGGGATGCGCTTTACCGGCGAAAATAAACTGAACAGGGAACTGGGGATTGTTTACAATCTTGGCAAGACGGTCGAGGTCGGTAAACAGAAGGTGTGCACGTTTATATGTTGCAAAACGGCGGGCAAAACCGATGATAAGAGCGTTGGGGTTGATGCGATCGAGAATATTAACGACAGCCGAGGGGTCTCCTTGATTTGCGAGCCATTTTTCTTTGAAATCGCGACGGACAAAGTTTATGAACTTGTTCTTCATTGTCACTCGCATGTCCCAAATCTCTTGATCAGGCACATCAAAGATTGGCTTCCAGGCTTCAGGATCGCTTTGGTTGTCAAATACACCTGCGCCAAGTTTCATTTTATAGAACTCTTTCCATTCAGAAGCTGCCCACGTAGGCATGTGCACGCCATTGGTTACGTAACCGACATGGCTTTCTTCCCATGAATAGCCTTTCCATATTCCGGAGAACATCTTTTTCGAAACCTCGCCGTGAAGCCAACTTACACCGTTTGCCTCCTGACAGGTGTTAAGAGCGAATACGCTCATTGAGAATCGCTCGTTGGTATCGGGATTCTCGCGACCCATGTTCATAAGGTCGCTCCAGGATATACCGAGTTTCACGGGATACTCGCCCATATATTTGCCGAAGAGCGCCTCGTCGAAATAGTCATGGCCGGCCGGTACTGGTGTGTGTACAGTATATAGCGACGAGGCTCGCACGAGTTCAAGGGCTACATTGAAACTCAGGCCGTCTTTTTGCACAAAATCTACGAGACGCTGAAGATTCAGAAGAGCTGCGTGGCCTTCATTGCAATGGTAGAGTTGACTGTTGACTCCGAGTTTCTGGAGCATAAGAACACCGCCGATACCGAGAAGATATTCCTGTTTGATACGATTCTCCCAGTCACCTCCATAAAGTTTGTGGGTGATAGGACGGTCGAATTCGCTATTCATGTCGAAATCGGTATCCATCAGATACAGCTTCATACGGCCAACATTTACACGCCATACATGACTATAGATAACTCGACCCGGATACGGAACCTCAAGGATCATAGGACGCCCGTCTGCCTCCATAACCTGCTCTATCGGCAGCTGGTTGAAATTCTGAGGCTCATAGTTGGCAATCTGTTGGCCATCGACGCTAAGTGTCTGGGTAAAGTATCCGTAACGATATAGGAAACCGACCGCAGTCATATCGACACAACTGTCTGATGCTTCCTTGATATAATCACCGGCAAGTACGCCAAGACCACCCGAATAAATTTTCAGACAATTGCAGAGTCCATATTCCATTGAGAAATACGATACGGAAGGGACATCCTTGCGCATCGGCTTGCTCATATACTGTTTGAAATCTGAATATACTCGATTGAGTTCCGTAAGGAACGCTTCGTCACCAAGAAGCTCGGTTATACGCTCCGACGAAAGGCGCTGAATTATAAGTACGGGGTTTTCTCCGTCTCTGCGCCAAGAATCTGGATTGATGGAACGGAATAGGGCTTTGGCCTCGCTGTTCCATACCCACCAAAGGTTTTTTGCCAGTTCCTCAAGCGGTTTTAATTGCTTGGGAAGCTCTGCTTTTACTGTAATATCGCGCCATACAGGTGCGTTGGTATTGCTTACAGAGAGTTTCATATTTAATAAATATTGTATTTACTTTATCATTCTGGCATCGCGATTTTTTATAGCGATACAATATGCTTCATTATAATACTTGATGAAATCCGACCACTGAGCTTTCTCTGAAATTTTCATCGCAGCTTTGCGCATTGCGCTGTATTTTCGCTTCGGTGTTTCAGATATATCCGACAGAATTTCTGATATAGTGCTCACTGCGCTATCATAATTGCTGTCAGTGCGTTCAACAACAGCAACACCGCATTTGTTTAGACCTTTTTCGCACTCACTAAGAATCCATTTACCGAAACCGGCCAGAGTAGTTGTTACTGTAGGCACTCCAAAAGCAATACTTTCGAGTGGTGTATAGCCCCATGGCTCGTAATACGACGGGAATACCGTCGCATCAAGCCCCGGCAAAAGTTCGTAATATGTTTTATCGAAAATCCCATCATGGCCATCAAGATAACATGGAACATAAATAACCCCTACTCCGGAATTATTGTCATTACAGAAATTCAACTGATGGATTCTATTGTTTATTGGATCTTCGTTATAATTGTTGAGCTTGTGCGTAAGTACAGGATCGCTGAGACGCTGTACGGAACCGGTTTCCATATTATGCTGCAAGTCCTCGCGCGGGCCTCCACACCACGCCGGCACAAGTACAAAGGCTAATACACGGCGCGAATGTTGTTTATGTCTCAGTCTGTCAAGAGAATCTATAAATACATCGATGCCTTTGTTTCGGTATTCGCAACGTCCTGATGTTGCAATAACAAGTGTATCGTCATCAAAATCCGAGCCGGTCAGTGCATTTGCAACCTCAAGCAGACGAGATCTTGCTTCCGTACGTGCTTTTGTATATTTCGTTTTTGCAGGCACGAAATTCAGTTCAAATCCATTTGGCGTAACGACATCCGGCTTTTTACCAAGCAATTGTGCGCATTCCGTTGCGGTTACATCACTTACAGTAGTAAAACAATCGGCATTGCGGGCTGCAGCGGATTCAAGAGAATGTTTCGACTGCATGTTTAGCTCACTTGCCATCTGATTACCATTATAGCCTGAGAGATAATCGTAAAGAGGCTTGCCATTGCCACAAATACTTCGTCCAATACTTGTAGCATGCGTGGTGAATACCGTCGCTATTTCAGGCATGTCCGCTTTTAGCGTCAGAAGGCCCATCGCTGTAGTCCATTCATCAAAATGGGCGACAACTTGGCGTGGACTAACCTTTGCGGCCTTAACAATTCCTTCGATTACTGCCGCAGCGGCGCGCGCGAAATTACATCCTTCATCATAGTCTCCATAAGCATGTAGCGAATCAACACCGAACAAATCCCACATGCGACCATATGCCGCATCTTTGCTTGCATCCATACCTTGAAACTTCACAAGGATTGCCACAGGACGCCCGGGGATTTCCCAACGCCCGACGCGGACAAAAACTCCGTCTGGAAGCATTGTTCGCTTCATAAGGCTGTGCATCAGAGTTTCAGACTCTGTAAAATATGGAGAAGGATTTTCATTGCTCCATACATCAGGACCAATGAATACAAGATTATCTTTTAAAGTTTCCTTGAGGGTCTTTGCTTTAGAGGATAAAACGGCATATATACCGCCAATTTTATTGCAAACCTCCCAGCTTACCTCAAACAACATACTTATCTCTTGGCTGCAATTATCCATTCAGGTGCATTTACAACTGTTTTAAGCCGCAAAATTACTAATTTATATCGTAATATGCAAATCAGTTTTCCGCATAGGCTTTCAAAAGATTCTGCATCTGTCCGGCAAGGTCTCTGGCTGCATTGCCTGCTGCTTCTGCATAATCACTATCCTTAGATGCATAAATAATGCCTCTGGAACTATTAACAAGCAAACCGCATTCGTCAATAAGCCCATATTTTGCGACTTCTTCAAGACTGCCGCCCTGCGCACCGACTCCTGGAACAAGAAGAAAGTGACGCGGCACAATTTTACGGATGTCGGCAAGATAAGCCGCCTGAGTTGCACCAACAACATACATCGTATTGACGGGCGACCCCCAGTGACGCGAAAGACGAAGAACTCGCTCGTAAAGTGGTGTGCCTTTGTCATCTTTTACTGCCTCAAAATCAGAAGATGACGGATTGGAAGTCAGAGCAAGAATAATACTCCATTTATCAGCATACTCCAAAAAAGGTGCGACGGAATCTTTACCCATATACGGATTTAAAGTGCAGGCATCGAAATCCATTGTTTCAAAGAAAGTGCGCGCATACAAAGCTGCGGTGTTACCGATGTCTCCGCGCTTTGCATCTGCTATAACAAACTGTTCAGGGTGTTTCTCCTTTATATAACTTACAACCCTCTCCACAACAGCTATTCCATCGGCTCCGAGACTTTCGAAAAATGCAAGATTTGGTTTATATGCCACGCAGTATGCCGCTGTCGCATCTACAATTGCTTTGCAAAAAGTTTCTACGCGTTCTGCGTCTGTGCCTTTTATACATAAAGGCAATTTCTTTACGTCGGGATCAAGGCCAACACAAAGGAAACTACCCTTTTCAAAAATATGTTCTACTAAATCAGTCCTTTTCATAATACTCGGATATGTAATTGATTTATAGCTCAGAAGCTTTTAGTTTCTCGGCATTCTCAGCAATTATAAGGTGGTCGATAACATCTTGTATATCACCGTCTACAAAAGCTTGAAGATTGTATATTGTATAATTGATCCGGTGGTCGGTGATACGCCCCTGTGGATAATTGTATGTACGTATTTTTGCAGAACGGTCGCCGGTGCTTACAAGAGTCTTACGTCGGGATGCAATATCGTCAATATATTTCTGATGCTCCTTGTCATATATGAACGTACGCAAACGGCTGAGCGCTCTCTCTTTGTTCTTTGGCTGATCGCGGGTTTCCGTACATTCGATAAGAATCTCCTCCGAAACACCGGTATTAGGATTTTTCCATAGATAGCGGAGACGAACCCCGGATTCAACTTTATTTACATTTTGGCCGCCTGCGCCTCCGGAGCGAAAGGTATCCCATTTTATCTCGCCTTCATTGATTTCCACATCGAACGGTTCTGCCTCTGGTAGCACCGCTACCGTCGCGGCCGAAGTATGAACCCTACCCTGTGTTTCCGTAGCAGGGACTCGCTGTACTCGATGCACGCCGCTTTCATATTTTAAAACTCCGTAAACGCCGTCTCCACTAATTGATAGCACGACTTCTTTAAAACCTCCGGCCGCACCCTCACTGGCAGATGTTATGGCTACATTCCATCCGCGGCTTTCACAATACTTGATGTACATCTTACATAGATCACCTGCGAATATTGCCGCTTCATCGCCACCGGTGCCACCGCGGATTTCAAGAATAGCATTTTTCCCGTCTTCCGGATCGGCCGGTATAAGCTGCAATTTTATTTCTTCTTCAAGTGCAGGCAACGATTCTGTAGCAGCATCCAATTGTTCCTTCGCCATCTGACGCATCTCAGAATCACTCTCTTCATCCAGAATGAGATGTGATTCTTCAATATTCTCTGTTAAGGTACGATAACGGCGTGTCAAGGCTGTCAGCCGCTCAAGCTCTTTATATTCTTTGGATAAACGCACATATCGCTTCATGTCGGCAATAACAGCGGGATCCGTAATAAGAGTGCTTACTTCTTCAAACCGTGAGTCAATACCTTCAAGGCGTTTCAAAAGTGAATTATCTGACATTGCATGAATTTTGCGCGAAATTACAAAAAAAGAGCGACATTACAAAGCTGAATTTGTCATGCCGCTCTAATTTACATATTTAAAGTTAGTTACATATAGTTTCTTATATTTGCCTGCAATTTGATGACATTAACATGCTACTATCAGGATGCCGCAATGAATAAATAAAGCCCGGTCGTATTGGACTTTATTTAAAAGTTATAAATATCAACGGTTTTCAATTCGCAGACGCAAGGTGGCATACATCACCGCCGCCAAAGCCAGGAAGAGGCCGATACTGCCGGTAAGAAGGGCATATGTCTCAAGACTCAGCAGTACGAAGATAAATATATAGATTACCGTGAGCAGAACGCATATGGCTGTCGCAACCTTGGTAGATCCCAGTACTCCGCGCAAATAGAGTGTGATAAGCCCTATAGTCATTACCGCCGACAAAAGATAGCTAATACCGAAACTGAGATGCTCACTCATCGACAGCAGCAGCGAATAAAAGAGGATGAGGGCGAGACCCACGAGTAGATACTGCAACAAATTGATGGGATGGCGCAGCATGACCTCGGCAAGCAGTATGGAAATAAATGTGAGAAGTATCACTACTATAGCATACTTGATAGCTCGGTCGGTTTTCTGGTAGCGATCAACAGGCACCAGGAGGTCAACCACCACCGCCGAGTTATTTATCTCGCCGGCACGGCTGCCTACAAAGGCCTGAGGGTAATTGCGATTGGTGGAGTTTAGAATCCACGAAGCAGTAAAATCATCTTTTCCAACCTCGCGCATGCTGGGAAGAAACATGCCTTTGAACGATGGAGAGCGACTATCTCCCTTAATAATGATTTCGTTGCGATGCCCTACCGGTGTAACACCGAGTGAGCCGGATCCACGCAACTTCAGGGATACACTGTATACAAAGGTAGCAGAGTCGGCAGATGGAAGGCTCACATTTGCCTGCATACACCCCGACGCTGGCGATTCGTCAACGTAATATGACCGGCCCATGTCCGCGGCCACATATACCTCACTGTTGTTTGTACCCTCGAGTTCGTAGCTTTCGTTCCCCAAGCTGATTGGCGAAATTTCTTCCACCCCTCGCAGGTCGCCGATTCCGACGGTGACATAGGCTTTATCGAAGCGGTATGCCGACAGCGGTATTCCGAGTTTTTGCAACGGTTCATAACTGAAATCACCTTTTAAGGTTATGTCCGAATTATAGACTATAGCCTCGTATATACCACGGTGCAGCTGCTGCGACGTCAGGGATGCATCGAAATACATACGGGATGGCAACAACCTTACCACGCCTCCGTTGTTGGAGCGGGAGATGCTGTCGTATGGTATCGAGATTATGGGACCCGAAATCAACTGGCGACTGCTCCATGAGTCGGAAATCTCACTCACGGTAGTATCAAGGGTGCGTTCTCGGTCGCTTATCAGGACGGATATAATAATGCTCGGAATCATCAGTACTGCCGATATTATGGCGATGAGAAGTATTTTCATCCCCAGGCTGTCCTTGCGCTTTGACGGTGGCGCAATCGGCGGTGGTACACACTGCGTAGTGGCGGGGTTAATCTGGTCGTTGTTGTTTTCCATTGTATCTAATAATTATTTTGCTGCAAAAATACGATTTTTTGTAGCACTAACTGCATAATATGGTATAAAAACGGAAAAACACAAAGAAAGTCGGTTATAAATAATCAGCAATGACAAATCACTCTTTTTTGCCCCAACGGGCTTCGTGTCTTTGTCTCATAAGATTTTCCGACGGGTTATCGCATGGATGCCAGAACGTCATGTCTGCTATCGCATCCGGCCGGAATTGTTGTATAACAAAATTTCCCGGATAGTCATGAGCATATTTGTAATTTATACCATAACCAAGTTTTTTCATTAGTGATGTAGGCGCATTCCTGATGTGCAGAGGAACCGGAAGATTACCCGAGCGCTCAACCTCGGCAAGAGCGGCATCTATGGCTATATATGCGGAATTACTCTTTGGCGACTGCGCAAGATATATGGCGCATTCTGAAAGAGGAATTCGCCCTTCCGGCATTCCTATTTTCTGAATTATATTAAAAGTTGTGTCTGCTATCAGCATCGCATTCGGGTTCGCCAGTCCAATATCCTCGGAGGCAAGAATAACAAGTCTGCGGGCAATGAATTCCGGATCTTCACCTCCGGCAATCATTCTGGCAAGCCAGTAAACAGCGGCGTCCGGATCACTGCCACGTATACTTTTGATAAACGCGGAGATTATATCATAATGCATCTCGCCGTTTTTATCGTAAGCCTGTGGATTTTCCTGAAGCCTTTCTGTGATCACCTTATCATTGATAACAATCTTTTGGCCGAGAGGCGTAGATTGCAGCAACAGATCAAGAATATTGAGTAGCTTGCGGGCATCGCCTCCGCTATAGCGGAACAAAGCTGTTGTTTCTTCAACAATGACACCAGCCTCAGAAAGATAACTATCCTGTGAAATCGCCCTGTCCAGCAAAGTCTGAAGATCTGACTCATCAAGCGGTTTGAGAGTATAAACCTGAGCTCTCGACAGTAGTGGCCTTATCACTTCAAAAGAAGGGTTCTCTGTAGTCGCTCCAATAAGTGTCACAGTTCCATTCTCCACGGCTCCGAGAAGGCTGTCCTGTTGAGACTTGCTGAATCGATGGATTTCGTCGATAAATAATATCGGGCGTCCATGGGCAAACATTCCCTGAACGTCGATTCGCGCCTTGTCTATGACATCACGGACATCCTTGACCCCGGATGTGACAGCCGACAAAGTATAAAAACTGCTTTTAGTCGTATTCGCAATTATTCGAGCCAACGTCGTCTTACCAACACCGGGAGGCCCCCACAATATAAAGGATGAAACATTGCCTGTGTCAATCATTCTGCGGATTATTCCATCTGGACCGACAAGATGCTTCTGTCCTATATATTCATCGAGTGTCCGCGGTCGGAGCCGTTCTGCCAATGGTGCTAATGCCATATTTATAGTATTAAAAATAAGGGCTCCGACAATCGCGGAGCCCTTGATAATCTCAAAGAGTATTTTACTGTTTGGGAGTCATGAGCTCTTTAATCTCATTGTATTTCTCACCCCAAAGCTTATGTGCTTCACTATCTCCGGTAATGCTTGCGAACGCCTGTTTGAAAGCATAGGCTTCGGAGTAAAGACCGAGTGCATTATTGGGGTTTGCCGGGTCGAGGTTCGCAGGATCGGCATCAAGAAGAGCAAGCATCTTGTCGTATGCATCAATAGCGTTCTGATCCGGGCGTTTGTTATTGCCGGCAACATACAGACGGCCAAGACGCTGATACATAACCGGAGAAATTTCAGAGGTGCGTTCAAGAACCTGATTGAGATAGCCTATGCCTCGCTGTGCAAGTTCAGAAGCTTCCTCTTCCGTCTCTGCATAAGCTGCAGCATTCAGGTAGCGGCTTGACATTCCAAAAAGCTCATTAAGCGAAGGCTTTTCCTGTAAAGCGAGGTATGCGGCATAAGCGTCGGCACTCTTTGCATACTGCTTGTTTTGGGAATATGCCGACGAAAGGCTCTTTAGGAGATCGTCATTTTCAGGGAAACGTTTAACAGCAAGTTCATACTGTACTACAGCAAGCGAATCCTGGCCGTTGCCGGACAAAGCTTCCGCATAGGTGATAAAGTCGTTTGACGTAAAGTTACCATCAGGATTGGCGGAGAAAAATTTTTCGGCGTTTGCAACTGCTGCAGGATAATCTTTGAGGGCTGTCTGATCAAGGAAACGTACGCGCTGCATCAGAAAATTTGATGGATCTGATGCAAGAATTTCATTGGCGACATTCAGCGATTCAGGATATTTCTCACCCCAATAAAGCAAAACGGCATAGCGAGCCTTATCCTCCGGGAAATGATTGGGATTCTGAATATATTTGCCATAAAGATCGGATGCTTTACGCCAATGGTCTGCAAGGAAATATTTTTCAGCGAGTTCACGTTGAGCCATGGCAGAATTCGGCTGCTTTTCGAGAAGCTCTTCAAGTTTCTTCATGCCGAAATCTTTGTTCACATTGAAATAGGCATTGGCAAATTTCACATATCCTTCTGAATTTGAGGGGTCGAAAGTAATTGCCTGCTCATATTTAGCTGCGGCCTGGCCGTAATCACCTTTATCGTTAAGCATATCGCCCTCAAGGATGTATATGGCCGGCTCGTTGTTCTTGGAATCTTTGTGTGCTTTTGCAAGATACTTGTCAAGTTCTTTGGCATAGGCCACCGGATCCGCGTTATAATATGCACGAGCAATCTGAACAGTTACATCTGCATTTTTCTTACCAAGTTTTTGTGCCTCCTTGAAGAAATCTTCCGCGCTTTTGGGCTGCCCTTTGAGAAGGTCAAGCGCGCCAAGACCTATGTAATTATACGGACAAGCCGGATCGATATCACGGCCGGTCTCGAAATATTTCTGAGCTGCGGCATTGTCTTTTTTTACGAGACATACTTGGCCGAGATAATAGTTGGCGAGAGCCTTGTCTGTGGCATTGTCATTGATAGTACGTTCGAGAATTGTCCGGGCATTGTCATACTGTCCAGCTTTGTAATACTCGATACCATCCTTGTAGCCCTGTGTCTGCGCTGATGCAAACAGGCTTCCTGCGACAAGGAAGGATAAGAGAAATTTAATTTTCATCTTTAATTATTATTTAGTTATTACTTTTTCCATTTACAAGAATTCAATCATTTGAAGGCAATTCAACTTGAATTGTACGTACGCGAGCCGGGAGGATACCTGTCTTCATTATAATTTTCTGACCAATTGGGCCTGTTACAAATGAATAGAAACCACCGGCCACATTTGATGTCGAAGCAGTGGTAATCATATACACTTGACGGAACAATGGATAAGAGCCATCAAATATGTATTGCTGATATGGCTTATAGGCACGAGCCTCCCCCGGCCGATAAACCTTAAGAACCTTGACACGCTGTGTCAGTGTCGCGCCGTTAACCGGAGCTTCACCAAGCACACTGTTTGCCAGTTCTTCTTTACTGATATCGGCGCTATCCATATCGGAGCTAATCCAACTCACGCCCAAAACGCCTATCGCATCCGGATTCTTCTCGACAGCTTCAAATACTTCCGGAATTGAACCTGCGGCAAATACAGTCGCTCCCAAAGGGCGTCCCTGCAAAAGTGAATCACTCAGATATGTTGCGAGGCTCGAACCACTTTGATCGAGGATGACTTTAATTTTACCGCGTTCTGAAGGCTGAAGATCATTCCATTCGTCAGTCTCTCCTGACAGGATGTCGGAGAGTTCGTTTACTGTAAGTTTTTCGACATTATTCTCCGGATTGACAATAAATGCAACGGCATCC